>NZ_JAGDXM010000013.1:49918-56366 GCF_023256435.1 Thermoplasma sp. | reverse complement strand
AGCCAGCGATCCCGGAAAATACGATACATAAATGTAATAGGCATATGCGTGAGTCTGGTTTCCAGCTATGACCTGTATCTGAGCTTGAGGGGTAAAATACTGGTTTTGAGAAAAATATGGTGACACCTCTGTATAGAAAGTTGCAGCCAAGGTGACCGTTATAGCGATCAGTAGTATCGTGGCTATGATCGGTGAAACGGCCTTATCATGCATAATGGAATACTAGATACATGCTTAAAACAGTTACTTCGCTTAAGCTTCATTTCGCATACACCCCCGCTGAGAAGGGAATATATAACAGGGGTTCCCTGTGCACAGGCTCTGAGGGCAGTGCCGACCCCGCATGAATAATATTTAGAGAAGCATCATAATCATGGTCTGCAGTCAAACCGCATTTAGGACATGAGAATACACGGTCTGATAAAGTTAGATATTTCTTTACATAACAGCATCTAGCACATGTCTTGGAAGTGTTCCTAGGATCTACTTTCACTGCCCTCCTACCAGCTCTGCTAGCCTTGAAGGATAAGTAGATCATAAACTTGGAGAAGTTGGAGTGAAGGATATGCTTTCTCAAAATGAAACACGTAGCTGCCAACTTGAAAATTCTTAATGAAAATGCGTTCTATGTGAATACTGTTCATTCCTTCCTTGTTTCATATATTATATGGTCGATCAGTTCAAGTATCAAGTGCGCACCTATATCCTGTGCTTTGGGAGAACCCGGAAGGGAGAAAACAGGTTTTCCAAAGATTATAAAGAGATCCGCCGATGAGAGATAGGCGAAAATTCCAGCCTGTTCCTCGCTTCTCCTCCGGAAAATCTCTCCGAAACCAGCCACCTGTTTATCGGCAACCTTTCTCAGGGTTGTTGAAGTAACATCATATCTGCTTACACCGGTTCCCCCATTATAAACGAAAGCATCATACTCGCTAAAGTCAATAAACAGCTCAGACAGTATCTGTACTGGATCATCTTTAACCAGCGATCTCTTCACCCTGTAATTTTTGAATAGTTCAGCAAGTATTTTTCCAGATTCATCTGTTTCCAGGGTCCTTGTGCTTGATACAGTGATGATCTTTATTCTTAAATTATAGTGCCTTTCACCATGATGCACCTTTTGTTCCATATATCAGTAACAGTTTAGTATCGATATCTATCTTTGCTTCATTCAGTATTAAAGAGTTAAATCCAATGAAAATATACTGCAGCAATGATAAATATATCAGAAAAAGATATAAGCATCAGGACAGCTACTGCCGTCGGAAGAATACATCTCAGGAAATCGACGATTAAGGCAATAAAAGAACATAATGTGAAAAAGGGCGACGTATTTGAGGTGAGCCGCGTCGTGGGGACACAGCATGCTAAGAATACATTTCTGAATATACCATATTGTCATAATATACCGATTGAGGGAGTGGATGTAGATTTTAAAACTGGTGAGGATTATGTTGAAGTTTCATGCACACTGACAACAACGTACAAGACAGGCATAGAAATGGAGGCCATTAACTGCGTCTCCGGTGCGCTGCTAAACATATGGGACATGGTGAAGTATCTGGAAAAGGACGAAACTGGCAATTATCCTGAGACGAAAATTGAAAACATCCGGGTACTGGAAAAAAAGAAGAATCCTCTATAATATTGAGATTTCACAATTAAATTAAAGATCGTTTTCAATCAAATAGCCTAGAGACTATATGATATTTTCATATCGAATGAGGATCTGGCGGATCAATAATATGTAGTTTAAATCTTCAATAATGCGTTTATATTATAACGAATTATTAAGTTATGAAAGTTTTACTGATAAAGCCTCTAAATCCAACTGGGAGTGGTTACACCACAAAGTTCGGTTTTCTTCCAACTCCGCTTGGGCTTCAGGTTCTGGCTGCTCAGGCAAGATCCGTAGGCATCAGCGACGTTAGGATCATCGATATGGAAGCCGATGATCTAAGTATGGATGATATGGTAAAATACGTCGATGGATGGAGGCCTGATGTAATCGGAATAACGCTTCATGCGACCGCCGCGCATGCATTCTCTCAGGATCTGATAAAACGCATAAAGAAAATTTACGATCCGCTTGCGGTAGCTGGAGGGCATCAAGCAACTTTTGTACCAGGCGAACTGCTTGACAACGGATTCGACGTTATAGTTCTCGGAGAGGGCGATGAGACATTCAGAGATATACTGGATCATTACAGGGACGGGCGAGATTTCTCAGACATTCCTGGCATCATATATAAAAGCGGAAATCTGAAAATTCGCACAGAGAGGAGAGAACTCATCGATGATCTTGATAGGTTGCCCATACCGGCCTTCGATCTTGTCGAGAAGGATAAGTATACATTCAAGGTCTTCGGGGAGGGAAGCGTAGCCACTGTTGAAACTTCCAGAGGTTGTCCATACGCATGCGATTTCTGCTCCGTCACACCCACATGGGGAAACAAATGGCGAAATAAATCAAATGACCGCATAATGGAGGAGCTCAGAACTGTGAAAAAACTGGGTTACCGATGGGTATTTTTCACCGATGATATATTCATAGTGTATCCAAACATCAAACAGAGATCGGATCTGTTTGACAGGATAATAGACGAGGATCTTGGGCTCAAGTTCATCGTCCAGATGCGGGCCGATGTCACCGCTAAGAACCCTGAACTGATTAAGAAGGCAAGCAGAGCTGGGCTCACAATAGCCTTCCTGGGAATAGAATCTGGGAGCGAGGAGATCCTGAAGGCGATGCACAAAGGTATAATGACAAGCTCATCGATAAATGCTGTAAGAGTACTCAATCAGAATAACGTCGTTGTCCTCGGTGGGATGATGCTAGGGGCACCTTACGAGAGATTCAGCGATATGATAAAAACAATAAAGTTCTCAAGAGCACTGGCCCGTGCAGGTATAGATGCGATTCAGATCAGCACATATACTCCGCTGCCTGGAACGAGAATCTTCCTCGATGCCTTAAAGAACAGAGGTATATTCACCCTCGACTGGTCTAGATATGACATACTCACACCTGTCGCAAAGACAAAGGTCAATCCAGCAATAATCCAGGCTCTTACTGCGTATGGCTATTATTCATTCTATGCTTATAAATGGCTTCATGATAGACTTCATAATGTGAAAGCGGTGGGCTTTAAAGGAGACATCATGATGAATGCCCAGAGATTCATCCTGAGGATGATGCCCTCCTACATCAAAGATATATTAAAGCTTCCGTCTGACATACTGCGTACGGCCATAATTTACAAGAATGGCATGAGGCACAACGTGATATCGGACGATAGAATCAGAGAACTCATCGCCGATTCCAGTTCCATAGTCTATAAGGAGACAGATATTAAAAATCCATATTTTAAGATAAAAATGCAGTGAAACAAAATATTTATTAATGTATGACGTTTATTAATAACAATGTATGACGCTGAAATAAGCAGAAGGAACCCGGGCCTCTTTATCTTTCTGATTGACCAGTCAAGATCTATGATAAGGAAGATGGCGGGAGGTAATGAATCTAAGGCAAAAGAAGCGGCCGATGCTATAAACAGGCAGATAGGAGAGCTGATAATGAGATGCACCAAGAATGACGGAGTTCGCGATTACTTCTATGTTGGTGTCATAGGCTATGGTGGAGAAAAGGGCAAGGCTTCATATCTTCTTGAGGGGGGCGTGGTGCCGGTCTCCAAACTTGCCGACAATCCAATCAGAACTGAGAAGAGGATGATGAAGGTTCCTGATGGGTCTGGCGGAACAGTTGATGTTGAATACGAATTTGGTGTCTGGTTTGAGCCCGTTGCCAACAGCGATACACCCATGGTCAAAGCGCTGAACATGGCGAAGGAGGCGATAGAAAGCTGGATTAATGATCACCCATCATCATATCCCCCCGTGGTCATAAATATAACGGACGGACAGTCTACAGATGGTGATCCCTATCCTGTGGCTCAGTCCATAATGAGCATGGAGACCGAAGATGGCAATCCCCTCATATGGAACTGTCATCTGTCCACTGAGAATTCGGCACCTCTTTCATTCCCGTACTCTGAGAACCAGCTTCCCAATGATATGTACGCCAGATCGCTGTTCCGCATGTCGAGCGTTCTGCCAACGAAGTATATAAATTATGCAATTGAAACTTTTCCAGAAATAAAGGATGGATCCAGATCCTATGTGTTTAATGCTCAGCTTGAGCAGATGATAGAATTTATAGACATAGGTACCAGAGGCGCAATAAGCTCGATGGAATGAACGGATGATAAGATTATTCCACTACCATCAGCCGAAGATCGGTAACAGTGAGAGTGAATACGAGGACGCTTTCTCCTATGATACGGAGAAAGGTCTTTTTGCCATGGCAGATGGATCTTCGGAATCTGTTTTTTCAAATGAATGGGCTAGATCTCTTGTCGAGACCTTTATTCAAGGAAAATACGACATGAAGATCGATGATATGGTTGAAACTGCAGTTGGCTTGTGGAGATCAAAGCTTCCATGGGATAATATGAGGTGGTTCGTAAGGAACAAAATTGCAAGGGGTTCCATGTCCACATTTCTAGGGCTTGAAATTGCAGGACACGAATTCAGATCCGTGGCAGTTGGTGATACCTGCCTTTTCATTGTATCTTCAGACGGGCTGAAGAGCTTTCCTGTGAAGAATGCCTCTGAATTTGGAAACACACCGAAGCTGATATGGACAGGAAATCCACTGCTCAGAACGAGAAGATCGATAAGGTGGGCCAATTTCATGGAGGGAAAGATCTCAGAAAATGATATCCTGATAATGGCCACGGATTCTCTGGCCCATTGGATCCTAAAAAATACGGAACATAGGCCGTGGAAGGCATTGATGGATCATGCAGACGATGAGCGCGACTTCATAAGCGATCTGATAAACTCGGGTTATATGAAGAACGATGACGTGACCTTCGCGATCATTTCGCTGAAATAGCTTTCCTCAGATCTATATTCGTCCGATCTCTCTCATTCAGTGCCTTTATTATCATCGATGCGAGCTTCCAGGATTTTCCACCCATGGTTTTAATGTATGCGAAGATTTCGGATTTATCCGGGTTCAAAAAATCAGCCTTCCTGAATAGAAGCGCGTCTGGATCGTCTCCGTTGAACTTCCATGCCTCAGGTCTCAGTGAGAGCACATAGAGGGATGTATAGATCACCAGGGCTGAGAAATCATCCATGTCCTCGGAAAAATCAGCCGGCTTCCTGTCGGGCCTCTGGAAGTTTTCATGCCCGTTCTCATTTGATGGCATATTTTTCAGCGCAGGTACATACATACCGTCATAGTCCACGAATACTATTCTGCCGTTGCTCACGAGTATGTTATCGTTGGAAAGATCTCCATGTGCCATATTATTTCTCTTGAGTTCCATGACCATGTTCATGAATTCTCCCGCTATCCTTCTTATCTCTTTGCCGTTGTCTATGTTTTTCTTCAGGAATGTATAGAGCGAATCCCCATCAACCCAATCCATTTTCAGAACCGGATAATACTGATTGGGATCCTTCATCGTTCTCACGCCATTTTCTATGTATTCAAAGTGTACCAGGCATGAGATCTTTTTCCCCTGCAGATGACGGCCTAGTTCAAAATAGCGTCTGTGTAGATCGGATCCTTTAGTGAAGCATTTTATTGCGTAGTATGAGCCGCCATTTTCCAGTTTGAATATTATACCATAGTTTCCAGATGAATATATGGTGTTTCCAGCCATCTTCACGTTCGGGTTCCTGACCAGTTTATAATTTTTCAGATCCTCAGAGAGAGAATAGGTCAGGTTCTGGAAGGCCTGTGCGTAATCAAACTGACTTGGCCACTTCTTAATCTCCCTGAAGCTGGGTTTTTCAACATTCTGGTATTCATGATCCGCATTGCTCTTCTGCTGGATCTCTTCAACAGGCGTGGAGCCGGAATGATCAACTTTGGGGGAAGGTGCCGAAGTGTCTGAAAAATAGATGTATGCGAATATCACACCAGCGGCTATGAGGAGATAGAATACCATATGTGTATGAGCATTGATCCATATGAGATATTCTTTCATATAAAACAGGAACGGTACCCAAGGCGATACGTACGCAATGAATACGTATACTGCAGTAAACAGAGAAACAATTGATCCGATGAGTGCCGCGATTCTGATCTGTGTTTTCAAATCAGGAAATTAAGTCTGAACAAAATTTAAAATTATCGTTACGGGTGGATCATCTGACTGTATGGAAGATGAAAATAGCATATGAGAATCTAGATTATGGCCGTCAATATGCGGTTCAGATCATGTTTTTGAAGGGATGAAAATTGATAATTATTGTCTACAAGATCCCTTCTGGTCGCAGAAGCAGAAATGGTAGATTCCGGACGGATTCAGATCACGGATCCGCCCAGATTCCGTGCATATTCCTTGGCACGTGCTATTGCATCGTCTAT
>NZ_JAGDXM010000013.1:0-49908 GCF_023256435.1 Thermoplasma sp. | reverse complement strand
TTTCTCTTGAGTTCCGTATAATTTTCTCCGTAACCTGATATTTCAATCTCCAGCTCCGGGTTTTTCACTTCGACATTCCTTGGATGACTCTTTACATATATACCTTCGAATTCCTTCATCAGCTTATCTACATATGGCGAGAATAGACTTTCCATGACTCCAGATATAATTATGGATGTATCGTAATAGTGCACATCGGGTATTATTATGTCCTTCTCCATAGCCTCCAGAAGGGCTTCCATTTCCCTTGGGACACCAGGCGTAATTATGATCTTCTTACCATCAATGTTGCAGAGCAGACCCGGGGCCGTCCCAACTGGATTCTCAACCGGCCTGCATTCGGATGGCATCTTCGCCATCTTTATCCTCTGTTCTGTCAGCTGATCCGTGCCATATTTCTTCCTGATCATGGCCAGCGCATCGCTGTTCACCATCAAATCCCGCCCTATGCACTTTGCGAATGCCTCAACGGTCATATCATCGAATGTTGGGCCTAGTCCGCCAGATGAAACCACAAGATCCGAGGTTTCCAATGCTGTCTTAAAGGCCCAGCATATCTCGTCTGGATCATCCATCACAACTATGCCTCTTCTAACCTGATATCCATGATACGTCAGGAAATTCCCTATGAAAGCCGCATTTGTGTTGATGGTTCTTCCTTTCAGTATCTCATTTCCTACGGTTATCACGGTTGCATATTTCATATCAAATGCCTCCTGTATATGCATCTTTCAGTGGATTACGATTTATCTAATTTTTGTGGTCCACTCTATTCCATTCAAGCCTTATCTGACCTGGACATCACCATTGGAATCAGAGCTTCTGACCGTCATCTATGAAGGTGGAGATGGCCTGATCCCCATTTAGTATTTTTTCTAAGTTAGCCAGATCCCTAGATGTGACTATTACCCTTATTCTTGATCTCATGGCTATTGTTAGTGCGGTTATATCCATAAATACGTTCGGACCAGCACCAGTTGAACTCTTTGTAGAAAGCGCTATTGCTTCCCTGTATCCTATTCTCTCATACCTCTTGGCGTTGGCAAATTTATTGGGATCCATATCGTATACGCCGTCCACCGAGGTCACATTTATGAGCGTCTTTACACCGCTTCGCTCGCACAGAAGTGCTGCCACGGTATCTGTCGTATGGCCAGGTTCGGTACCACCCATTATGACAAAGCGATAAGTGTTCATCAGGTTTACGGCCTCCTCTACGGTAAAGGGTATCATCGGATTGGATCCTGGCATAAGGCTGGCCATGGAGAGGGCGTTCATTCTGGTCGCATAGATCCCTATTTCATCCAAAACATTCTCATTCACATTGAGCTTCCTCAGCACGGATATGTAGGATCTGGCAGTGCGGCCACCTCCAGTCACTATGCCTACCCTCCTGTACTTTGAAGATTCAAGAAGGCTGGCAAAATCCCTCATGTAATCCGCGTCAATTGGATCTCCGGAGATCACGGATCCTCCTAATGAGATTACTATGGAATCGTTCAATTCGATCAATAGGTTATTGAATACTCTTTAAAATACAATCGCAGAATATCAGTATGGGATCTATGAGCCATTCCTGAGAAGGAAATTCATTCGCTTCGTGGAAACTATTATACCGATGTTTGACCAATGCGATATAACAGCATGAGGGATGATGAGGGATCTCAATTCCATGATAACATTTTCCAGAGAACGGATAAGGATTGGTTTTTAACAGATGTTCTGAATGATAGATACGGAGTTTTCGAACTTGTAATTGAGAAAGCTAAGATCAATGCATCGCTGATCAGGCTGTTCAGGGACAGCAAAGAATGGGAGCAAAGAAACAGATTTCCCGTAATAATATCCAGTTTTTCATTTTCTTCCTTCTCTGGGGATATTAAGTCAAAGTGCAGCGATACCAAATTCTATGCTATCGCCAACGTGGATAGGATGATCGTTGGAGATTCCAGACATGCCGTAAATCTTGGAGATCAACTCGCATTCGAGATATTCTCCAGCGTTTTAAGAATAACCGATCTGGATATATTCCTGTTGGGCGCATCTGATATATATATTTCGGACAGAAGAGGATTCAACAGGGAGTTTACAGAAACATTTTGGAATTCCTGCATATCATCGCTTCTTGCGAGGAACGATAGAAACAGGCTTTTTTGGATAAACTGGGGAGGGCTGAGGGACGTGGAGGAGATCTTGGCATCTTATACGATCGCCAGTATATACTTAGATATCTCAGGGCAATCGTCTATCATCAAGGTAAAATTCCTATGAAATTCAATTATCAGTTATTTTCGTTTCTAATATTCTTCATATCGCCGATTGCTGCAGCCTACTTCACCTCAAGCAGTCTTTATGTGATACCCCTGGTCTATATGTTCTGGCTACTCCTTCTGGTTTCCATAACATCTGTGGTCATTTTTCAACTGCAGATGTTCGGAGCTGACAGATACACCATGAAGCTTCTACATGAATGCAGGGATGAGAGGGTCGTCAGCTTCATACTCAGTTACAATGAGGATGTGAAGATGCTGAAAAAGACGATCATAGCGGTTAAGAAGGCAAATATATACGGCGAGACGTGGCTTCTGGACGATTCAACAGATGAGAAGATAGTTTCTGATCTTAGGGAGATATGTGATAAAATGGGCGTAAAATTTGTCCATCGGAGTAATCGCAGAGGTTTCAAAGCAGGCGCCATAAACGACGCGATGTCACAGATCGATGATTCTTACGGATATATCGCAGTGTTTGACAGTGATCAGAGACCTACGCCAAGATTTTTCAATGGCATAATGAGCTATTTTGAGAGGAGGAATGTGGCTGTGGTTCAGATACCACAGACTTATACTGCGATATCTACATCGATAAGCGAATCTGCATTCTTTCAGCAGGAGGTTTTCCTGAGGAAGATAATGAGAGCCAGAAATGGCAGATCTGCCTTTATTCTTGGATCTGGATTCGTTGCGAGGATATCGGCGATAAGATCGGTTGGTGGATTCTACGAAAAAAACGTCACAGAGGATCTGGCTACATCCATAATGCTGCAGAGCCTTGGATGGGAGATAATATATCTGGATTCAACCGACATATGGTACGGTAAACCTCCTGAAACTGTGAGCGCCTATCTGACCCAACAGGGCAGATGGTCCCTTGGTGGTTTTCAGGCTCTAGGGCTTCTACTAGGTCTCAAGCTCAGGCCATCTGTGTTTGCAGAATATATGGCTGGATGGCTTTATTGGATCTGGGTTGGCCCGATCCGGCTGGCATCTATAATAATGCTCATACTGTTTCTTGATTTCAGATTGATAACCGTGATCATATATCCGATTTTCTTTATTTTCTTCTATTTTCCATACTTCATATATTCAATGCTATTCTATTACTACACAGTTTCTGATGGTCTCATGAATTACGGTGCTAGAGGATTCTTCCTGCATCAAGGAGCTGAACTCCTGCTAATGTTCACCGCCACCTCATCCTTCATATCGGCTCTGCTCAAGAGAAGAAAGCCATTCAAAGTGACCCCCAAGGGAAAGGCTGGCACATATTCTTTTACACAGGCTCTGCCCATGATCTCCCTGGAATTGCTGACAACCACCACCATTTCCATGGGCTTCATATGGCTCAGGGAATCGACATCCAGGATCATGGAAATTGCAATAGGCGTGAACATTTTCTTTGCTATGTATCTGATTCCATTCATGATCGTTGCAAGCGTGATTCTGTTTACCAGCACATATAAGGGCGAGAGCGATGAGATCAGACTCATTAATCTTAATTGAGGTGATATTGAGTTCAAAAATTTCCGGTATGATCATCCATTCTGGAATTCTATCCGCATTCAGGATTATGGCAGCGCGATGCATGACGAGATAATTCTAATTGTACCTGAAGAACATGGGGCCGTCCGGATTTGGACCGGAGTTTCCAGCTCCCGAAGCTGGAAGGATACCAGGCTACCCCACGGCCCCCCATTCATATAACAATGCAGTCGCCACCGATATTTTGTCTCTATGTTTAAATTTTATCATATGGGATGTTTTCACAGCAGTACTGTTTTCAAGGAGAGACTAGGATCATTTCATGAGTTCTATTGTATATGACTCGATCCTGTCCTTGACCGAATACTTTGAAAATGGCGAATGAGCTAAGATCCAGGTATTATCATTGAATCAGAATTGACAGGGTCGACCGCCCAGAAAACTACATGAGAAGCATGGAAGATCTATTATAGTTTAAATGAATATCGATGAGTAAAATGAACCGATCCCATAAAAATACATGGTTAGCGATTTCCAATGCGTTGAAATTCATATTCAGCAGTCAGGGTTTTGGGACGGTGCAGCAGAATTTTGATCTGAACTCTGGAATTATTTTCTGCACATCGAATTGACTTCTTCGTTTAGAAGGTGTTGTTTATGGAAGATGATGAACAGATAAGAAGATATGAATTTAAACGGGCGCTTGAGGAACTTTCCAAGCTTCATGGTCGTGGTACGGAGCTGATATCACTCTATATCCCTCCAGATAAACAGATATCGGATGTGGTTGCGTATTTGAGGGACGAGTATTCGACGTCCTCAAATATAAAGTCTAAATCAACGAGAAAGAACGTTCTGGCTGCGATCGAATCGATCATGGCAAGGTTGAAATATTACAAGACGCCACCTCCAAACGGCTTGGTATTCTTTGTGGGGCATATCGCAACAAGGGGAGATCAGACTGAGATGTACACAAAGATAATAGAACCGCCGGAACCCATAACTACGTTCATGTACAAATGCGATTCAGAGTTTCATCTTGAGATGCTAAAGACTATGCTGGAAGAAAAAGAAATTTACGGCCTCATAGTCATCGATAGAAAGGAGGCGACAGTTGGATTTCTCAATGGTACGAGGATTGAAGTGGTAGATAACGTTCAATCTCAGGTTCCAAGCAAGCACCATCAAGGTGGTCAGTCTTCGCGAAGGTTCGAAAGGCTTATCGAGATAGCCGCCAATGAATTTTTCAAGAAGGTGGGCGAGATAGCCAACAATGCATTCATGCCAAAGATAAAGGACATAAGAGCCATATTTCTAGGTGGACCTGGTGCAACAAAGGAATATTTCTTTGAGAAGGACTATCTCAGGAATGAAATTAAGGATAAGATAAAGGATCTCTTCGATGTTGGCTATACAGACGAATCTGGTCTGAGAGAGCTTGTGGAAAAGGCCTCTGAATCGATAAAGGATATGAAAATATCCAAAGAAAAGGATCTGATGAACAGGTTCCTGCGTGAGGTCAGAAAGCCAGATGGTGGTCTGGCCATTTATGGTGAGCAAGCCATCAGGGATGCGCTTGAGCAGAAGATGGTCGATCTGCTGCTAATATCGGAGGGCCTCAGAAAAGTCAGATACACCTACAGGTGCCCAACTTGCCAGACGGAAATTGTACTGAATCAGGAGCCTGACGAATGGCCTGTTTGTGATAAAGATGGTACACCCATGGAGCTGGTTGCAGAGGATGATTTCATAGAGGATCTCTATAGGCTGGCGAAGGAATCGGGGGCGCAGGTTGAGATAATATCGGACCAGAGCGAGGAGGGTAAGCTTCTGAAGCAGGCATTTGGTGGTATGGCCGCTGTTCTGAGATTCATCAGGAAAGATAATGTTCAGGTAACGTGATCGCATGATCGGAAGCAGCGCTAGATCGCAGATTGAAGATCTCATCGAGTCAATGCACCGGATGGGTATAGGCAATACGCCTTTCGTCCAAGTTGAAGAGGGTGTCTTCGCAAAAATAGAGTGGAGGAACAGGTTTGGTTCCATAAAGGATAGACCAGCATTTTATATGATATATAGCCTCAGGGAAGCCGGTGATCTGGACAATCGCATAATTATTGAGGCATCGTCAGGGAATACTGGCCTTGCCATATCCGGCATAGCCCGTATGCTTGGCTTGAAGTCCGTGATAGTCCTGCCAGAGAACGCAAGCAGTGCAACGAAGCAGGCAATACTGGGTAACGGATCAGAACTGATAGAGACCTCCGCTGTGTTGGGTACCGAGGGATCGATAAAAGCGGTAAACGAAATGGTATCTACTGGAAATTATGTTTGGCTAAATCAGCATTCCAACACGAAAAACAGTGATGCTCATTACTACACCACTGCAAGGGAGATGGCTGAGGCTGAAGGAAAACCTGCTGCGATAATAGCTGGAATCGGCACAGGTGGAACGATAACGGGCATAGCCAGATATTTCAAGGAGATGGATCCAGGCATAAGGATCATCGGTGTGCAGCCCTCCTCAGGTTCACATATACATGGCCTGAGAAACGCATTCTCATCCAAATATAGGGGTATAATAGACAGATACGGAGACCTTATCGACGAAATAGTTTATGTGAATGAAGATCAGGCAAAGGGAGAGATAAAGAGATATTACGAAAGAACGGGTGATCTCATCGGTATCTCCTCTGGCGCAAATCTTTTTGCTGCAAGGACAATGAAGGAGAGATATGGTAAGATATTCACCGTATTCCCGGATTCAGGAGAAAAGTACAGGGACGAGCTGGATTTCCTGAAGCAGTGATCGTTGGCTCTGCTGCACGAACATGCGAATGGAACCATTTAAATCGCAGGTAACAATCATGGGTTGAATGCAAATATTCACTCTTATTTCGTGGGATTTCAAAAGGAATAATCAATTTTTCAATCAAGCTGTTCTCAATCCATATGAATACTGGTCAGAACTGTTGGAAAGAAATGGCATTAAAAAGTATGTGATATTGCTGACATGCAATCGGGTAGAGATATACCTGCGTGGAGATTATCCATCTGAACTGGACAGAATGAATCCTATCGTGAGCCACGATGATCAGGCCATCAAGCATCTCTTTGAGGTCTCGGCAGGCCTTGATTCCATGTCGCTTGGAGAGAACGAAATACTGAAGCAGGTTAAGGAGGCCTATGATCTTTCTCTGAAAAATGGGAAGGTAGACAAGGTTATGTCATTGATCTTCCAGAAGGCTATATCAGTGGGCAAGAAGGTGCGTTCTGAAACAGAGATATCGAAAGGCAAAGTATCCATACCATCGATAGTTTACGATATTCTGGTGCACAGCGGGGTTTCCAAGGTTTTGATCATAGGAAACGGTATGATAGCAAGCGAGATTGCACCATATCTCAGCGGAAAATTTGAGGTTACAGTGGCGGGAAGGAATATAGATCATGTGAAGGATCTGGCAAGCAGATACAATTACAGCTATACGACCCTGAATGATGTCTGTGATCTGATCGTCAAAAACGATGCCGTTATAGCAGCTACGTCCGCCAAGACTCCGATAATAAGCAGCGATTGCATCGTTGACGGAAAGCTGTACATAGATCTGGGAAACCCAAGGAACATCCAGGATCGGCCAGGTGCTAACATAATAACTATAGATCAGATATACGCTGTATCAAACAGGAACGGAACGATGAGAGAGACGAGTGTGGAGGATGCCCACAGGATAATTGAATCAGAGTTGGAATCCCTGATGAATAAGGTTAAGGATCTTATGATCGATGAAATATTTGCCGATTTCTATAGATTTGCGGCCGTTGTTCAGAAGATAGAGGTGGAAAAGTTCAGGCGAATGCATCCAGAGATACCCGCATCGGATCTGGAAGCGTTTGCACATTCCATGATAAACAAGGTTATGAATATACCCGTCATGACGCTGAAGAGCGTTGCAAGATCCCAGGAGAGCCAGGATTTCGGAAGGATATTCTCAAAATTTTACGATAACTTCAGCGATCTCGTATCTGCTGCTCTCCAGAGCTATGAAGATCATCAAGATACCCAAAGTCTACGAGACCGAACTCGTCAGTTATTGCAAAGATCCTGAAGCTTGACGGCTTCATACCCTTCAGGGAGGGTGTGAAGTGTTCCTCGCTGAGCAATGACTGTGAGAGATCAGTTCCAGACGAAAAAAAACTCATAGCGGGAGTTATTATCACATTACGCTTGAAATTGAATGCGAATGCAGGCAGCTTGTACATTCCACCGACCCGATCCCTCAGGACGAGAGAGGGATGCTCATGGCCGAGTATGGTTATCTTTTTTATGCCCATATCTCTATCTCCGTGATATATGAAGTATCTGCTGTCTTCGTAAAAATCCAGCATGCCAAGGTTCTTCCTTGATAATATGGTTGCAAGATAGTTATCATGGTTTCCCCTTATGAATACGAGATCGCGATCATCGTACCTTTCTATGAAGTATATGACGTCTGTCCATTCACTGGGAAGGTTCTTTGAAAATTCCTGCTTGAAATCACCGTTGATTATGATCTTCTGCGGATCGTATCTCTCTATTATCCTGTCCATTATCGAAGTCACATGATCCCTCTGTATCTTGGGCAGGAACAGTCCGTGAAGGTTCATCTCCTCCTCGTAACCGAGATGCAGATCTGAAACAACTACAGCCTCTATATCGCTCAAGTAGACGCAGTATAGGTCTGTCAGAAAAACGTTTTCAAGGATCTCTATCTCACGCATGTGGATCTTTTAAGTACAGATTATGCTGACATACTTTATCCTATCGTATTTAGACGTCTTAAAGAGATATGATAAAATTATATTTTCATAATAAATGGTTTCAGAGATTTTTTGATCCCATGTATTTGATATACTTGATGACCTCCGGTATATTGATCTTCATTGGGCAAACTTCCTTGCAGCCACCAGAATGAACGCAGTATGACGCAGGCCATGGGTCCTTATTTGTTATGTAGTTCCACATAACGCCGGTTGGACCATTGTAAGGAGACTTTGTGGAAACCCAGTCCTTTCCAAGGATGCGGTATATGGGGCATGAAAAATAGCAGCGTCCGCATTTGATGCACAGAAGGGCCTCCTTGAGATCTGGGTTCTGGCTCGCATCCATCCTTCCATCATCGAGAAGAATCAGATGGAAGTCCTTTGGTCCTGTTGCAGGTGAAACCCGCTTGAGCTCGATGTCTGCGGTTGAACTGGGGCCAGCGGTCACATTTATGTAGGTTGGCGGGTAAATGCCTGCATAGGCCGCCTGTACCATGACCTCATCCATAGCATCCCTGAGTGTAGGCACTATCTTGTCTATTCCGGTGATTGATATATGGACCTGGGGCATTACCGTATCGATCCTTATATTGCCCTCATTCTCCACCAGGGCTATTGCACCGGAATCTGCTGCTACCGCGTTTGCACCAGTTATGCCCACATCCGCCTTAACGTATTTGGTCATCAGGAATTTTCTCACAGCCGCAACGATATCTTCAACTTTTGAGTTTTCGTTTATGCTTGGATCGATCTTTCTGACGGCTTTAGCCGCATCTTCCCTGGTCATATCAAGTGCGGGTGCAACTATATGGGTGGGCCACCCCTTCGATATCTGCACGAGATACTCGCCAAGGTCCGTTTCCCAGACCTCGTTGTGCCTTGATTCAAGATACTCTCTCAATCCCACCTCATAAGCTGCATTTGTCTTCGAGAATACAACGGTCTTGTTTTCACCAACTATCTCCCCTGCGATCTTTCTGGCATCGTCCTTATTCTTCGCCAGATAGGCATGTCCGCCCAGCTTCTCCACATTCCTCATCGTAATGTCAACATACGTACCCAGATTCTCGATGACCTTCATCTTTTGTTCTCTGAGATGATCGGCTAATTCAACTATGTACGGATATTCTCTGAGTATGCTCTCAACTTCGTTGTAATTCCCGGCGGAAACCATCGATATCAGTTCCACCCAGTTCATTCTATCACCTCCGCCAGATCCCTCACGTTGCAGTATGGTTCAAGATTAACATAGCAAAGCGGGCAGGCAACTAGCACATTTTCATATACTGATTTGAGGGCGGCGGCCCTGGCTCTGGCTATGTTATTGCTCAATTCGTCGTTGAGAGGCCCAACAGGACCACCACAGCAGAAGCCGACACCCTTCCCTGTGACTGTTGGATCCTCTATCAGTTCGATGCCTGCGGATTTAGCCTTATCCCTCACCGTGTCGTACATATCGAGAAACCTCGAGTATAGACAGGAATCATGCATCACGAACTTACCGCTACCTTTGACAGTTCCTATCATTGATATATAATTCCTGAACGGAATATCGAAATTGATGTATTTCTTGAGGTTTGCGAGCGTGTTTGTTGTATGGGGATCCACGGTAATTATCTCTTCGACGCCCTTTTCTCTGAAGAATTGAAGAACTTTCCTTCCATATTCCTTGAATTCATCCAGAAATCCAAGCTCATAGAGAAGCGATCCGCTGTAAGGTTCCTCCTCATAGAGATATCCCACATCTGCCTTCACTCTTGACACCATTCTGTATATGTTTTGGAGGATCTTCACGGATCTCTCCACGTCTTCGTCACTTGGTTTTATGAATCGTGATCCTATGGATGCCAGTATCCTTGATTTTCCAAGCGAACCAAGAGTTGGCACATATTTTTCATAGGATTTGAACACGGAAGCCATCTGATACATGTATGATGTGTAAATGATCACCCGCCCCCCTCTGGGAACGTTTAGTCCAGCAGCCCATTTTACCGCCAGCTTCTTGTCAAGGGGGAAAGGCGTATAATCTTCCATCAGGTTCTTGTAAAGAACACTCCTGATCAGACCCTCCTGCTTTTTCACCCGGTCCTCGTCCAAAACATCACCAGCATGATATCATTAAGGATACTAATAAATGATATTATGAAAGGGTCCGGGATTGGCCATATATCTCAGATGTATAATGACTGAAAAGGTCACAAGATCATAATAATGTTCAATGTACAGAAGCAGATGAAACCCTTTCTCCGTCTGCGAGAAGAATTGAAGATATATCGGTGACACTGTCGTCCTTGGCAAGATTTGCATAGCATATGGGGCATGCCGTCACTATGGGAAGTCCTGTTTTACTGAGCTCATTGAACCTCTTTTCTGATATATTTTCCGAGATCTCAGGAAAGAGAAGCTCATCTGGACCACCGCAGCATCTCGTTGGATTCTCCTCCACATTTACATCGAACATCCTGCCAACGTATTCGGAGAAATCGAAATACCTTGAGAAGTGGCATGGTGTATGCACCGCGTATTTTCCAGAGATCTTATGCGTCCCGATCAGATCCATGTAATATACCACCTCAAAATTGAACTCAGTGTATCTAGGATAGATGTACTTCAAAAGCTCGTATGTATGGGGATCCACCGTTATTATTCTCTTCACGCCCTTCGATCGGAAGAGTTCAGAAACGTATCGTGCATAATCTCTGAACTCATCTTCAAAACCGAGATCGTATATGAATGTTCCAGGATATGGCTCCTCGGATCCAAGATATCCAAACTTTATGCCATTCTGCTTCAAAAGTTTGACAATGTTGATCAGATATCCGTTCATCTTGTCCATCATAGCTTTATCGTAAAGATCACGAAATATTGAGACTGAAGAGGGATGTTTTCTTATGAATGACGCCAGCTGAACCTCGTATTGACCGAAGAATTTGCGCAGTTTGCCAAATTTTCTTAGGTATGCCATAAGCTGATACATGTTTCCGGTATAGAGCAGCGTTTCAGGAGCATCGAACTCAATACCTCTTGCCCACTGGGCGCATTTCTCCCTCACACCCAGAGGATTCTTGTATCTCATCGTAAGTTCCACTATCATCTTAGCGATTTCAGGTGCCTTCCCCTGTTTCGCCAGTATCATTCTTCCGATCTCACTTACCTTTCCGGCATTCACCCCGGCAGGGCATACTGTTAGGCAGGCATAGCAGTCAACGCATGAATAGAAGGATGCAGAGGGATCTATGCTATCATCCTTGTAGAAAAACTTTGCAATATCAACTCTCCCCCTTGCCCCCTTCGTTGAAAGAAAACCGGCAGCGGGCAGCGTTGGACATACTGATTCACAGAATCCACAATTAACGCATTTCCCAGCTTCCGCTATCAGATCCTGAAGCTTAGTCAAATATATTACCTCTGTTCAGTATGTTCTTGGGATCGAAGATCTTCTTCACCGATTTCATCAGTTCCAATGTCCGCATATTGTCGTTGAATCGCATCTCCTCAACGAGGAGCTTTTTCTTCTCTATACCTATCCCGTGCTCAGCTGAGACGCTTCCTCCATGCCTGACTGAGATCATAGCCATGTCCATCATGAATTTGTTAACTCTCTCCATAGACTGGCTGTCTGAAAGGTCTGCAAATATATTTGCATGTATGTTTCCGTCGCCTATGTGACCGAACAATGCAGCCCTTATACCGTCCTGATCCCTTGCAATCTCGATCTCCTTTAATGCAGAAGGCAATTCTGAGACGGGAACTACAATATCACCTATGACGATGTACTCTCCTTCCTTTTCCCTCAGCTTCAGTATGGAGGCGTATAGTCCCTTTCTGGCCTGATATATCCTGTTCATCTCCGTTTCGTCCATGGTGCTCCTCGTTTCTATGGCGTACTTCTTCAGGATGGTCTCAATATCTTCTTTGCGTCTCTGCACCGTCTCCTTTGATCCAGATGCGTCCAGCAGCAATGCATAATTTGTTCCCTGTGGATATTTTATTGCATCCGGCACTGAATCGAGAGAGATCTTGTCCATGAATTCAGCCATCTCAGGTATGATATGTTCCTTGATCTCTGCGATTGCCCTTCCCGCGTCGTCTATTGTTCTGAAGAATGCCAGAATCCTCGCTATCCTTTCTGGTTTTGGCCAGATCTTCAGATATGCCTTTGTGATGACCCCCAGAGTACCCTCAGATCCTATCATGAGAGCAGTCATATCATAGCCCAGGGATCGCTTCAGGGTTTTGTTTCCGAATTTCACAAGTGTCCCATCAGCCAAGACCACCTCCAGTCCAAGCACCCAGTCCTTGGTAACTCCGTATGCCACCCCTCTTAGGCCGCCTGCATTTGTTGATATGGATCCGCCCACGGTGGCTGCACGGGAACTCGCTGGGTCCGGTGGATAGAAATGATCGTATTTTTCCAGAAAGCGTTCAAGATCATCCAGCCTGACGCCAGGCTCAGCTGTTACGCACTTATCATTCAGGTTCAGATCAAGTATATGATTCATCCTGAGCATGGACATCACCACGCCCTCAGTTTTGAGTATAGACGATCCGGTAAGAGAAGATCCACCTCCCTTGACCACGACGGGAACATCATACTTATATGCAATCCTCATTATGTTCTGTACATCCTGCGTTGAACCTGGCAACAGGACGGCTTGAGGCATCTCACCTGTGAAATAGGAGGCATCGTTCATATAAGGTATGAGATCCTCCTTCTTTGTTATGACGTATTTGCCAAGGATAGGCCTGATCTCATCTATGAATTCCATAAATATCTAATAGTTACGGATAGTTAAGTGTTTGCTTATCATCGTGGATATGAGCCGCAATGCGCCATCCATTACAGATGGAATCTGTGTATTATGAAGAGACAGAGAAATAATTAATTTGGGTCAGTATCAAGAGTTCTGATCGATTATTTTTCCATTTTGTCCTTTGCCAGTTTGTGAGCTATTCCTAAACTAAAGCTTCGGATCCTCATTTTTAAAAGATATGAGCTATGTAAATAGTTTTCATCTGGATAAAATATAAATAAGCTTATAAATAAGTCCGTAAAATCCGATCTCATGAAGGGATCTCTTCCAATCTTGATCGTTTTATTCCTATTAATATTCCAGGGTATCGTATTGCATTCCAATGCTAGTTCGATGGACATAGGAGACTCTGAAACCCATTCAGATTATTACTGGTACGGAAATCTTGCTGTGAACTCCGGGATTATAATGAATATAACCGATGAGAACTTCTTTCTCTACGGTCATTATCTAAACGTCAGTGGGATTCTCGATCTGTACAATTCTACGATTCACCTCAACTGGACATCGATCGATGTCGATAATGGATCGCTGCGACTTTACAATTCAACCATAATCGGAAATGGATCGGTGTACCTGAATGAAGCCACATTATATTCTTACAGTTCAGAGATCTCGCAGAAAGGAGATGAATGCCAGTTTACTGCCACAAATTCCACAGTATATCTTGTCCGATCGCATGTATTCGGTCAAAGGACATCAGCGGAATTCAATTACGACGTTTATAGATATTACAATGATACCTATCAGAGTGGAGGTAGGGTTGAACTACAGACCTTACGGAATGCGTCTGGATACCCATACGAGCTTCTGATATCGATAAAATATGAATACATGAATACCAGCCATCCAGCTTCTGTATATCTGACGGATGAGAATAGATCAGAATACATACATCTTAATCAGTCAAACGATGTGTCAGAATCAAATTTCACGTTCCATCTTCCGTACCCAGAACCTGATCCGATCCCGGAAATATACGTGGAGAGCAATGAAAGCGATATGATGGTGTATTCTGTGAATATTCTGGCCATTGCCAATGATACCTATTATCTCTTCGGTCCAGCTTATTTTGATCTGTATATGAATGGAAGCACCATGTATAGCGTAGATTCAGAGTTCGATCTCAACGATGTTCCGATTCATCTCCAGGACGGCCTCCTGAATCCAGATACGACTGGCATATATCTTTACAGATCATCGGCCTATGTTGCGGATACCGGTTCTGATGCAGGCAATATTACGCTTATGCCCTTCATAGCCACGATGTCGGCAGTGCATTACTTTGCGGCCGTGAACGTGAGCTACGAGGTCGACGGCAAGATTCGACCCTATACTGGGGATATATATTTCGCGGGAGGAAATCCGATCAGAGTGAATGCGACGCTGGCAGATATCTTTTCCTCGGCCTTCAGCTTCAGCGGTCTGTATGCGGTTCCAGTATGGACATACAGCTCCAGCATGAACTTCACGGGAAATTATGAGATAAAAATATTCAATAGAACCGAATATTTTTCAGTGCCGCCTTTCCCTGACATGGGGACAGCCACATTCTCCTTTACAGGATCGGTCACCCTGCCGTTGATCCGCATAAATTTTCCATCCAGCATACTGACTGGCGTGAATTATACAGTAGATGTGGAGGTAGAAGCTCTCTATGCGTCTACAGGAAATCTTTCTGTGGCAGTGTATCTCGTGGAAAACATCACGGATTACAAACTATGCTATCTGCATATTCCTCCCATTGAAATCGATTCGTTCACGAATCTGACAGTAACGCTGCGTGACCAGATACCTGCAGGCGTATACAGGATATTTTATGAAACCAATTCCTCTGAACTACTGTTTGCCTATCAGTATTCCAATGTGGTCGTCCGAGAGGACGTCAACGTTTCGGTGCATTACCGCTATCACTATACTAGGCCGTTCACCGATGTCAATTTCACACTCGAACTGCACAATCCATCCAGCGAGATCTCCACAAACGATCTGGCGATATCCTTCCTATCGCAGAACATCACCTTATATTCAGACAACCTGACCCTTGAGATTCCTGCAGGATCGTATTATAACAGGACATTTTCCATAGGATCCTCAGAGAACATAACTTCAGCCGTAATATACTTGGATTATAGCCCGGAGATGTACAATTCATATGACGGGTATTCCAGTAATATACGGTTTCTTCCCTTGTTCAAAAGATATGCGGTTAGGATAGAAGAGGTAGGATCAGAGGTTTATCCCCTTAACATAAGCATCGACAAGATGAATTATACAGTATACTCAGACAACGCCACGCTGATGATACCAAACGGAACCTATTCGATACACTCATCACCTGTACCTGGATACAGTGTGCAGTTGCCCGGGTATTTCGCCGTAAATGGTTCTGGCTTAACGCTTTACGCATATGTATCCAAGACGCTGTACAATGTATCATTCGTATCAGATATGCAATCAGGCTGGAGCCTTTACGTAGACGGTCAGCATTGTTATAATGATTCGATCATGCTGCCGAACGGAACATACAGTATAGAGGCCGTCCCTACGATCGGATTTAGAACCATACATGATAGCATATCTGTGGAAGGAAACAGTCTGACAGTCTATCTGAATTTCACGAGATCCGTTTACACATTGAACGTACTAGTAGATGGTTCAAAAGCACAGCAGCGGATCGATATCAACGGTACGGTGTACGATATCAGTGGAAATATGAATATATCTACAGTTTCCGGAGAATACCGCATTGTGGGCCTGAACTCCACCTATCTCAGAACTAATTTTTCTGAAAATCTTGATCTGATAACAAACACCACGATCACGGTGAAATATTATAGACCTAATTCAATTATACATATTCATTCGATTGGCTACAGTGGGCCTTTCATGATATTCATCAACGGATCAGAATACGGGGTAGTCAATGGTTCAGAATTGAAGATTCCGTTTGGAATATATGCAATATCAATGATCGGTATAGATGGCTATAGGGAAAACTACGCAAGCGCTATGAGTATAAACACTCCAAACGAACATCTTAACATCACTTTCAGCAGGTGTGAATACAGGATCATCATAAGAACAGGCATCGCCTCGAATATAAATCTTGGAAACTACAGTTCTTCCTCAGGAATACTTAACGTATCTGAGTATTATGGAACTTACAATTTGACCATATCTAGAGCGGGTTATGACACAGTAAAAGAAAGAATTATGGTTGAATCCAACGAGACTCTGAATTTTTCATTGAATATCATGATATTCACGGTCAAAATAAATTCAGATATTGAGGCGTTTTCCATAAGGACGGGTAACCTCAGCTATAGGGTGGCTGGATATAATTCCACTCTATATCTACCATATGGGTATCACGTCATATATCTGACGAAAAGTGGCTATGAACACTCGGTTGTATATCTTAACATTACAGAGAACGAAACTCTATACGTCAAGATGAGGCCTGTTCCGCCATATATTATGATTTTATCGTTCATCGAATACAATTATCAGATGATTCTAATTTCAGTGCTGATTTTCGCTGTCACATATGGATCGGTGATCAGGCACATTCGGGTTGTTAAGCGCTGATGTGGAAATATGATCATAATTGTGCTTTATTTTGAGACGTTCGTATGTATAATTCACAATTTTTCAATTTTCCAGCCTTGATCAAAAACGTTACGCTATTGATAAATAGTACGTTGCACATATCGATATGAAGCTATAAAAGGCCCGTTTCCATGAAGGTAATATATCGAAAGGACGACGACTTCCGCAAGACGCTTTTCGTAGACAGGGACGGAACAATAAACAGAGACTGCCCATACTGCCGCAGAGTTGAGGATCTTTATATATACGATGATGCGGTGGATCTGATCAGGCGGTACGAAGACAGGGGGTACAGGATAATAATCGTCACAAATCAATCTGGAATCGGAAGGGGATATTTTTCATACGATGAATTTTTTAGATTCAATGGTGCCTTGGTAGATGATCTTCGTAAGCGAGGCGTCATCGTTAGTGCAACATATTTCTGCCCGCACAGACCTGAGGATAACTGTCCGTGTAGAAAACCGGGCCGCGGCCTTATAGATGAGGCATTATCCGACTTCAGAATAGATATGGGTGGATCCATCGTCATAGGAGACAGAGAAGACATAGACGGTGCCCTTGCAAATAATATAGGGCTACCCTTTATTCTGCTGAAGCATTGATTGAACTGCAAAGAACCCCTCAATTTCGAATGGCATGGAGAGATGCCTCCTTGCTATCACTGGTACATCATATCTACCAGGGCTGACATCTCTCTTGATCTCAACGAACTCTCTTGATTGGTATCTCGCCCCGCATTTGGGGCATCGGAAATCATGCTGTCCCTTCGATATGGTACGTGTACCACATTTATCGCAGACTGGGTTCTCCATCTTGTATGTTCTTGCTATGCTATGTATTATCATCTTTTCCACATTCAGATTTCCGTTCACATAAGATCCGTAAAAGCTCACCGCATCACCGCTCCTGAGTTTGGAAAACGTCGATCGGAATTCCTTTGTTGGTTCGAAGGCTGCCGCCGTTAGGGATCGATCCCTGTAGCGAAATTTGAGAAAGTAATGGCCTCCAGGTACGGCTATTGGGTCGCTCTCAACATATCCCCTGAGCGAGTATGAATGAAGATCCTCTATATTCTCAGGTTCATGTATTATGTGATCATCCGTCGCCTGATTGGTCTTGAACACTAGGCGGCCCTCATAGGATATTCCACCCGCTTCATTTATGGCATCAGATGCTGCAAGCAGCGCATCATTTTTGAAGCCTCTTATGCCATAGATCACCGGTGTTCTTGGATGAGGAAAGATGGCTGGATATCCATTTCTCACATCGATATTGTTGAACGTACTCTCGAATGAATCAGCCAAGGCGGCCAGCCTAAGCTTACTTTCCTTAGGCATATCAGGTGGCCTTGGGTATGCATATTCGAGTATCTCGTAGGTATATCTCCTGGCCGGCCATGCTATTGCTGCCGCAGATCCAACTATTCCGTGGCCCTCCTTGATCTTATGAAATATGGCATTCGACCCACTGATGAATTTTTCTGCAGTAGCCACTGAAATTTCTTCTTCCAATGCCTTCCAGTAAAAACTTTCGTCTAGCTGGTGATTTGAGACAACTATGCCTGGATGTGTAGTGTAATAGTCCGTCACCGCGTATTCATTCACCAAATTTCTGGCGATTTCCATAAGATCGCTTGCATCAGCTGGCCTGTATTCATCTTCATACGAAATTACAGGTTTACCCTGCGCATCGCCGATTACTCGTGTTCTGCCCTTACCATGTCCAAGTCTCAGCACGATGGCACCATTACCTCTTGTCTTGAATCTTATATTTGGATTCAATCTGACAAGCCACGGGTCTCCTATTATATCTAGATTAGATTCCTCTATCAGTTTGAGCGCCAGATAGGTGGTGCACATGCTCTCTGGAGAATCGGTATCATCTATGGCAAGAAACATATGATCTACCTTCCGAACCTCCTCTGCCTCCTCTGATACGAGTATATAGCCCTGAGAAAATCAAGTTTTGAGAACTCAGGCCAGTAAACATCCGAAAAGTAAAGTTCAGAGTACGCACTCTGCCAGAGAAGGAAGTTCGATATCCTCTCTTCCCCGCTGGTTCTGAGTATCAGATCTGGATCAGGTATTCGGCCATCGTAAAGGTATTCCCTGAACTTGTTCTCATCAAGTTTATCAATATCCAGTTTGCCGGCCATGGCATCCTTCGTGATCCTCTTTATCGCATCGAGTATCTCTTCCCTTCCACCGTAACCGATCGCAAGATTGAGCTGATAATTGTTAAAATTCTTGGTGGTTTCTTCAACAACGTGAATGGTCTGCCTCAGATAGGCAGGTAATATTGAAAGATTGCCTATGACCTTTACATTTATCTTATTTTTATAAACGCGTTCATCCTTGAGAAGCGATCTGAACGCATCGTTGATCAGGTTGAAGAGAAAATCTATTTCATCCTTACTCCTGCGGAAATTTTCCGTTGAGAAAGCATAGAACGTTACGATCTTTATATCCAACTCCATGCACCAGTCGACGACCTCCTCCACCTTATCCTTTCCCTTTACATGACCTTCGTTTTCAGAAATACCCACGTTTCTGGCATATCTCCTGTTTCCATCTGTTATGATGCCTATATGCCTCGGCCTAGGATACTTCTTGACTTCCTCTAGAAGGACATTCTCGTAAACTTTTGAGGCCAGATCTCCCAGCTTATTGGATACGCTCATGAACTGCAGATATGATCATAAACGACTATATAGGATTATGTAAAATGATAAAATTATGAAAATTAATAAAATTACATCATTCTTGAATTATCTCATCCACGAAGGTTGAGATCTTTATCACCGTGGTCTTCTTTACGGTCTTCGGAATGCGCAGAACCTTCACACCGTCTATGAATGCCACATATTTCGAAAATTCCTCATCAGATATGTTGCGAAATGTCAGTTCTTCTATATTTCTAAAGGCAACCTTCTGTCCGAGATCCTTCAAATCGTCTGCAGTTATCTCCAACTTCTTGAAATTGTCTATGTATCTAGGTATTGCGCCCTTAGCACCTTCTATGAAGTTCTGCGATATGTTTCTGACGCCTTCAACAGTTCCGAGGAAAGTTCTGTAGGCGTCGTTGGTGATCTCGCCTATGGTCTTCCCCGTGTGCTTTGCCAGTTCGCTGACGTTTTTGTAGATGTCGTCTCTTATTCCCTTGACGGATATGGTTATCTTCTTTGTTTCCTCTTCTTCCTTCTTTTCTTTTTCAACCATATATAGTTATAGCTTTCCAGTATATAAGATTACTGGTAATCTAGATTACCAATAAACCAAAATCATGGGAATGATTATATTACATGCTTTGGATAACGTGCCTATGAAATATGCCATAAGAGAATATAAGGGTAAGAACGTTGATCTTGAAAAGCTGTCAAAGGCCATTGAGGATTATTTTAAGGAGGAAAATTTTGTAACTCAATCAAGCCAGCATCCGAACGGCTATCTTGTTCAGGCGAAGAAGGGTGGGATCTTCAGGACGATACTCGGCATGGATCGCGCTTTCACAATAGTCATATCAGGTACGCCTTCAGATTTTCGTGTGCAGATAGGACTAGGCAAATGGCTGCAGGATCTGGGTGTAGCTGCGATTGAGGCATTCTTCATAACGCCGGTTCTTGCTTTCATAGAGGTTCCAGAATCACTCTGGTCCTTTGAACTGGAGCATGCCCTCTGGCAGTTCATAGAGACTCAGATAAATCTTGGACTGCAGTGATGTCCCTCAGAAACACTCTGATCAGAGAATTGAAGAGAAGAAAGTCCATCGGCGTAGATCAGTATGAGATAGAGGAGCTGATGGGCTTTTCAAAGTCAACGGCTTCGGAAGCTCTTTCAAAGCTTGAAGCCGAAGGTATGATAGTCCGCCGTAAGATTGCTGGAAAATCAAAGCGTGTCTGGCTTAGAGAATACTATCCTTACTATGATCCAAGCATAATAAGAATAGGCTGCCTTAGATCCACAGAATACGCTCGATTTCTGAGCATCGCAATGGATTATGGAGAACGCACAGGAACGAGGATCATGATCAGGTTTTACAACGATGCAGGTTCTCTGCTTCAGGACATATCATCCGGAACACTTGAATTTGCCCTCGCTCCCATATTTACTGAAACGCTTTTTGCGCTCTCTCAGCATAATATCGTTGTTGTAGGCCCGGTCGCGTCAGGTGGATCTGGTATATTCGAAAATCCTGCATCCAGTTCAAGCTTAATAGCAACCAGTGAATCGACGTCAATGATGCTTCTCTCTAGGGAATTTCAGAAAAAGCACCAGAATGCAAAGCTGGTTGTATTTAACGATCCAGTGAAGGCCAGGAAGGATTTTGAAGCCGGTAATTTCAGATATATCGCAATCTGGGAGCCCTATGCTTCAGCAATAGACGGCAATAAAGTTTACGATTATTCCGATCTCATGGACAGTTTTCCATGCTGCGGTATATCCGTGCCAGCTGACAGATACAAAAATGGGCGACTGGCCGATGTTGTGAGCATTTATAAAAACAGCGAGGCCAGCATAAGGTCAGACATAATAGATCTGCTTGCCAAGGCGACAAAAGTTGGAAAGGGTCTAGTAAAGAAAAGTCTGGAGAGCTATAATTTTCATCTGAAATATGACATGCACTCTATGATGGAATATATGGATTTCATTGGATACCCGACCGCTGAGGAGGCAATTAAAAAAGTCTTCTTGTTATAAAAATGAAATTACATCAATCTAATTGCAAAAATTTATATTCCATTAATGTCTATGTCAGACATAGGAGGTAAAGATAGATTGAATGATGACAAGAGGGTCACGGTGAGACTGTCTGGATCGATGATCCAAGAGATGGAGGATCTCGTGCAGAAAGAAGAATTTGAAAGCATTTCCGATCTCGTCAGAAAGGCAGTTTCTTCATTGCTAGAATCCCGTGGCGTCAGAGGAGACTTTGTTCCAGTTCAGATAATGATACCTAAGAATCTGGTTGAGAAACTTGGAAAGGATTCAAGTAGACCTGTCAATCTGAGCTTGGATGATTTTTCATCGCTCATACTGGACAGAATAAATGGTCTCACAGTGAGGGAGACGATAAAGAAAATTGTGCACGAAGAAAATATTAAATAAACTCCTGATCTAACTCACTCTGATGGTTGTAATCAGGGATCCCCTTCCACGGCTTGTGGAAAAATTCGGCAAGGAGATAGTAGATCTTATATATCGCTATTCTGAAATCATAGGTTATTCAGTCGATCAGGAAGATGATCTGAAAATAGAATTCAATCCTGACAGGCCGGATCTTTTTTCATTTCCTACCCTTGTGAAGCAGATTAAAACGTACTATTACGGAGAAATTGAGATACGCAGATCGCAATCTAAGGACGAAAATATCAAGGTGGACGTTTCGCAGGGATCAAGATCTATAAGACCGTATTTTTCGGCATTCACTGCGGATGGTTCTTCCATTGGATCCTATTTTGATGATCTTATTGACTATCAGGAAACGCTGCATTCTACCATCGGAAAGAACAGGTTGAAGGTGGCAATAGGGATCCACGATGCCGAAAAGACAGGAACAATGATACATTACAGGACTGTGAGCAGATCGGTTCGCATGGAAACCTATGACGGTTTTTCTGGTACGGTCGATGAAGTACTGCGAAATCATGAGAAGGGGAAGATGTATGGAAGTCTGCTCCCTGATACTGGCAGAGTGGTTGCCATAACAGACGAAGATGGTGAGATATTGTCCCTTCCTCCAGTTATCAACAGCTACAGGTCCAGGATAGATCAGAATACAAAGAAGTTCTTTGTCGACATAACAGGAACGGATCTCAACTCAGTTAAACATGCTCATTATCTTCTTTCTAACTTTTTTTCCAGCCTCAAATATAGAGTGCGAATGCCGACTATAAACGGAATACCCGCTTTCGAAAAGTCATCGATAGCTACATTCGATTACCGCCCAATAAGGCCTAGAAGGAAGAATATTGATCGATATCTAGGTGAGTTCCTGGAAGATGAAGAGATCATAGTTCTTTTGAGGAAGATGGGATATGTTGCGGAGCCTGGATCGCCTGAAATCGTTGTGTACGTTCCAGGATACAGGGTTGATGTCATGGGAGAAATGGACGTGATCGAGGATATCATCAAGGCTAAGGGGATAGAGAACATAAAAGAAAAAGAGATATACATAGGGAAATTCGGCAGACCCATATACAAGAACGATATGAAAAATATGATAAGGGATGTCATGATAGGTCTGGGATTTCAGGAAGTTATGACATTTGTGCTCACATCATCAGTTTATGCTGACGGATACACCGGCGGTGTTAAACTGCTCAATCCTAAGAGTGATGATTACTCCGTGATAAGGGACAAGATATATCCCAATTTGATAGATCTGATCGCCAGAAATAAGAAACATCCACTCCCGCAGAAGATCTTTGAGATCGGAGAAAAGATGGTGGATGGAAAACAGATATCAGCGTTATCCTGTGTTATCGCAGACACCAGATCAGAATTTTCCGTGGCAAAATCATATCTTCAGGCATTTCTATCAAGATTTATGAAGGGTGATATAGCTATCGAAGAATCCAATATCTATGGCGCCATAGAAGGCAGATCCGGATACATAAAGATATGCAATAAATATATAGGGATGATTGGTGAGATCCATCCAGAAATACTGGATCGCTTTTCTCTGGCTGTTCCAGTATCCTTCTTTGAAGTAAATCTGGATCATATTCTCTCTATAGGACTATGATTCAGCTGTGTCGGTAGCGTTCGAGTCTTCCGCCCATATGAAGTTCTTTCAATTTCAGATAATCTTCAGCGTTGGCCTTTATGTATTCCATCTGTCCTTTGTTCACCTTAACGACTTTTGCTGGCAGGCCCAGTATGAGTGAATATTCATCTGACACAAAACCCTGCGTCACTAAGGCACCAGCACCCACGATGGATCCGGTTCTTATATGGCTTCCATTCATGAGTATGGACCCCATGCCTATTAGAACGTAATCGTCAATGGTGCATCCGTGAACAACTGCATTATGGCCGATTGATACATTCCTGCCTATCTTGGTAGGATAACCAGTATCCGTGTGTATTGTTACATTATCCTGGATATTGGTGTTCTCCCCTATAGTTATTCTGTCCATATCTGCCCTTATAACGGCATTATCAAATATTGAAACGTTATCGCCTATTTCCACATCGCCTATGATCACTGCGGTTTCTGCTATGTAGACATTCTTTCCTATCTTCATAATCAGGTATCTCGTTATCGTTTTTAGATTTCTGCGCGCTTTAGATGATATGGATTAATCAGATATGGATATGAAAATAGAAGCAGCCTACATAAATGCGTATAGCCATCCGTACAAAAAACGGGTATATTTGTATGGCTGATCGAAGAGTTGAGGTGCTAGATGAATAAGCTCTTAAGAAAAGTGCGAAAGGTGTTCAGCCTTAAAGCAGATAACAAGGCTGAAACTGGGATAGGCACACTGATCGTTTTTATAGCCATGGTTCTCGTGGCTGCAGTGGCTGCTACTGTCCTGATACACACCGCAGGGACTCTGCAACAGAAGGCAACGAGCACGGGCTCGCAGACGACACAGCAGGTATCTACAGGTATTCAGGTTCTTTCAATACAGGGGCTTGATAGTAATGCAACATATCCGACATATGGTAATATAAAGTGGATCGCCATTGACATAGGTGTTTCGGCAGGCAGTTCGTCGATAAACCTTGGAAACATAACGGTATCTATGACATACAGGGGTGTATCTGCGTCTCTAACATACATAGGCAATGCAAATGGTGGCTCGTATGGTTTCACCAGCGTCACTGGAGGAACGGACAATATATTCAATGCAACATACTTCAGTACTCTAACAGGAAGTTACGCTAAAACTCACTTTGCAATACTTGTGTTAAGAGACCCAACGAACTCTCTGAGCCCACAGTATCCAGTCATATCATATGAGGATCAGGTTGCTCTGCTCATCAACGTAACAGCGGTGTTCGGTGGCTTCACGCAGGGACAGCAGGTTGTTGGTCAGGTCCAGGCTCCAGTGGGATCCCCAGGTGTGATACAGTTCACAACGCCAGAGTCCTTCGTATCGGATGTGATACAGCTTCAATAAATATAAGTTGAAGCTGTATTATATTTTTAGTGACAGCTATGGGTCTCTTGGACAATGTAAAGAAAATGGTTAAGAAGGAGGCCACAGAAACCCCTCAGCAGACCAGTGATGACCAGAAGCAGGTACAGGCCATACACGTGACAAATGGAGTTGACCCCAAGGTCATAGATGCTATGAATGAGAGAATGACAAAGATTGAAAACGATCTGGGAAAGATAAACGGTGAGATAGAAGGCCAGAAGAAGACATTGAACGACATAAAGAATGATCTTGAAGGAATAAAGGAGAATGTGAAGATGGTCGTCTCACTTTACGAACTTGTGTCGCGTGATTTCAACCCGTTCATGGACAAGACGCCCGAGGAAATCCGGGGTATCACAGACGCACTGGCAGATCAGGTGAACAACGTGAAGAAGCTGGTTGAAGCTGCGATAAAGGATCTTAGGGAGCTGTATGGCGTACCAGACATAGATCAGTTCATACAGATGGAGGAGAAAGAATGATCAACGACTCATTGAAACCGTACCTGGAGGAGAGACTGGAGGGCGCCAGAAAATCAGTGCCTGGTTTCGCACTGGAAGAACTGAAGCAGAAGATAATATCTTCACCAATACAGTTCGGCAAAAACGACATAGACGACCTGGTTTCAAACCTGCTCAAGAGATACGAACAGACAAAGGAAAACTCACTGATCGGAAAGATAGACTCGATATTCAAGGAGATATCGGACATAGAAAAGGTGATGTCTTCAAAACAGCCGGAGTCTGCCCCGTCGCAGGCCCCCGTTGAAAAACAGAAGAAGAAAGCTAAGCTGGAGGTCATTGGGGATGATGTGGTATCTATAATGGTATCATTGAGATGGCTGGAGTTTCTTCTGGACAACTACGGCCCAGAGAACACCCTGGATGTCTTGGACTACTACGAAAGCCTTGGATGGATATCTTCGACGGTGAAAGAACAGATGATGAAATACGCAAAGATGACCGGTGTGATGAACCCGGCCCAGGAATATAAGATAAAACCATCGATACAGGACCACATCATAAACATGCTGTTCATAGAGAAGCTGAGAGGTGAAGAGATCAACAGGGATCTCATCGAGGCGCTCGAAAGGGAGTTTAGAACAATAAGAAAGGGAGTTGACGAGCTGTATGGGATTTAGCTATACAGTGGCGGCGGTAATAATGCTCTCGTCTACTCTTATATTTTTTGGAATAGTTTATACTTCGTATGTTCAATCCAATGAAAATATAGCAAATGCAAATCAGAAGCTTGTTAAGAATATATACGATCTTGAAAATACACGGGTTTCTGTATTTGATTATTATTACAATTCAAGTTCATCATATTTCGTGATCAACCTGACGAACAATGGAAGTCAGGTATTCAATATGAGTCTGGCCAATGTTCTCGTAAATGGTTCGTTGGTCAAATTCAACGTCTCCGGCCAGTTTTTGTTTCCACTTCAGACGGTATCGATAACCTTCAAAGAACCGGCCGGAACCTATACGGTTGAGATAGTTATGCCAGACGGTTATGAGATATTCAAGAAGGTGGTGTCCTGATGGCTTCGACGGCAGTTTCGGAACTTGTATTTTTCATAGTCACTTTGCTTATAACTGCATCTGCGGTGGCCGTACTATCCGATCAGACATTCCATCTTGTGGACGGCATGAAGACTTCGTCGCAGAAAACATCGGATATGATTCAGCAGAACTTTGCCATAATAAACGATCCTACACAAATACCTTATAATGGTGGTTATGTATTTTATATAAAGAATACGGGAAGCGTTGCCTTTGCCTTCACGAACACCTCGGTATCGGTTCTGATCGATGGCAACATCGTCACTGGGCATTACCTCACATTCGAGACTCAGAACAACACCGGGGTGCTCTACCCGGGTCAGGTCGGAGAGATAATAGTGAATGAAACTCTCACAGGGTACAACAGCATAACCGTTTCCCTTTCCAGTGGTGTATCGCATCAACTGGAATTTGAGGTGTGATGGAATGTTCTTCAGCTTCAAGATAGATGGAGACGAACTGGACAAGAGGATGGGTGGCGGCGTATACGTCGGCCAGCTCTTCACGATATTTGGAGATAACAGTGAAGGTAAAACATTACTTTCAATAAGGTTAGCCTATGGCTTCCTGAAGAATGGAATATCAATAGCCTACGTTTCATCGCAGATGCCAATAAGGGAATTCATCTCGTTTTCAGACGCACTCGGTTATCCGGTTCTGAATTCCGTCATATCCGGTGCAATGCTGTATATAACGCCTGTTTTTATACTGAGGCGCCCAAGGAAAGCAAATCTGGACGATCTGCTTAATAACGAACACGTCAAGGAGAAAAGTGTTCTTATAATCGATTCGCTGAACCCTGGCATGTTCAGGGACTTCGAGATAAATTCCTATATGGAAAAGCTCAGGAAATTCTCGGAGAACCGCGTGGTGATAATAACTGCGAATCAGGCCAGTTTGGATGATGCTACGGTTCTGCGGATGAATCAACTCTCTACAACAATAGTCTCCCTGCATTCTAAGGAATTGGGAGGGATAAAGAGGCACTTCATAGACCTCGTGAAATACCCAATGGTCGTAAGATCCATCCAGCAAAGTATACCTTTCCGTGTTGAACCTGGCCGCGGTCTCATAGTTGAGATATCCAGCGTGTCGTGATCGCCATGGATAAGGGAGTTGTCTCTGACAGCTATGAGATTGCGATATCAAGGAATCCACATCTGGGAGAATACCTCTCAAAATACAGAGACGAGACAGGCAGAAGTCCATCGTTTCTCGTCAACATCGACAGCTCTCTGAAGAGTCTGGCACACGTTGATGTGATATACCCCGTCGGCGATCCGATATTCATCCATATATACGAAAAGGGAAAGGAGAGGAGATATAAGCCTATAGAACCACTTCTCAAGGGTAAAGAACTGGAATTCATGGATGCGATCCTTGATATAATAATGACAAAAGCTTCAGAGTATCCTCCCGCGGAGAACGAAGAGGAACAGGAGAAGAACATCGAGGATGTATATAAGAAGACCGTTTCCGTGGGTTCCAACAAGATAAGGAGGAACAGCGTATCACTTGAGAAGAACCTCTACGATAAGATGCTCTACAACGTCAAGAAGGAGATAATAGGCCTTGGTCCATTGGAACCTCTCATTAGGGATTCTCATATAGAGGATATAAGTGGGATAGGGCCTGAGGATGTATACATAGTCCATAAGATCTTCGGGTCAATGCCCACAGATATAACATTTGGAAGCATGGAGAGGCTGATGAGGTTCAGCAAAAGGCTCTCTGAACGCGTAGGCAGACCGGTCAGCGATAAGAGACCCATAGTAGACGCAACGCTTCCAGACGGATCGAGGCTTTCCATTGTTTACAGCACCGATATATCACAGAGGGGTCCAAGCTTCACCATAAGAAAATTCTCGGAGATACCGCTCAGCATAATCAATCTGATAAAGTACAATACGATGTCGTATGAGGAGGCCGCGTACCTCTGGTTAGCTCTAGAATATGGGCAGAGCGTCTTTGTCTGTGGTGAGACGGCAAGCGGTAAGACCACTGTGGTAAACGCCATAATACCGTTCATAAGGCCGGAATCAAAGATATTCAGTGCAGAGGATACCCCTGAAATAAGGGCACCGCAGAAGGCATGGCAGCAGCTTGTGACCAGAGAGAGCGGAGCGGAGGAGAGCCGTGTAACTCTCTACGATCTTCTTCGAACAGCCCTCAGATCCAGGCCTAATTACATAGTTGTCGGTGAGATAAGAGGCGCAGAGGGCGCGATGGCCTTTCAGGCCATGCAGACAGGGCATCCGGTGATATCCACATTCCATGCATCATCAGTCAAGAAGATGATACAGAGATTCACAGGTAATCCAATAAACATACCAGTGACGTTCATGGATAACCTGAACATAGTCCTTATACAGCAGGCCGTATACGTCGGCGGAAAATTTCTGAGAAGAACAACGAGTATAAACGAAATCGAAGGATATTACGAAGATCTTGGAGGTGTCGCGACAAGAGCCGTTTTTGAATGGGATCCATCAACGGACAGACACATGTTCAGGGGTATGAACAACTCATATATACTTGAAGAGAAGATAGCGAAGACTGCTGGGCTTGTTGATACAAGCCTCATATACAATGAGCTCTTCCGCAGGGCAAAGATACTGAAAGAATTGGCCGATCAGAAGATCACAGATTATTTCCAGGTATATGAGAAGATAAAGGAATTCTATGAGGGAGGATCCGCCTATGGATACTAAGATGAAGAGAGGTTTCTGGATTGGAATAAATTATTCGAAGACCGATCTTATGCTCATAGCAGGATCCGCCGTCATGTCAGTTATGTTTTATCTCGTTTACATGGCCACGCAGAAGACATTCATACTGATACTGTTCAGCATGCTTGCCCTCGGATCAGCTTTCTTCTTTCTGAAACCGATAATAGACCGCGACAATAAGAAAAACGATATAAATTCAAACATACCGTTTTTCATAACAGCGTTTTCATCCCTGGCAACCAGCGATGCAAATATAATCGATCTTCTTGATTTACTTTCGAAAAAGGAAAAACTGGGCTATCTACGAAAGGAACTTGAGAAGATACTGAATCTCGTGAGGAACTGGGGCATGGGTCTTGCTGAAGCGATGACATTTGTTGCAAAGAGAACACCCAGCGATATATTCTCTGATTTCTTAACAAGATTCGGACATGCGATAGACAGCGGTCAGGACATTCAGGAGTTCGCAAGGACAGAGGTGTTCAGCACGATGAACAGCTTCGAGACCGCTTACACATCGGCGCTGTACAGCTTCGATCTCTATCGTGATATATACGTATCGCTTCTGCTCTCCTTCGCATTTCTGATAACTTTTATCATGATAATGCCAATACTGATACCAATAAACATAACCTTGGTTTTGAGCCTGAGCCTTCTCATGGTAGCGCTAGGTGAATTTATGCTCGTCTATGGAATAAGCATAGTTCTTCCAAAGGATCCGCTGTGGCACAAGACCGGCATAAAGACTGATACCGATATAAAGATGAGAAATCTCTTACTCATATCCATAACGGCTTCGATGATGATCTTCATCGTTCTTGATGTTACAAAGGTTATTTACAAAATACCGTTCTATTTCACTTTTGCAATGATCGTAAGCCCTATCGCCTATCCCAGCTATATCGGTTCCAAGATGGAACGGGAGGTTCAGAAGAAGGACGAGATGTATGGCAGCTTTATAAGATCCCTCTCTGGCTCGGCGTCAGCACGTGGAAACCTTCTTATCGATGCTCTGAAGGCTATAGTGATGCACGACTTCGGCATACTATCCAAGGATATAGATAAGCTCTACAAGAGGCTCCTTTACAGGATAAATTCACTGAAAGCATGGAAGATGTTTTCGGCCGACACAGGATCGCATCTCATTGAAATTTACTCGGAGACATACGCTGAGAGCATCGATCTGGGTGCAGATGCGCTCAAGAGTGGAATGATCGTCTCTGAAAATTTTGAAAAGATAGTTGGTCTAAGGAAGAGAAAGCATTCTTCCGTGACAAGCTTCGTTGGTATAATGTACGGTATAACAGCGGGTCTTGCATTTTCCCTGGCGATATCTTACGGCATTCTGAAGATAATAGACGGCATATTCTCAGGTTTCAACCTATCCGCACTTGGTGTAACAGGGATATTTCTGGCTCCGCCTTCATCCTCTGTATACCTCATTGAGATATTTCTGATGATAATCCTCTTCGTTCATTCCTTCATAGGTGGGGTTTCGTTGAAAGTCTCTGACGGTGGAAGGATCGCCCATGGGCTTCATCACACTGTCCTCATGATATGGATCGTATCATTTGTGGTGTATGGCACACTGCAGATAACCAGCATACTCCTTTCATCGACAGTTTGAAGGAAGATTATGGGCTATCTACATGAATTTTCATGTCTTTTTATGAAATGGCTGATGGTTTTCGCCGATCGTCAGTTCTGCAACTTACAATAAGGGGATGCAGATAAATGGGCGTTCAATTCATCAATGGCTTCTTCTACTAAGGTTTTTCGGGATACAATTTTTTATATATGGTGAACTATTCTTGAAAGGATGGCGGATCCTAAACTTACAAAGACCATCGTAATGAAGATGAATGCGATCATTACGGAGAAGGATCCGGAAAGGAAAAAGTCGAAGATATCTGAACTTATAGAATCCCTGAAATCCGCCGATGTAACGCAGATCAACAAGGAGGAAGTTGATCCATTCATCTCGGTTCTTGTCAGAAATATATCTGATAGCACACAGATTCAGGATATAATGCCGTATCTGGAGATGATATCACCCGACAATAAGAGCATCGCAGAGTCAAAGGTGATAGAGAACTACAGCGCTGGAAACTATCTCGACGTGATACGTCTTGTTACTTCAGACACGTACTTCTGTGAGATAGAAAATGTGATCAACCTCCTCATATCAAGCGCAGATCACTTGGAAAAATATGACAGCGTGGCCGTCTTTCTTTCAAAATGCGGAAGATACGATGACAGAATAATGGCGAGATATGCAGAACGGGATAGAAACGACGCAACGACAGACACGATAATAGGGAATTATGAAGCGCATAACGATTGCAGGGCCATTGTGAGTTTGATCAGGCATGTTTTAGCCTATGAATATTCAGAGAATTATATAGTTAAAATGATAGAATGCGCTGAGAAGATTGAAGACAACGAATCTGTAATATACGCTCTTGATCTGATCCTGCCTGACAAGATAGAGAAATCAGATTCTTCAATATTCTTGGCGAATACGGCACTTCGCCTCGGTAGATATGAGAAGGCAAGGGCGATAGCTGATCGCGGTCTCAAGCTGGATCCTGGCAACGTCCAGCTTAAACTTCTGCTCGCAAGATCGCTCTATGGAATGGGAAAGATCAATGATAGTTTGAATTTCTATAGGGATGTCTGTGGATCTCAACCTGAGAATATAGAAGCAGTGTATGAGATGATCGATATATTGTACAATCATGGCCGTACAAAAGAATATGCTGAAGCTCTGAAGAATGTCAGCAGAGAAAAATTCAGACCGGAGGATTATGTAAGGATCGCCCATCTCCTCAAGGATTCTGGTGATATATCCTCTTCGGTGAATCTCCTCAAGGAAGCCGTGACGAGGTTTCCAGACAACGCGGATATAATCAGATCGTATGCAATTGCAATGCAGGAAGTGGGGAATCTGGGCGAGGCCTATCAGGCCTATCGAAATCTCATAAGGATAGAGCCGGATGAAAACGCATTAAGATTCCTGATAGATTATCTCTTCAGCAGGAAGAGCTTTGATGAGATACTGAGCATATATGAATCACAGCAGGACGAAAGCCTGAAAGAGAAATTCGTTGGCGTTGCGGCGGCCTCCTATGTGTATATGGGGTATATAGACGATGCTGTTAAGATGGCCAGAGATCATCGCGAAGTTCTGGATGACCCGTATTTTGTCGACTCAATACTTTTCTCCATAAGGGAAAAGGATCATGCACAGATGCTGATCTCTGTAGGCTTAGAAAACACGTATTCTAGGATCTCCATAGACAGGCTGCTTGGAATAGAGATCAGAGGCGTGGACTACATAATGGACTATGCAGCGAAGTCATGTTCAAAGGCAATGGCCTTCGTGGCAGCAGAATCCGTTTTCAAGAAGATGCACACTGTTCCAGATAAGATAAAGGTCACTCTGTCCACGAGATGCCTGGAAGAAGTCTATGATGTTATCGTGAGCATGCAGGGCATATATACGAAGGACAACATCAGAGTATTTGAAGATCACCCAAGATACCTTTATCCAGCAATAGACACGTTCATTGGCGTGGGTCTGTATGATGAGGCCTATAAATTGATCAGCAGATATGAAAATGTCAAGGACGATCCCTTCCTGAACTATGAATATGCCCGTCTGATGTACGTCATGAACAGGCAGAAGGATGCGCTGAAGCTGATAAGAAAGGCAAAGGAAGACTTTCCAAATGTGGACTTCTATCTGTTATCTATAATGATAGATCCAGAATCAGTGGTTGAGGATGTATCTGCGATACTGGAGCTTGATAAAAATGCGGTTCCTTATAAAATAATCAGAGATAAATACGTGGACAATGCCAAGATCATTTCCGGCATACTTTCTCTTCTTCATGAGAGAAACGTTCAGAATCTTGAAGTATCAAGGTTAGAAAGGGATCATCTATTCAGGTCGGGGAAGTTGGAAGAATCTTTGAATATTTCAGCAAATGTGATAAAGGAATCATCAGACACCGATGATCTGAAGGTTCATTATTCAATACTGAAGAAGATCAATTCTGATTCTGCAGCCGATTTTCTGCTGCACTATCTGGATAGATTCGAGGGCATGGATGATCTCAAGGAGGCTGCGCATTCATTTTACAGAAGAAGAGATTTTGAAAATGCTATAACAATATACAGGGCTATGATAAGCAGGGGTGCTAATCCGGTTCAGTTCCCAGAATACATAGACTGCTTAATAGAGACTGGAAATTATGCAGAGGCGGATGATATAATATCAAGGCTTCCTACCGTCATGCCTGTGACTATAAAATTCTACCTCAGGATGGGCAAGACAGACAAGATAGTGGAGTACCTTATGTCAGGTGAAGAAAAATCCCAAGAAGATATAAAATATATAGCAAAGGTTGGCTGGTCCTACGATAACATAAGGGAAGCCCTGATAAGATACTACGAAGAATCAGGAGACATCGTGGCAGGCAGGTCGATCATGGAGAAATTCGTGAACGAGGGTCGATATGAAGACGCACTCCGCATAGCCTCTTACCTGTATGAAAACTTTTCAGACATTGATGTTGGCATCTCCTATGTCGATCTGCTGAGGATCAAGGGCGATGCTGCAAGGGCCCTCGAAATCGCTGACGATCTGGCGTCCAGGTGTCAGGGGAATATCTGCACGGAGATATACAGACGGATATACGGAATTCTGTATGATCTGAAAAAGTATACGGAAATCATAAAACTATTCAGGAAAAGAAGGGATTCCGACTCAAACATCGTACCGTTTATAGTTAGATCATACCTGGCAGTTGATGATATTGAAACAGCGGAGGAGGTATTGAATCAGTACAGTTTACCTGATAGTGTAAAAAGATCCTTGATGCAGGCCATCAGCGACAAAAGATACATGGATAGGATCACAAAATACACCTCAAAGATCCTAACTATAGAATTCAAGCAGAGGAGAAAATTATCGTTGGGAGAGATGATCTCGAAAGCAGATGTGCCTGAGGATTTCACCAGTGACATAAAATCTTTCTTCACCGACGATAAATATATGGGATCGCCTGATGAGATCAGCCTTGAAAAGATATCTGCGGATATAATAAGAATGATTGCAGAGAAGGAGAAGATCGAAACCGCAGATAAAATATACATCCACACGATATTCGGTTATCTTGATCCCAGGGATCCAATACTGGCCAAAAATCTCTATGTATACATACAGAAATCGATGAAGAGAGATCCAGGGGACATCGAAGGGGCAAAATCAATCGCCGAAAATGCGATGAATGATAATGTTCCAGATAACGAGATAGAAATAATAAAGAGATACGGGGTAGGTATCGCTACAGCTTCGGCGGCGGTAAAAATGATGAGAAAGATGAAGGAGGATAGATACAAGGATGTACGGGCATGATATTTCGAATGAAGAAAAGGACATAGCTGTTTCCGTCATAGCATTGACCGCCGCATTTGCCATAGCTAACAGGTTCAGATCTCCATACGGTCCATTTTTCATACTTGCAGTATCATTTCTCGTTGCTATTACAGCGTTTCTGATGCACGAACTTTCGCACAGATATGTGGCAAGATCCTATGGAGGGATAGCATATTTTAAGATGTGGCCTACAGGCCTTTTCCTTGCCCTCGCGACATCTATATTCGGTTTCATATTTGCCGCTCCGGGAGCTGTTAATATAGGAGGGATATATCGCAAGGATCAGATAGGGAAAACCGCGCTGGCAGGTCCGGCCATGAATATATTTCTTGGTATACTCTTCTATGGCATGGCGTTCTTCACCCTCATACCGGTGGTCAGTGCCATATTCAGATATGTAGCCGAGATGAATTTCTGGTTTGGCTTCTTCAATCTCATACCCATACCGCCTCTCGATGGCTATAAGGTATTCACATGGGATCTCTATGTTTACATAGTATCGATAGCGATCGCGCTTGTGTTTGTTGTGCTTTTCGTTTTCTGATCATACATATCGATATTATTTCTGGATGGCATGCGACAGAGTTCAGAAATCTATAGATTACGCGATGCGCATACGATGATAGTAGAATTCGATTTTATCAATAAACGTATTCATAAAGATTACATGCATCTATCTCTCAGCAAACTTTTGAAGTTCATACTTATTTCCGCGCCACAGTATATGCTTCATTCTATGTGCGATTATCAAATTTACCAGATAGATAAAGGGAAGCAGTAAAAATATTGCTGCGAATGAGATCCTTCTGATGACTGTTCTATCGTAAAGGCGATAGATTCCTATGATTTTTGGGATGAAGAGATATAAAAACACAGGATTCGTAATAGAGAGGATAATCGCCGAGATAAAGAGAATGATATCGAGCGAGTAGAATATGATGCCATAACGAAATATTTTTGGAGAGGCGCTTATGGATAGCGCCGTCTGTCTGTTCGCCCACTCCCAGAATTGGGGCCATGTATCGGGACAGTATATTGCTGGCCTGGCCTCCCTGACATAGGCTATGCGGAGACCTTTGGATTTGCAGATGGCAGTCAATGCCGAATCATCCGAAACATTTTCTGAGAAAAACGACATTGCGGAATCGATCAGCGTTCTTCTGAAGGCGAGAGATCCGCCCCAGCCGAATCTGGTCAACCTGGATTCCATCAGAGATTGACCGACAGTACCCCATACGGCTTTGATCTTTGATGAGAATGATCCCACAGGATAGAAGTATGGAAAGGTGGTCGAGATGCCGACCTCAGGATCTGAAAGAGGGCATACAAGGTTCCTCAGCCATTCTCTTCCTACCCTGATATCCGAATCGGCTATAACATAAATATCATAATCTGGTCTTGATGCGATTGCAGTTGAGATCGCTCTGACCTTTCCGCTGCAGGTGTTGCACGCATAATTTGATAAGATATGTGGTATCCCGATATTCTCCACAGCGGGCATTGCCGGATCCGATGGATCGTCAAGCACAGCCAGATAGTCTGCGTTCACATCCTGTGATATGATCGATCTGAGATTATCCTCCAGGCCGTAATCTATGCCCTTGCATGGTATTATGACCAGGATCCTGTCTTGCCTTCTATATTCGCATCTCTCATCAATTTCCTTATGAATGCCTATATAAGAAAAACCCGCTGCAATCAGGGAAAGTAATAATATGAAAATGATCAGAAATAATATCATATAAGGGAGACATTTTCTGTACTTATCTCGCCCACACCATCTATGCTGGAAATTTTATTCTCAACGTTGTCTATCTCGCCCTCTTTATCCTGAACGATTATTTCCAGCTTGATGTATTTAAGCCCAAAACCGATATCGACTTCTTCCATTCGATTTATGGAGCAGATACCGGATATGCTTTCCCTTATCTTATCTTCGATACCCTTTATATCAACATCGGTATCTTTCGGCAGAACCTTCAGTGATACCAGAACATCTCCCATCTGTATCACGGCCCCTCAAAACCACAGTTATCACAGACGTATGGGGTGGAATGCTCTCTGCATGTTTTGCATCTACCTATAACTTCATTTCCGCAGTTTGGGCACAGAAATACCGAATAACCCTCATCTATCAGTCCAACACCACAGGATGTACAGGTCTCTTTGTATACCATACTCGCAAATAGCATTCTCCTATATTAGGTTACGGCATTTTTTCGGTTCGATGAGGTCAGTTTTCCTTTGAAATGTAAGTAATTTCTGATATGCATCGTATCTGTATATTATCGCGCCTAATGGATGCAGGTTAAGGCAGATGAAACTGGAAACTATGGCTTCAAACCAGATGACAATGTGGAACGTCTTTGATACTGTGAATCGCCCGGATGATCGTAGAAGATCGCCCAAGTCTTTTATAAGGGATGGCGCTATTCTTGATCATGGCTGATCAGAGGCTCTTTGGCACCAATGGTATAAGAGGCATTCCCAATGAAGATCTGACTGTTGACTTTGCAATGCGCGTGGGAAAGAGTATAGGGATGTTCGTGTCTGGAGATGTTGCTCTGGGCAGAGATACAAGGATCAGCGGCGATATGATAAGTTCTGCAGTGATTGCAGGCCTAACCTCCGCTGGCCATAACATAGTGGATCTGGGCATATTGCCAACACCAGCCCTTCAATACTATTGCAAGAATCACGGACTCTATGGTGTCATGATCACTGCCTCACACAATCCGCCTCAATACAATGGCATAAAGGTTATTGATAAAGACGGAACGGAGATAGAACGGCCATCCGAGGAAAAGATAGAGGGCATATACCATTCCGAATCATTTTCCACGGTAAAATGGGAGGATGTCGGGCGTATAAGGTATGTAGATGATGCCCTTGATCAATATATAGGCGGTGTTCTTTCAAAGGTAGAGGTAAACAGGATAAAGGAGAAAAAGTTCAGGGTTCTGGTGGATACGGGGAATGGCGCGGCATATTTTTCTACGCCCATGCTGCTTGAAAGATTGGGATGCACAGTCGTTACTCTAAACGCGAATCCAGATGGAAGGTTCACCTCAAGAAACGCCGAGCCAAAACCTGAGAACCTTAGAGATCTAATGGCTCTTATGTCCACGGGGAACTTCGATCTTGGAGTTGCGCATGATGGCGATGCGGACAGGGTTGTGTTCATAGATGAAAAGGGGGAATTCATAGATGGCGATAAGAGCCTTGCCCTGCTTGTGAAGAATGTCGCATCAGCCGGGGATATAGTTGTGACTCCGGTGAGTTCATCGGACATTATCGCAGACGTATGCAGTTCCGTCGGTGCAACCCTCATCAGGACAAAGGTTGGTGCGCCCATAGTTGCAAGAACAATGATCCAAAACGGAGCAGTGATAGGTGGCGAGGAAAATGGTGGGGTTATATATGGGAAGCATCAGTACTGTAGAGACGGTGCCATGACCTTGTCACTGATGCTTGATCTCATGGCCAGAAGCAACAAAAAGATATCTGAACTTGTCAGAGAACTACCGCAGTACTTTCTTGACAAGAGGCAGGTGGAGAGAACGGTTGACTGGTCAAGGTTGCAGAAGGAACTGCAGAAGGGAGAGAAGGTAGATCTGACTGATGGCGTCAAGATCCTGAAGGAGGATGGATGGATACTCATAAGGCCGTCAGGAACCGAGAAAATCTTGAGAATATATGCGGAATCTACAGACATGTCCACGGCCAGAAAATACGCCGATCAATATGTGGCTAAGATAAGGGATCTTCAGGAAAAGTTAGGATAAGCCGCATCATTGATCGCGCAATTTTCCATATATTATGAAGAAGCGCTGAACCACCGTAGCCGTTCCAAATACTCCGAATATTATAAGGAGTGTGTTTGTGGGCGTTAGGGAAATATAGCTGAATCTGTAGAACGATCCAACAAAGATCTGAATTATTATGAACACGATCATTATGACGAGGCGGTCGGCTCTCCCCATAATACCCGCATAGAGGCGGTTCAGTCCCAGTGCCTGGGCCTGAGTGCCGAGATAACTCGTCATCAATACCCCTATGAGCGCAAAGAGGCCAAGATACACATTGCCGAATCTGCTGAACGCAAAGCCTAGTATGAGAAATATATCAGAAAAACGATCAAAGCTGTGGTCTATAAAGTCGCCGAGTTTTGAAGAGACACCCTTCAGCCTTGCCAGTTTTCCGTCTATGGCGTCAAATAGAGCTGAGAGAATAACCATAATCAAGGTTATCGCTGGGTATCCAAAAAAATAGGAAAGTCCGGCTATACCTGCGAAAACCAAAGAAAGGACAGATATGGTGTTCGGATCCCATCTTATGAATGCCTTGGATATGGGCGTCAGGATACCGTCAACCCTATTTCGGTATGAGTCCAGCATTTTTGAACAGCCTATACATGAACATGGCGCATAATATATTATTTTCCGAAGCAGGATAGCGTATCAACGTCGCTTCGTAAAAATAAAATGCATCATCGGCGAAATTCATTGTATGGCTACTGGATTAAGAATACAGCGGGTGCTGGTCTATTATCTTTTCGATATTTAGGATCGTTGCATCTAGATCCTCGTTATTGATTCTGAATATTCTGGTAGATGGGATCAGATCAAGACTCTCCGAATATATTACGTCAGATCTCTGAGCATCCAGATTCTCCTCGATCTTTTCATCTGGGTATCCGCGGGCTTTCATCCTCTCCCTAAGCTTGGATTCATCCGCTTCTAGGATGATTACGACATCGCATGGGAGAAGATGGGCATAGTGAGCCGCTATGATACCATGAAATCTATCCATCAGGAGATGATCGGAGAGGCAGTCTATATCAACCTGATCTCCGGAGATGCACCCGTATCTCGTTGCCAATTCATTTCCTTCAACGCATGGATGGCCAAGATCGTTCATCTTCCTGCATACGGTGCTCTTCCCAGTTCCAGGTATGCCGCTGATGCATATTATCTTCGTTTCCATCTTGTATTATCACCAATATGAATTGATTCCAGACGTCTAAGCAATATATCGCCTGGCATTTATAATCATTTTCGGATCATACAAAAACATAGTTTTTCTTAATCTAACGTCACTTTAAATTTCAGATTGTGATGCTGAAGCCATGGGATCTAAAGATCTGTTCCAGATTGGATCATCAATGTTTCCAATGGGTGTTAATTCACCCGTGCGTTATTTCAAGGATTATCCTTTCTATGTTCATCATGTAAAAGGGTCAAAGATATACGATGTGGATGGCAACGAGTACATTGATTACTGTCTCGCTTATGGTCCTTCGATCCTTGGCCATGCCGATCCAGACGTGGTAAAAGCGGTAAAGGAACAGGCAGAAAATGGCCTGCTCTACGGTGCACCTGCGGAAATGGAGATAAGGCTCGGAGATCTCATACGCAGATCATCCAGGAATATAGAGATGATGCGATTCACAAATTCCGGCACGGAAGCCACCATGCACGCCATAAGACTGGCAAGGGGATATACAGGAAGAAGCATAATTGTGAAGATGGAAGGAGGGTTTCACGGTGCTCATGATTATTCGCTCATCAGATCGGGCAGCGGAACTCTCACATTCGGATCGCCATCATCGCCAGGAGTGCCGGAGGAGGTGGCCAAAACCGTAATCGTGGGGAAATACAATGACAGGGAAAGCATAAAGGATATATTCGACAGGTATGGAGACAGAATTGCTGCGCTCATAACGGAACCCATAATGGGAAACGCCGGCGTTATATTACCTGATCCCGGATTCCTCGAATTCCTTAGAGAAATTACGGAGAAAAACGGATCGCTCCTGATATTTGATGAAGTTATAACCGGCTACCGCTTCGCTTTCTCGCCCTATCAGGATCTGATCGGAATACGCCCGGATCTGACCACGATGGGGAAGATAATTGGCGGTGGCATGCCAATAGGTCTCTTCGGCGGATCAAAGGATCTGATGAGCAGGGTATCGCCATCTGGTGATGTGTATCAGAGCGGGACATTCTCTGGAAATCCCATCACCATGGCAGCTGGCTATTCGGCGCTCAAGAAACTGCAGAACATGGATTATTCAAGGATCAGAAAGACGACAGAGAAACTGATCACAGGAATAGACGAAATTCTGTCCAGAAGGAGGATCCAGCATGTTATAAATGGGTACGTATCCATGTTTCAGTTCTTCTTTGCTAAAGAAGCCCATAACTATGATCAGGTCATGAAGGCAGACAGGGATCTGTACTTCAGGATATTTAAAAGCCTGATGCGGCATGGTGTGTATCTTCCGCCTTCTCAGTTTGAAACGAATTTCGTCAGTTTTGCACATTCGGATGAGGATATAGCAAAAACACTGGAGGCGTTTGATTCATCTGTAGGTGAGGTTGTGGGATGAAAACGATCAGGTTGGGCACGAGGCCCAGCAGACTGGCCATGGCTCAGACTGAGATGGTGGCCAATTCAATAAGGAAACTTGGTTACAGTGTAGAAATAGTCAAATATCTATCGGAGGGCGATTCTGATTTAAGATCACCGCTGTATTCCATAGGCAAGACAGGTGTCTTTGTGGACAGGATCAATGCTCTAATACTCTCAGGCGAGATAGATGCTGCCGTTCATAGTGCTAAGGACATACCATACACCATTGATGAAAGGTTGCAGATATCGGCTGTGATGCCAAGAGGTCCATTCGAAGATGCTCTTGTTTCAGATATGCCTTTATCGATGATGCCACCAGGTTCAACGATTGGAACATCCAGCCTCAGGCGTAAGTATCAGATACTTTATCAGCGCAGTGATCTAAAGGTTGTGAATCTGAGAGGCAACATAGACACGAGGATTGAGAAGATGAAGACAGAAGGCATGGCGGGCATGGTTATGGCACTCGCGGCCATAGAGAGGTTGCATCTCGACGTCAGATACTGGCCGATAGATCCGGAAAAGTATGTACCGGCACCAAATCAGGGGATAATTGCTGTAGTGTCACGGAAGGGATCAGAAGCATCAGACATATTATCCAGAATCAACGACAGCGCAACTTACAGAGATATGATGGTTGAGAGAACCATAACGCAGGATCTGAGGCTTGGGTGTTCAACTCCAGTGGGCATACTTAGCAGATCCAGTGGAAGGGGAATGAGGATACTCGCGCAGTTCTTCTCAATGGACGGTTCAGACATGATCATGTTCGATCAGCATATAGAGGATCTGCATGACATCGAAGATACCGTATCATACATAAGGGACAACATTCCTGAGGAATACGGGTATAATCTATGAGATACGTTCTTTCCGTAAGACCAGAAAAAAAGGTAAAACCTGTCACGACTGATTGTTTCAGCATTATCAATGTGCCTGTGACGGATCTGAAGCCCATTGATATAGATTATGACGATATACTCTCAGAGAACAATGTGGAGTGCATCGCTTTCACCAGCTCATACGGTGCCCATCTCTTCTTCATCAAAGCAAGAAATAAGGCGTTCAGATACTTCGGAATAGGGAAGACCACTTGCGAGGAGGTTGAGAGAAATGGGTTCAGATGCGAATACCCAGAGAGAATGGACTCCGAAGGTCTTGCGAATCTCCTCCTGTCCAGATGCGCTGGCAGAAGGATTGCCCTCATAAGGAGCAGGAGTGCAAATAAAATCGTTAACGACCGTTTAAAGGGCAAAGCTTTCTTTCTAGATATCAGAAACTATGAGGCAGTACCCACGGGCGTCGATCTAGCACAATATCTGCAAAGCGATGATTGTGCCGGTATAATAGTAACATCATCCATGGAAGCAGAGATTGCATTGCCTTATATACGGGCTTCTGGAAAACCTGTTTACTCCATTGGAGATGTCACCACAGAAACTCTGGAAAGTGCAGGTGTACATCCGCTGATATCGGGAAAATCAGATTTCTCGGATCTGGTAAAAAAGATAAAAGAATATCTGTGTTCCATCAGCTGAATATGTCCTTTTCACCCATTGTCCTTTCGCAGTAGACGCACCTTATGACTAGCGGATGTTTTGACACGATCTCAAACTCAGATTCTACTGGTTCGTGGGTATTGGTGATGCAGTTCTGGTTCTTGCATTTTATGACGCCAACGAGCCTTGACGGTAGATCCACCTGAAATTTCTCGCTTATTTCGTAATTTTTTATGATGCTTATGGTGGCATTGGGGGCAATGAGCGATATCATGTCAAGTTCATTCCTGTCTAGAAACCGGTTTTCGATCTTTATCACATCCTTGAAACCCATCTTATTGCTTGGCACGTGTATAGCAACGCTCACGGTGTAATTCACGTCCTCATGTACACCTAAGACGCCGATCACACGTATACCCTTTCCAGAAGGCACATGATCTATAACGGTTCCGTCCCTTATTTTGGATATCCTTAACGTCTTTTCCATATTACTCACCTAGTATACGATATATAAGGGCCATCCTTACGGGCACTCCATAATATGCCTGTTTGAAGTACTTGGCCTGTGGCAGTTCATCAACTTCCGGCCTGATCTCATCAACTCTAGGAAGTGGATGCATTATTATGGATTTCTGCTTCATCTTCGATACGAGTTCCTTATCAACAGAATAGGATCCTATAACGCTCTGATATTCATTCTGATCGGTGAACCTTTCCTTCTGAATTCTTGTTACGTAGAGAACATCCGTGTCCGCTATGACTGACGAGAGATCATCGTATTCTTTTATCCTGCTCCTGTCTCCTATCTTGGTATAGACGTAATCAGGTAGTTTCAGTATCTGAGGGCTTACAAGATTTATTCTGACGTCGTACTTTGACAATGCTATGATCAGAGAATGTATTGTTCTCCCGTACCTGAGATCACCCACCATGGTTATGACCTTTCCATCTATTGATCCGGTCTCCTTTTTAATGGTGTAAAGGTCAAGTATGGTCTGAGTTGGATGCTGTCCAGATCCATCACCCGCATTTATGACCGGTTTATTGGCGAACTTGGAGGCAAGCCTTGCAGCACCTTCAAGCGGATGCCGTATCACTATTATATCGGAATATGAGGAGGCCATTCTGATGGTGTCGGCGAGGGTTTCCCCCTTTGCGACAGAGCTGGTCTTAACGTCAGATACTGTTATCACGGATCCACCAAGCCTGTGCATGGCGCTTTCGAATGAAAGTCGAGTTCTGGTGCTTGGCTCATAAAACAATGTGGCCATTATCTTGCTCTTCAAAAGATCTGTGCTTCCACCTTTTTCAATTGTTTTAAGCATGGAATCAGCAAGATCGAAGAGATCATTCAGATCATCGCTGTCGACATCTTCGATTGAAACAACACTCTTATTCTTCAACATCCAGTGGACATAATCGGCGAGTTAAAAATTTTATCTAGAGGGTTTTCCAATACAGGTTTCAGTATCTTCTGTATCCTGAATATATACCGATATTCCCGTTGTCATCCATTTCGATGAGATGCCCCCCAGCGTATCTGCATATCTCTTCGTTGTAGGATGGCATAAATCTTTCACTTCCCATGGTTGAAGAGATCAGAAATAAATCGCTTCTTGTACCGAGCTTCGTCGCCCATTCCCTTATGTCCTGATCGATATCTTTTCCCATGGGAACGTTTGCCCTTCCATCTGTGATCATGATGGAGACCGTTCTGTTCCTGTAACGGCCTGAAATATCATACATCATCTTCAGCGCTGCAGGGATTGGGGTTTTCCCCTGAGGCACCGTCCTTGATATCTCCTCGTCTATCAGATCCAAGTTCCTTGTTGGCTCAACCATGAGATGGCTCTCTGTTCCAAAGAACGTTATGTATGAGAGTCTTATGCGCATTCTATAGGCGGAATGAAGAAATGATCTTGCTATGCCTCTAGCGATCGCTATTCTGTGCATGGTCTCCATCGATCTACTGGCATCAAGGGCAAGGATCACCGGGATAGACGCTCTGGATCTGGACGCTACAAAGGCCAGATCGCTGTACCTTATTCTCCTATGTCCAGAAATTATCATGTTGATGAGGCTGCCTCTGTAATCAAAGTGTTCCCCTGGTCGGTTCCGATCAAGCAGTCTAAATATGTCTGAGGATCCGGTCCTTCCGCTTTTATGGGACTTCTCTGAAAACGCGGCGGAAACCTCTGCAGACCTCTCCTCCTCTTTACCTGAACCTATCTTCTTTTCCATTCTACCGTTTGATTCTTCGCCTTCATCAATGCCACTGTTTGAACCAGCCTCAATTGAGGTTGTAGGCATCTCCTTGGATTCCCTCTCTATAGTGCCTTTGATCATCGCAGTATCTTTGACTCTGTGGCGCAGTACCAGATTGAGTGCTTCTTTAACGTCTTCGAGAGTCACATATTTTCTACCATTGTAAGCAGCCAGTGCTTTTGAGGCTTTTACCGCGGTTATCATCGCTCTGTTTCCGGCCTGAAGTTTAAGTACAACCTCCGCTATGAAATACTTGAGATCGTCCTCTATCTTCACATCCTTCAATAGCGATCTCGCTTTCATGATCCTTTCACGGATCTCAGCCTGAAGTTTCTCGTATTTCTTCGAAAACGCCTCAGGATCTCTATCGAAATCTTCAACCCTATTTGATATCTCGATCAGATCCGCTGCTTCGGATGGCTGCACGGCATTCACAGAGAGACCGAAACGATCCTTCAGCTGTGGTCTAAGATCTCCCTCCTCTGGATTCATCGTACCTATCAGTATGAACCTTGCCGGGTGGGTCACGCTTACACCTTCACGTTCAACTACATTTATCCCTGAAGCGGCCGCATCAAGTATGGAATCGACAACCGCATCGTCAAGCAGATTGACCTCATCTATGTATATTATTCCACGATTTGCCTCGGCCAGGAGGCCGGGCTGGAGGGATCGCAGGCCCTCGTCTATGGCCCTCTTTATATCTAGACTACCAATGACTCTGTCTAGGGTTGCTGTTACAGGCATATTTATGAATGGCATTTTTCTGGTATCTGAAACGATATTTCCCTCTCTGTATTTCTTCAGGCAATCATCGCACATGGACGATGGATCATCCGGATCGCACTTGAAAGGACAGTCTTTAACCACCTTTATTTCCGGAAGAAGATCGGTAAGCGCCCTGGCTATCGTGGATTTGGCGACGCCCTTTGGACCCATTATCAGAACACCACCGATCCTCTGATCGATTGCGTTCAGAATCAGCGCCTTTTTCAGATCTTCCTCATCTACCACAGCACTAAAAGGAAACAGTATCTTTCCCATCAAACCCCTCATAGTATGGCCGTGATACCAGTCGCAGATTCCTGGTATGCATGCACCACGGCATCATCATATTTTTACACGGTATATCTAAATTGCTGTTTCATGGATGTGCTGTCATAGCAGATATACAGAATGGATTCACCGATCAGAAAAAATAAAGTGTTTATCCTGAGGTACTATTCCCATAGCATGAAGTATGATATTGCAATCATAGGCGCCGGCATAGTTGGGCTGTCCACAGCATTCCATCTCTCTGAGAAACACGGAGACCTGAAGATAGCCGTCATAGATAAATTCCACACGTATGCACAGGGAAATACAGGTAAAAGTGCGGCCGGATTCAGGGATGTTTTCTCGTCCGATACAAGCTTCAAATTATCCTCATCTTCTATAAGGTTCTACGATCATGTGCAGAAGATACTTGGTATCGATCTTGGGATGAAGCATGTCGGATATCTTTTCCTCATGGATAACGATTCCAGTGTGGATGTGATCCAGGAGATAGGGAAAAAGACAAAGATCAAAGAGATCGATCTTGATTTACTTGGCGATATGGGCATATCCACGAAGGTAGACGATGAGATACGGGAAGCCATGGGACTGGAAGATATAAGAAATGCCTATCTCGCGCTGAATGCAGGCATAATGGAGCCGGACAAGATAGCAGCATTCTACTATCAGCAATGTGTGAACAAGAAGATCGATTTCTTCTTCGACACCACAGTTCAGTCTCTGAATCTCGTGCCAGTGAGGCCCATAAACTTTCCGGGTGAGCCATTTATCTGGCAGGATAAATTTATAAAGAGCATAAACACGAACAGGGGAGAAATATATGCGGACACCTTTATACTGGCGACTGATGTCTGGACAAACCTCCTCACAGATCCGATAGGTATAGATAGCCATATAAGGCCAAAAAAGAGACAGCTCTTCAAGATAAAGAACGATTTCATATCGGATGTTGTTGGTAAAAACGTGCTTGATACAGGTTCATATCCATTCACAATTTTTCCAAAGGGGGTGTACATAAGGCCATCTCCTCAGGAAAAGACATTTTGGGCGGGTGTAGCGGATGACATAGGACGCGATTTCTCATTCGTTGAAGATCCTGAAGCAGAACCACAGTTCTACACGTACAATGTGCACCAGGTTCTCCAGGCATACATGAAGCCTTTTTCATCAGCTTCAGTCACGGGTATGTGGGCAGGATACTATTCATATAACACGATAGATGGAAATCCATACATATTCAGATCACTAAATCTCATCGTGGCAACGGGCACCAGTGGAAGCGGTATAATGAAGGGAGATGCGATAGGTAGAATTGTGGCTGCCCTATACGATGGAGAGGAGAAGGCCAAGCTATACGATGGCATGAGAATAAATACAGCAGATCTTGGCGTGAAGGAAAGAAAGGTTGAGGAAGAGCGATTAGTATTATAAGATTAGATTCCAACCAGTAGGAACGAGGATAAAGTCTTCGAGGTGATCTGGCCTGATAGATGCATTTTGAGATACCAAGATCAAATAAGATAAAGCAAATTTTTAAATCAGTAATCCACTTAGGTATGTAAAACATGGAAAAGAGTAGTATGAAACTAGACGGTTATTTCAATCTCTACGGAGTTATAATATCGATTGTTCTCATAGGCATAACTGCGACCGAGATATTCGAGCTGGCTGAACTTCCATTTGAGAAATTCTTTGCTGCCATAAGTGTAGGATCTTTGTTCAGTTTTTCGGTATCTGTAGTTTCCAAGTCTGGTTATCTTGGTGTTTTTGGGCTGATGACGCTTGAGAGCACGTTTATTCCTATACCCAGCGAGGTTGTGCTCCCTCTTTCAGGATATCTCGTTTACCTTCATACTTTTTCCTTCCCGCTGATCATAGCTGATGCAGTATTGGCTTCGATGGTCGGTTCTTTTATAGACTACTATTTGGGATTGGTAATTGGTAGACCCATAATCGTAAAGATACTTGCATTTTTCTATGTTAAAGAGGATTCCCTTGTAAAGGCGGAGAGCTGGATAGATAGGTGGGGAGCAAGCTCCGTATTTTTTGCCAGATTTATACCCGGAGTAAGAAGCATAATCTCGATACCTGCTGGCATGCTGAAAATGAAGGTCTGGATATTTGCCCTGATGACGTTTTTTGGTTCTGTGATCTGGTCAACAATACTGATCTACATAGGATTGAGAGCAGGACCATACTGGTCATCCGCCGTGCACAGCTTCAGCATGATACTTGATCAGATAATAATAGACGCGATATTCATAGCATCTTTGATATACGTTGGCTATTTCATATATTTAAAAATAAGTTTAAGAATGAACTCTTCATATTGAAGTCTCATTCATGAATATTCTGTTTTTCGGCATCTCTTCAAGGATTGTCTTACCGAACTCAGTCGTCTCCTTGAAAGGTCTGCTGGCAACGAATTCCCTAAATTTGTCTAGACTTTCCCACTCTGTGAATATCATATATTGCTGTGGATCGTTAACGTCTTTGTATAGTCTCACGTCCTTTATACCCATATCTGTGCTTTTCAGCATGGCCAGAACGCTGTTGAATGTTCTTTCAAATTCCTCTTCGTGCCCTTTCTTTACCTTATAATACAAGCCGACATTTATCATATCTGGTTAATGCGAACATTTTATAAATAGTGTTAGGAGCCTGGGGAATCTGTAAAAATCAACCTTCCGGAAGGCAATATACGAGCCTCTACAGATGAAAGATTCGATGAAGGGTTTGAAAGATATATAGGAGCAGGGATTGTGCAACCAAAATGGGCATATCTTGGAATACCAATTCTGGTTCGTGGGAATATGCATGCAAAGAAAAAAAATTGATAGCTGAAGCGAAGATTCAAAGATTCAGCTTAGTGATAGCTCACAGATCCGTTTTTGATCAAGCCGTGAGCGCGATGGTCGCAACATGTAGGCATAGTGGCATTTTCCTGCACCGCAACAGCTTTATCATATTCTTTGTATCTCTGAGAGATGGATGATTCAGAAGATGCCTTTGGACATGCCCTCATGGATTATTCTAAGGGAAGATGTAGCTACGAGATGGTAGAAACCAGAAACGGCAAGATAGATGTGACCTCAATTTCATATTATTTCAGATCTTTCGATCAGTGGCCCAGCATGGAAAAAAACGCCATAAAACATGCAACCGGAAAGATAATCGATGTTGGAGCAGGTGCTGGAAGGCACTCACTTTATCTTCAGAATCTTGGATTTGATGTGATCGCAATGGATATCTCGCCACTAGCAGTGAATGTTATGAAGAATCGTGGTGTAAGAAATGTTGTCTTGGGCGGAATAGATGATATCCATGGCTCGTGGGACACACTTATACTTCTGGGAAACAATTTCGGCCTTCTTCGTACAATCCTTGAAGCAAAAGGTTTTCTTCGCAAATTCTACAGCCAATCTTCAGATGATGCTAGGATAATTGCTGAAACGACAGATCCCTATGCGTCTGGCTTCACTTCTGCTGAAGGCTATCCAGGAGAGCTTGAGATAAGGGTGATCTACGACAGATACAGGTCAGACTGGTTTAGATATCTCTTGGTCGACAAGGCAAAGCTGATGGACATCGTCGAAGATACCGGTTGGCATGTTGATAAATTGTACGAGATGAGTGGAGTGGATGTTTACTGCTTCGTACTTTCAAAATGAAGGATATTATAAAATATTGTGGTACTGGAACAAGCAGAGATCGGTTTCAGGCCATATTGGTATGCTGAGTTTAAAAGAGAAGGTGGGGTTTGGGGGAAGCTGTAAATCTCAACAGCTTTAGCGA
>NZ_JAGDXM010000019.1:43142-59112 GCF_023256435.1 Thermoplasma sp. | reverse complement strand
GAAAGAAAGGTGGTTGATAAAGCATTTTATGAAAAATATAATGAAATAGCATCTACGCATTTTGACCCAAAATCGATAACACATGTATTTGCCATAAATCAGAAAAATTTCTTATTGATGCTTGCTAGTGCGGTCTTAATGAAATTTAACAGCATTCCATCAATAATACTATATAATTATTCTAGTAATTATATCCGTTCAACTATTAACTATGGAATCAAACTAAAGCCAGAAATCACTAAAAATGACACGATAGAAACCAAAATAACATATACTTTAATTTAATTTTTTCTTTTATCTGAACAAGGTTTAATTCTCTACAAACTTCACATTCAGATCCGATATTTTTGGCATCTTTTTTATTCTTGTTTTTTCCTGGAATAAAGATTTTAATTTTTCCTCTTTTATCGGCATTGATATATTCAATTCCTGCCGATGAAACGTCTCTCCTGTCAGGAAAGATCCCATCGGACATTTTGGAAAGCTCTTGCCTGACTATATTCTCCGTTACCGCATCGAAGGCGCCATCTGATATTAATCTTTTCACAACGCTTTTGACCTCAACCGATATTATTCGTCTGTCTCTGACGGTGAGAAAGTTTGAAGAATAGGCCAGTTGTTCCGGTATGCTAAGATCAATTATGTTGAAATTCTTTGATTTAAGATAATCAAGCAGGGTCGATTCACCTACCTTTTCATAATTTCCTGATGAAGCTCTTCCGTATATCGTTGCTTTTGCGCGTGATGCCAGGTACATGGATGTCACAGCTATTCCATCACCAGCTATATTGAAATAGGTATCAAGGTGCATATTCACCATATTATCTCCTTTAGAGAATTCGTATTTCGGATTTTCTACTATAACAACCTCATCGCTTGTGATCATGCCCGAATTCATAGCGGAGAAGGCGCCATTCAGATCAGTTCTCAACCCCACGCCGATCAGACTGAAACTGTCCGCCGGCATGAAATCGCCCCCTTCGAAATGTGAACTCTGTGGAACCTTAAAAATATTTGTTTCCCCCATCGCATTTTTGAAGAAAAATTCGGTGATCTCGGTTTCTTTCTTTCTCTGATCTCGTTTCATATTGCCAATGATCATACCTTTATCAGCAACGGCCTGTTGATCTCTCATGAAATATAGATTTGCAAGTGGAATATTTGAGTAAACGGTCGGATAAACTGCTCTGTTCTCATAATCGGTCTTCAGATCAATGGAGGGTTCAAGGACCATATAATCAAAAAGTGTGGAACTGTCTAGTTTTTCTAAATTTCTTTGAAGATCCTGCATGGCAGATCTTACTTCATCCATCTTTCCATAGAAATGGACGTTCTGAAGTATGTATTCTATAAGCTTTCTCCTGAATTCGGTGGAATTTTCTGCATGTTCTATTATCTCATCTTCCAGTCTCCTAACCCTTACACCCTCCTCTTCCAATATCTCCTCCAGCCGCCGATGTTCCCTAATAGCCTTTCCCACATTGAATGCCCGTTCGAACAAAAAAGGCTTTGGAGCAAGCATGGCATATTCGATTTCTATGGAAGGCCTATGTATCATCACTTCTTTCAATGGATACCATTCAGCCCGAGAACGCATGAATCAGTATACTTACGAGGTATTAGTAATCTAGCACAGTCATATCGTGTTAAGGTTTACATCCGTGATTGAAGGATTGTACACCCTAAACTATTCTGTGATGAGGCATAGAGGTCAGATATTGAAGTTGAGCTTAGTCGTTGGGATTTGGGAGTGATTACAAAACTCAGATCTTAAGCGATGAAATACGCGGAGTTTCTTCAATGTAAATTTCCAATATAAACTCTGCAAGACTTATAAGAGTTGAATTGGCACAGTTGGAACATCAGACTATAGACATCACGATATATGCATGATCAAAAGAACTCATCAATAAGGAAACCATTATGATGTGGAGACGGATTGGATGATGGACAGCATCAACGATGAAAGTATTTTAAAAATAGTGATGGAGAATGGATCAATTTACAGATTGTATGGCAATATGGCTGAGAATATAATCTCAGGAAGTGAAAAGCTGAATATCCCCATATCAGAATATGTTAGAAAATACACAAGATTCAGGCAAGCAGAATATGTGGAAATTTTAAAGAGAAAATCTAAAGGATCGGTTGAGAAACATTCGGATCAGAAATCCATAGAAATATTCTTCAACAGCCATCTATGCCTGGATATCAGACATCATATAAGGATCTCCGGCCCTGAGGCCAGCAGAATCATTGAAGAGGCTTCGAAAAGGAACATGAGCGTAGAAAAATATCTCATGAGCAGGGAGTCTCCTTATATGGGGGTAGAGAAAGTTATTGTAACCTGATCAATGTATCGGTGTCGAGGACACCATCCAGCTCCCTGATCTGATCTACAATCCTGTTAAGATTGTCCGTCGAGTCTGTTCTTATCCGTATCGCAACATCTATCTTACCGCTGAATTCATAAACCTCTCTAAATCTGCTTTTGATCTTCTGAAGTGCATCCTTGTACCTTTTATTATCTATTTTTACGAGTACTAGGGCATCTATAGTATCATCGCTCGTTTCTACCGTGAATCTCTTTATGATCCCGTCGTCCATCATCTTTTTGATACGTTTTCTAACGGTTCCTTCAGACACATTCAAGACTTTAGCTATCTCTGTATTGCTTATTCGCGCGTTATCCATCAGCAGATTGAGAATGTCTCTGTCTTTTTGATCCACGACCATATAATTCCTCTCCAATTAAAAATTTAACTATGCGGTTATAAAGTTAAGCGCATAGATCGAAGATTTTGTTTCTCATATTTTGCAATCTATAAGTTGAAGATACGCAATTCAACCATTGATAGGAATTAAAATGCATAGACGTTCATTAAAAAATATTGATGAAATCAGATATAATGCATCCGGAATGTGTGGCAGGTGATGGAAATTTCTGATTTTCATGGAATATGTGAGTACAGCTAGAGGTCATTTCATAAAGCAGAAAGTCTTTTTAAGCTTGAACGATAGTACACACGAATAATGCGATAAATAAGGCATGGTATCTTTATGGGATCTTTAGTAAAGTTTATATTGAAGAACATATTTATCCGTTTGCTAGGTGATAAGCAATATGATGACGGGACAGGTTCCAATTCTAGTTCTGAAAGAAGGTACCCAGAGAGAACAGGGTAAGAATGCACAGAGAAACAATATTGAAGCAGCAAAGGCCATTGCCGATGCTGTCAGAACAACTCTTGGTCCAAAAGGCATGGACAAGATGCTTGTTGACTCAATCGGAGACATAATAATATCAAATGACGGTGCTACGATATTGAAGGAAATGGATGTAGAACACCCGACAGCCAAGATGATAGTGGAAGTGTCTAAAGCCCAAGATACAGCTGTCGGTGACGGTACGACTACTGCAGTTGTCCTGTCTGGAGAGCTTCTGAAACAGGCTGAAACGCTGCTCGATCAGGGCGTTCATCCAACGGTGATCTCCAACGGATACAGGCTTGCTGTGAATGAGGCAAGAAAAATAATAGATGAGATCGCCGAGAAGTCAACGGATGATGCAACGCTGAGAAAGATCGCCCTCACAGCCCTTTCCGGCAAGAACACAGGATTATCAAATGATTTCCTCGCGGATCTGGTTGTCAAAGCGGTCAATGCTGTTGCTGAGGTAAGGGACGGTAAGACAATAGTTGACACTGCAAACATAAAGGTAGACAAGAAAAATGGTGGAAGTGTCAACGACACTCAGTTCATAAGCGGAATAGTCATCGATAAGGAAAAGGTACACTCCAAGATGCCTGATGTTGTCAAGAATGCGAAGATAGCCCTCATAGACTCGGCCTTGGAGATAAAGAAGACTGAGATTGAGGCAAAGGTACAGATATCAGATCCAAGCAAAATACAGGACTTCCTGAACCAGGAAACAAACACATTCAAACAGATGGTTGAGAAGATAAAGAAGAGCGGCGCAAATGTCGTGCTCTGCCAGAAGGGTATAGACGATGTTGCACAGCACTACCTTGCAAAAGAAGGCATATACGCTGTTCGCAGAGTTAAAAAGAGTGACATGGAGAAGCTGGCTAAGGCCACAGGTGCAAAGATCGTAACAGATCTGGATGACCTGACGCCATCTGTCCTCGGCGAGGCTGAAACCGTTGAGGAGCGCAAGATTGGCGATGACAGAATGACCTTTGTGATGGGCTGCAAGAATCCAAAGGCCGTCAGCATACTCATAAGGGGAGGAACAGATCATGTTGTCTCTGAGGTTGAGAGAGCCCTCAACGATGCCATAAGAGTCGTTGCCATAACCAAGGAGGACGGAAAATTCCTCTGGGGTGGAGGAGCTGTTGAGGCCGAGCTTGCCATGAGGCTGGCCAAGTATGCTAACAGCGTGGGAGGCAGAGAGCAGCTCGCAATAGAGGCTTTCGCCAAGGCACTGGAGATAATACCGAGGACTCTGGCTGAGAACGCTGGAATAGACCCGATAAATACCCTCATAAAGCTGAAGGCTGAGCACGAGAAAGGGCACATATCTATGGGTGTGGATCTTGACAACAACGGCGTTGGCGACATGAAGGCGAAGGGTGTCGTAGATCCGCTCAGGGTCAAAACGCATGCCCTCGAAAGCGCGGTCGAAGTGGCAACGATGATCCTCAGGATCGACGATGTGATTGCAAGCAAGAAATCCACTCCGCCATCTGGTCAAGGTGGCCAGGGCCAGGGAATGCCGGGCGGCGGCATGCCAGAATACTGAGATAGCTGGTCTGGCATTATTTTTATCGCCCTTCATACATTCATTTTTTATTTTATTTTTGAAACTCCTGGTATTGAGAAATTCTGAGGCCATTCCATCGATTAGAAATAACAGATTACCATTGGTAATTATTTAGTAAGAAAACTTTATTTGCAATGCTGAATAGGAGGAAAGATATGCTCTCCAGCAGTATTAAATCCATAGACTTCGTCAAATCGGTGGAGATAGTCCCCTCAAGGGAATCCGGTACAGAAGATCTACTAAAAGCCGCAGATATGCTGGATGGCAGAGTTAATGCACTGACATGCCCTGAAAATCCACGTGGAAGTCCTGGAATAGACCCAATAATGGCATTATACATAATTTCCAGTGAGCGAAATATAATCCCAATTCCGCATATAACTCCTAGAGACAAGAACAGGGTTTACATACTTTCGCAGATAGAAACTGCAGCAAAGGTGGGTATCAGAAATTTTTTCACCATAGGCGGCGATCCCATAAATCCGAAATATGAGTCTAGAGAGGTCAGGGAGATAGATGTCATGGAAATCATGAAGATGGTGAAGAGCAGGGAGAATACCACAGTTGGGGCCGCCCTCAACCCGTACAGAGAAGTGGAGCAGGAGATAGTTGGTGCAAAGCTGAAATCTGGCGCTGATTTCTTCATATCGCAGGCCATATATTCTCCAGAATACCTCCAGAAGGAATGGATAAGAAGGCGAAACTTCAAGCTCCTTGCTGGATTTCTCCCATTGACCAAGAAGAGTCAGGTCAAGTTTTCCCAAAATCTTGGTATAATGATACCGGAGGAGATAAGAGAACGTCTTCTGAACAGTGATGATATCGTATCCACCAGCGTCAGGATAATAACCGAGGTATTTGACGAAGTAAAAGAATATGTAGACGGTATCCATATTATGCCGCTCGGGCATAACGAGGTTGCCGCACAGATACTTGAGACTATCTGAGGTGTTTATATGTTGAAGACACTTGTTTATGGGCTTTATCCAAGAAGCGAGAAATTGAGGCGAAGCTATAATAGATGGGAGAGAGGCATGATCAAGACAGAAGATCTCTCCGAGATCATAAGAGAGGAAAAGTATGCGTTCTACGAAATGATGGAGAGATCCGGGATAGAGATATATACGGATCCGCTGTTTAACTGGTACGACATACTCAGACCGATTGTCCTATCTATGGAGAATGTGAAGCTCGGTCCGCTCACCAGATATCTTGAAACTAATACGTTCTACAGAATGCCTGAGTTTTATGGGATTCCGCGTATTTTCAAGGATCTGACAAAGTTCGAACAGCTCGAAGAAAATCCACCGCTGCCTGCATATCAGCTTGACAGAAAATCGTTGCTGTTTCTACCTTCTCCATATTCATTAGTTAGGATGTCAAGATTGGAGGCCGATCTTAGAGAGGATGTTTTACTTAGATCGCTGGTGGATGAATACATAAAGATAGTAAAGGCTTTTAGTGGGAGAAAGCTTGTGCTTTTCGATGTCTTTGATTATGGAAAGCACAACATATCCTATCTTGATCCGCTTCTCCAGTCAACTGGTGTTATATTAATTGCCAGAGGAATCCCGAAGGAACAGAACCTGAAGGGCTTGAAACACAAATTTGAAGCGTTGGTGGCTGATGGCGTCGACAGGGATCTGCTCAATTATTCAGACAGCCTAGGCATAAAGGCTGTAAGCGCCCATAAAACAAAGATAGAAGGCGCTTCAATTGAGAAAAAGATGGATGATTCCGTGGATCTCATCACGCATGATGATTATATGGACTTTCTGCCCAGAGAGATAGCAGATATAAAGGTAGAGGTGCTTGGAAAGATGGGTGATACGGCATGAAGGAACTGATAACTCAGGAGATTGGAAGTTTTCGTAAACCAGAATATCTCGCCAGAGATTTTCACAAGATTGAGGGTACTCCAAGATTCAAAGAGCTTGCTGAAAAAGCCACAAGGGAAACGCTTGAGGTATTCGAAAGATCTGGCCTTGACAATGTCGGAATAGGAGGCGAGATGTTTCGCTGGGAAATGTATGAGCATCCGGCAGAACGCATCAAGGGAATAATATTCTATGGTATGGTTCGTTCCTTCGATAATCGTTACTACAGGAAAGGATCTGCCATAGACAGACTCGAAAGGAGAGAACCATTCCATGTGGATGAGGTCAATTTCGTGGCGAGATCGACCGATAGACCTCTAAAGGTTCCAATAACAGGCCCATACACCATGATGGAGTGGTCATTCAACGATTACTATGAGAGCAGAGAAGATCTTGCTATGGAGTTTGCAAGAATAATAAACGAAGAACTGAAGGACATACAGCGTACATGGGATAAGGTTTCGGGTGGACGTAAACTTGAGATCCAGATAGACGAGCCAGCGACGACCACGCATCCTGATGAGATGGATATAGTTGTTGAGTCCATCAACAGGTCGGTGGAGGGTATAGATGGCGAAATAAGCATGCATGTATGTTACAGCAGGGACTATAGATTGCTATACGATAGGATACCAGATCTCAAAATTGATGGATACAATCTGGAATATTCAAACAGAGACCTTCTGGAGCGTGGATTAAGCGATGAGAAGAGGCCAGGATTCAACGATCTGAAATATTTCACCGAGATCAATGAAAGCCTTCAGAGGAGGAAATTCATAGGCATAGGAGTAACGGACGTACACATAGATTACGTTGAGCCGGTGGAACTGATAGAAGACAGAATCAACTATGCATTGAAGATAATCAAGGATCCGGAGATCGTGAGAATCAATCCAGACTGCGGCCTAAGAACCAGGAGCAGGGAGATAGGAGAACAGAAACTTAGGAATATGGTAGCCGCAAGGAACAACGTACTGAAAAATCTGTAGATGGATAAATTTTTTAAAACAACATTTTTCATATTTTCGCGGATTCCTGAGTTAGATCAACACGCATCAAACAATTCTTTGAAAATACGATAATAATATTAACTATATTTGTAATATGAGGTTTAATGCAGTTGTCTATAAAACTTATGGTACTGACGATGATCGCGGTTCTTCTGTTCTCGTCATATGCATATTATCTGAACGGTACTGACAATGCATATGTGAGATCCAATGATATGAATGTCAGCGATTATAATATCACTTCCGTTAATTATAATAAGGCTGATAATATAATTATAGTCAATTACAGCGGTTTATCTTTTAGTATATTCAGATCAATGGATTTGAAATTTCATAAAATGGGTAATTATCTTATAGTCTCAGGATTATCCAATTCGGAATTTTCTGAACTTGCAGGCATATTGAAGAGTTTTGATATTGGTTACATCAGCATGCCTCAGAATTTAACCGCCACCCCATATATAGATGCAGTGCCCATGCAGCAGTCAAACGCCCTGGTCTACTATCCAAATCAGATATATCAGGCATACAGCTATATTCCAGCGTTTTCTAGCGGCTTAACTGGGAAGGGAGAGACGATCGGAATAGTCGATGCGTTCGGGGATCCAAACCTGAACTACGACATATTCGCCTTCGACCACATGACCGGGCTTCCACCCGTTAATCTGAGCGTCATATACCTGAATTTCACGGGATTTAATGTCGATGAGCATTGGGTTGAGGAAACAAGCCTGGATGTTGAATGGGCGCATGTTTCAGCCCCAGATGCCAGGATTGTACTGGTAATAGCGAATAACGATACCGTATCGTCATTGACGTCTGCGCTCAATTATATGATAAACAACGTCAAGCCTAATGTTATCTCTCTCAGTTGGGGTATAGCTGAGAGTCAGGTTCCTAAATCCGATATAATTGCGATGGATTCTATATATCAAGAGGCGAGCCAACAGGGCATAACGATAGTGGCCGCTTCTGGCGATAATGGCGCATATGACGGTACAAGCAACCTCACAGTGAACTTCCCAGCATCATCGCCATATGTTCTCTCTGTTGGAGGAGTATCACTCTTTGCGTTCAATGGAAAATTCTCAGAATCTGCCTGGGGCGGCATGTCAAGTGGCAAAAGTTACGGAAGCGGCGGAGGATATAGTTCTGTTTTCATGAGGCCAGTCTGGCAGGATCCGCCAAACTACAGTTCGCCTTATAGAGGGGTACCGGATGTATCTATGATAGCAAATCCAAATACGGGTGTACTGATGATATCAGATGCCAGGGCATATGATGCTGGGGGTACAAGTCTTGCCGCCCCTCTGTGGGCGGGGATAGTGGCTCTAATGGATCAGGCTAGCAATAGATCGCTTGGGCTGGTCAATCCTCTCCTGTATCAGATATCAAACACAAAGCTCTACACAAATGCTTTCACACAAGTGACATCCGGCTCAAATGGCTATTATAGCGCCGGACCAGGCTGGAATCCTGTGACTGGTCTCGGAACGCCAATAGTCTCGAATCTACTCAACGACAGCCTCGCAACGATGGAACCGTATGGTTCAATGTACCTCTTCAATGCATCGGTTTCATCGGTGTCTGCTGAATTCTCCGTCTCAGATGGCAATTCAACGTATCCATACGTAGGTTTTTATTATAATGCCTCTAATTATATATTCGCGGGCGTGATGAATGATACGAACAGATCATACATTGCCCTAATGACTGCTGAAAATGGAATTTCATACGAGGCAAATGCAGCCCCCATAAAGACGGGCAGTGTCTTCGTCGGTTTATATGCTAATTCATTCAATAATATTACCATACAATATGGAAATAGGAATTTCACATACCATATGTTTTTCGCGAACCTAGGAATAATGAGACCGGTCACAGGCGTGGAGATGGTTGGTGCTATGGATAATCTCAGTGCACCAAGGATATTCATTGATCATCTCATGATAGATGGAAGAGGTTATGGAAATTTCAGTGCCGTGCAGCTACGTTATTCAGGAATCGGATCATCCTATGATTCCCTTTCTATCGCCATAGAAAAGAATGGAAGTCTTATGGCTGAAAGATCCTATTCCTATGTACATAATGTAATAGAAGGATCGATCCATAGACCATTCATTGAGTACAGGCTTGCTATGGCGCTTCCGGCCAAACTGTATCTGTCCCTCAACAATAGCGCTCAGACCCAATTCTATCTTGATGGAAAAGAAGTCAGCATGCCATTCACAACCTACGGCGCTATGAACCTCGAATTCAACACAACATATGATGGAACAAATATAACTGCAAATATCTCTATTCCGGGAATGAGCGGTCTAACGCTGATCTTCAAACCTGTATACGGATATTCGCCAGCCACAGTCCTCATAAAATATGATCATTTCTATTCAGCTGCCGTTAAAAACAATTCACAGATTCCAGTTGTGCAGGGAAATTTAACCTTTATACTGTCATCCAACAGCTTCTATAGCCTAACTGAGACAAGAGACATAGTTAAAAACACAACGATCAATGAGACTATGTATCCGATAAATGCAGACGTGATCCTTGACATATATCCGGCTCCACAGAACGTCGCACTTTCTAATTATCCTTTGAGAATGATCGATGGGCATTATACTGGAAGTTTTCATCCCGGAACATACGAACTCAATGTATCAAAACCTGGATTCAATAATTACTCTGCGAACGTATCATTGTCGCCCGGAGAAGAATACCTCGATCAGATAGATCTTGTTCCAACGATCCCGATGATCAGGATATCTGGAAATGTAAGCGACGGTTTATTTAAGTTTCCCATACCCGGCGTGCTCGTAAAGACGAATTCAACCTTTGCATATACAAACCGCAGCGGTGGTTATACAGTCTTCTCTGACACCAGGACTGGCAACGTAACCTATAGCTATCCGATCTACAGCACCGCCGTCATGAATTATAGCGGTGATCCATCTGAAACGTTGTATCTGAACGTTGATCTTTATCCGTTGAATGTATCTGCATTATCTTTATTCACGCCTAAGATATTGAACGTTTTTCCATTTCTTTTCTATGTCACATATATATCCTGGAACACGTACACCGGACCGGACTTCGGCACATACGAGATATTGATATCTACCAGCAGGTCCATGGCAAATCCTGAAAAGCTATTAATCTCGCAGCAGACGCAGAACAGCTTATTCATACTTGGTACAACCCCTGGACACAGCTACTATATTCAGGAGGTGCTCATGCTCAACAACGGACAGTTTTTCCAGAGCCAGGTCACGGTGATGTCATATTCCAATCCTGTGTACCTTGGTCTCAATCTTGTCATAGTGGCGGCCATCCTCATCTATGTGTATTTCGCGATCTCAATATTCATGAGGAGAAGGAGGTAATGTTCCAAGTACTGCAGTATAATGGCAAAATGGGGGCATGAAAAGGTTGGTTTCGCAGAAACTCATTGATCTGTTTAGAAAATATTACGCGGAGAACACTATAGATCCTCCAGAGTTGATAAGCAAGCGTGAAGTCGGATATATGACATTCACCGGTGAGGTGATAAGACACCTCAGGGTGAACAACAAATTCGAACTGAACCTTTTGCTGAGAGAAGCAGACCCCATGCACGTTTATAGCTCGGCGGCCTATTATAAGAAACCTGACGAGAGGAAGATGCCAGAGAAGGAATGGGAAGGTGCAGATCTGATCTTCGATCTGGATTCGGATCATCTTCCGGGAGCCGAGAAGCTTTCCCAGACGCAGATGCTGGAAAGGATAAGGGATCAGACGGATAGGCTGGTATCAGAATTTTTAATAGATAACTTTGGCTTTCCCAGATCCTCAATAAGAGTTTATTTCTCCGGCAACAGGGGCTATCATGTGCATGTCTCAAGCGATAAGGTTTACAGACTCACGTCAGATGCCAGGCGCGAGATAACCGATTACATAACTGGGAACAGTCTGGACGAATCGGCCATGAGAAAGTCCATGGAGCTACTCAGGATAGTCGAGGGTGGATGGCCATCAGTGATAGCCAGCAAGATCAGAGAGATGAATGCAAGCAGTTCAATAACAGATGCGATCCTGAAGAGGGCCATTAAGAAGGCCAGAGAGGATCATGCCGTACTCATCGATTCACCGGTCACCTACGATATACACAGGATAATAAGAATGCCCAATACCTTGCACGGTAAGAGTGGTCTCATAGTAAAGGAGATACCGCTAGAACATATCAGCGACTTTGAACCATTGGATGAATGCATACCGGAACAATTTATGGATGGAGAATATGACATAGTTCTGCCTGAAAAAATAAGGCCAGTGGAGATTGGCGGAATTGAATCTCCAAAAATCCCTGGCAGACACAGGGTAAGGACGTTTATGGCTGTGTACCTCGTCGCGTCCGGACGGGCTATTTTCCCATGATATCGTTATAAAATATGGATCAAATGCTCAATGGTCATGAGACATAATCCATATTTTGCCACCTTCGGATGATACCATATAAATCCCTTAACAGTTGAGTCATCGCATCTTTGAATCAATATTTCGATGATCAATCTATATCCCGTTATTTCAGGGTTTATAATCTCACTTCAAATAGCGTTTGGAGCCATATTCATGAAGCTTTCTCGATCATATATTGGAATGATCATTGAAATATATTGAATAGTAATGAATATATGCCAAATATCACACTGATCCATTATAGCAGATGGATAGCATAGTTCAATTTATGAAGCTATCTATAGCGCTTAATTTGCCGTAAGTCTATGTATCGCCGCGCTGAAACTTTCAAACTTCAATTAGTCATTTGAACCTTAATACTCCATATAGATCATATATACTATAATCCTATACAAAGATGAATCTGCATATCTTCAATATTATGATATATCGCATACACGGACAATGATTTCTGGCAACAAAGTTATATTATGGATCAAATACCCTACTATGGCAAATTTCGGAATGGCTCAGGAAGAGGAATTGGTTCTTTCATTTGTGCGAAAATTTGCAGAGGATGAACTTAAGCCGCTTGCAAGGGAAATTGATGAGAAGATGCAGGTTCCTCAGAAAATAATAGACAGGATGAAGGAGCTTGGCCTTTTTGCAACCTACATCCCCAAGGAATATGGCGGTTATGGAATGAGTTTTCCATTCCTTGTGAGGGCTATAGAGGAGATATCCAAGGCATGCCCCAGTACCGCGCTAGTCCTAGATGGGGCTCTCACCCTCTTTGCAGAGCCGCTAATAATGTTCGGATCGGAGGATCTGAAGAAGAGATATTTGCCGAAAGTAGCGGCTGGATCCGTTGGCGGTCTAGCTATAACTGAGCCTGGAGCAGGTAGTGATGCGGCCGGTATATCCAGTACCGCTGTCAGAAAGGGCGATAAATATATTGTAAATGGCGATAAAATATTCATATCAAACGGAAGGATTTCAGATTTCTTCGTTTTTGATGCGGTTACTGATCCAGGAAAGAGGCATAAGGGCATAACTGCGTTTGTTGCCGATCGAGATACTCCTGGATTGAAGATAAGCAGAGATATACACAAGATGGGCATAAGGGGTTCCAGCACGGTTGAACTTGTATTCGAAGATATGGAGATACCCGCAGAAAACGTCGTTGGAAATGTGAACGAGGGATTCAAGGTCATCATGGAAACTCTTGATGCTGGCAGAATTGGTATAGCTGCACAGGCACTTGGAATAGCAGAGAACGCTCTGGCTGAAGCGATAGATTATGTAAAGCAGAGAAAGCAGTTTGGTACGGAGATAGCGAATTTTGAGGGGATACAGTTCATGATAGCAGACCTTGCCACGGAGATAGAAGCCGCACGATACCTCACATACGTTGCCGCAGAGAAATGGCAGAACAAGGAAAACACCATAGAGATATCTGCAATGGCTAAAATGAAGGCAAGCGATGTGGCCATGCGCGTAACGACGGATGCTCTCCAGATGTTCGGTGGCTATGGATATACCACAGACCTCGATGCTGAAAGACATATGCGGGATGCAAAGATAACACAGATATACGAAGGGACGAATCAGATTCAAAGGATAGTGATAGCAAAGGAGATCCTTAAAAAAACGCGTTATTACTGATGCCAAGGATCCTAGTGAGCATCATGGCGTTGACGGGAGCGCTTCCATGTGGGTGATTGTTAAAATAGACGAAAATGTCATCATATTTTACTGATTCTATTTTGGAAGCTATCTCCCTTATCTCTTCGTCCGTGTATCTATAATCGAATGGGTTTTCAGCTTTCCAGCCACCGGTCGTCCTACCATGGAGCCTGACATAGGCCCAGCTAAGGTTGCTCTCTATCCTTTGGAGTCTCTTCTCGGTGCTGTCAACGTCAACAATAACCGCCCCTAGACCCTCGATCATTTTTCTGAAATCGCTATTTTCATAGAGCGTTCTGTTCCTCACTTCCACAGCTGCATTTTTTATACCAGCGCACTTGATCAGATATTCCAGTCGATCTGCGTCATTTACGTCAAATCTTGGAGGCATCTGAAAGAGCACCGGTCCGAGTAAATTGTCTTTGGAAAGCTCCTCAAGAACGATCTCTTTGAATGTCCCGAAGATATTGCAAGCCGTGCCAAGGTCGCTGAATATGGAATCGTGCGTCACATCTCCTGGTACTTTCACAGAGAATGTGAAGGGTTTTCCGGCCATCACCTTTCTCCAGCGTTTTACTGTAGATCTCTCCGGAATCCTGTAGAATGTGGAATCTATTTCTACAGTATTGAATACCATTGAATAAAATGAAAGCTTATCGGATACGCGGTCCGGATAGAAGACACCATCCCATTCATCGTATGACCATCCAGAACAACCCACATGTATCCTCATACAACAGTACAGTTATTTAAGAATAAATAAATTACCAGACATGGAGAGAGTTGTTCTTCGCTACAAGAATTCAATCATTTCCGGTCTCGTTATAAATGAGCTAAACGATCTAGTGACAATAAAATCATCGAATGGATACAATCTCACGTTTGACAGGTCCGAGATTGAATTTCTTGAGAGAAAAAATGTTGAGTATCAGAATCAAAGAAAGATGGAGGAGATAGAGAAGGGATCAGGCAGCAAGAAAATATCAGTTCTTGCCACTGGGGGTACCATAGCAAGCAGGGTGGATTACGAGACAGGTGCGGTGAGCCCGGTCTCAGATCCAGAATTGATATTCGGAGGTTCTGACATTCTCTCCAAGTTCACAATCTCTGTGAAACCCATAATGAATCAGTTCAGTGAGAATCTTAGGCCTTCTGACTGGATAACCATTGGCGAACGTGTTGCAGAGGAATCCAGAAAAGCCGATGGTATAGTTGTGGCGCATGGAACCGACACCATGAGTTACACGGCATCGGCGCTCGCATTCATGTTTGAGGAAAGTCGAACTCCGATAATATTCGTTGGTTCCCAGAGAAGCTCAGATAGACCAAGCTCTGACTCAAGGGAAAATATAGAAGCAGCTATAAATTTTGCATCAACCGATTTCGGAGAGGTGGGAATATCTATGCACAGATCCACTTCCGATGGCATGGTCTCCCTGATAAGGTCTGTGAGATCAAGGAAGATGCACACATCGAGGAGAGACGCTTTTGAGAGCATAGGAACGCCACCGGTTGGTTTGTACGATGGATCTATAAGATTTCTTGGGGACTACCGGCACGTGTCAGATAATATCAAATTCAGATCAACGATGGATGACAAGGTGGCGTTGATATATTTCCATCCAGCGCTATCTGCAGATGACCTAGAGAATATGATCGAGGGGAAGCATGCTGCAGTGATAATGGGCACAGGCCTGGGTCATATTGCAAGGGATCTCATACCGGTTCTGAAAAGGTTTGTATCGAATGGATCATATATAATCATGACATCCCAATGCATATATGGATCAACGAATTTGAATGTATACTCAACAGGAAGGGAATTACTATCCGCCGGCGTGATCGAGGCGGGAGACATGGTACCAGAGGTTGCCTATGTAAAAACGATGTATCTTCTTGGCCAGTATCCTCATGAGGACTTCGTGGATCTGTTCAGGAAGAACATGAGAGGCGAGATCCTTGAGAGGGACCAGCCATTTGAATCACTAAAGCTGGTGGGGTGAGCATATGGAGATCAAGATAGGTCTTGAGGTTCATTTTCAATTGAACACGGGGAAACTTTTCTGCAGATGCCCTGTTGAATCATCAAAGTCGGATCTATTCAGATTCAGCAGGAGATTGCATATATCGGCTAGCGAACTTGGAAACATAGACGCAGCGGCATCGTATGAGAGTATGCG
>NZ_JAGDXM010000019.1:0-43132 GCF_023256435.1 Thermoplasma sp. | reverse complement strand
ATGCGTTCAAGAGTTTTTGAATATATAGCTACAGATAATTCCTGCTTGGTGGAGATGGATGAAGAGCCTCCAAAGAGGCCAGATCCCAAAGCAATAGCCACAGCCATTGCAGTCAGCAGGGCCCTGAAGTGCGATATTCTGGATCATATAACATACATGAGGAAGATAGTGATAGATGGATCGAATACCACGGGTTTTCAAAGGACAGCCATAATAGGGATAAATGGTCATGTCGATACAAGCAGGGGGTCAGTCAGGATTTCTACGGTCTGTCTGGAGGAGGATGCTGCCAGGAAAATTGAGGAAAACGGAGGTAAGGTGGTGTATTCGCTTGACAGGCTTGGTATACCGTTGATTGAAATATCAACAGAGCCCGATATAATAGATGAGGAGCATGCGGTCGAAGTGGCGCGCACCATCGGATACATGGTCATCTCAACTGGAAATGCGCGGAGAACGGTCGACGCCGTCAGGCAGGATGTCAATTTTTCAATGGGATATGGCAGGGTTGAAATCAAGGGAGTTTCGAAGCTTGCTCAGATCAAGGACGTTATAGAATATGAAAAAGAGAGGCAGGAGAATCTACGAGTTGCCGTAGATATAATAAAATCAAGAGGCGGAATTGACAGATCAAGTTTCAGGCTTGTGGATGTATCGGATCGCTTCAAAAACACGAAATCCAAGATCATCAGAAGCGGGCTGGAGAAGGGCAGAATTTATGGATCGCTTCTGAGAAATATGGCCGGAACCCTTAAAAACGGTAAATTGAGGATGGGAAAGGAGATAGCGGATCTAGTGAAATCCTATGGTATCAAGGGTGTGATACACTCCGATGAACTGCCAGGATACGGTCTGAGCGAGGAGGAGATAGAGGACATATACTCTTTCTTCGGCAAGAGGGAGGAGGATGCAGTGATTTTGATAGCCATGGATCCATCGCGTGTAAACGTCATAGAATCAGCAGTGTTCAATAGGATTGAAAAGATCCTGAGCATGGATCTGTCGGAAACTAGGGGGCCATCCAGCGAAGGCACCGTATTTCTAAGGCCTATGCCTGGAAAAGATCGGATGTATCCAGAGACCGATGTACCATTGATTTCAGTTGACGATGATCTGATGGCCCTTGCCGATTCCATAAAATCCAGAACGTACAATGAAGTTGTGCAGGATCTCGTGGTGAAATACGCAATATCGCGGCAGAACGCTGAATATATAGCGTCCGAAATGCTTGTATATACCTTTGAAAAAATGGCAGATCTTGTGGACGCTAGAGAGGCCGCAAGATTGATCACGCAGATCATACCTGACCTTGAAAGGAAGTACAAGAGGGCGCTGGATCAGGACGTAATCTTGGATCTGTGCAGGAGATCAAGTGAACTGCATTTTGACAGATATCAGCTGGAAAAGGCCTTCGAAATAGCTTATGAGACCGGGGATGTTGAGTCAGCATTACGTGATCCGAGGATACAAGAACTCACGAAGGAAGATCTGAGAAACATGATCGAAGAAATTTTAAGAGATCGCGGCGACGTGAGTCAGGGTTCAGTGATTGCACTGATTAAGGATCGTACTGAGAGAGTATTCGATCCCAGAGTAGCGATCGAATGCTTCCTTGAAATAAAAAATAAAAAATGATTAATTTAATATATATTTTATCTAAAAATATTAATAAAATGTATGAATGCGTTATATAAAGGTTAGTTTTTCATCTAATTTGATCATATTTATGAATGATTGGATCAGAAAGATTCATTCAATTACGTTATAGGTTATGATTTGACGATTATCTTAAAAAAATACACGAATTCAAATTATCACATTATCGGTCAGGATTTACAAAAGAAATCTTATATAATGTCAAACGATACTCTCAATATGTTAGATGGGTATATCCCTCTGCTCATAATCATCGTCGTTATACCTCTGGCATTGATATTCGGCTTTAAAATTCTGCCCGCCCTTGGTGCCAACAGGTATGGAGACAACACGATTAAGCTAGATCCAGAAACCATATTGAAAAAGGCAGCATATGAGGATGCTCCACCTGGCGTTGACCAGAAATATCTTGAACCCTATGAAAGCGGAGAGGTGGCAAGGGAGATATGGGGAAAACCATCAATAAATCAGTATTATGTCGTTGTTCTTCTCTTCATTGTTTTTGATATTGATATGCTCCTTCTATTTCCATGGGCTGTGGATTTCAAACAGCTTGGCCTTATAAAGTTTATCGAAACTCTGATATTTCTGGCCATGCCGCTATTCGGAGTTTATTATGCCTTTAAACACGGTTACATGAGGTGGTTGAAATAAAGACTGGAGAGGTTGGCGTGGTCACTACCACGCTTGATCAGGCACTTGAATGGGCCAGAAGCAACTCGCTGTGGCCACTCACCTTCGGATTGGCCTGCTGCGCCATAGAGATGATGGCGATACAGGCTTCAGATATGGATATATCTAGGTTCGGCAGTGAGATCTTCAGAAATTCTCCCAGACAATCGGATCTTATGATCGTTTCCGGTACTGTTACGAAGAAGATGGCGCCGAGGGTTAGAAGGATATACGATGAGATGCCGTACCCTAAATACGTGATTGCACAGGGCGTTTGCGTAATACAGGGCGGCCCATATAATCAGGGTTATTCTGTTGTTCTCGGCGTGGATCGCGTTGTTCCGGTTGATGTTTATATACCTGGATGCCCGCCCACGCCGGAAGCGCTAACCAATGGAATTATCCTGTTGCAGAAGAAGATAAGGGGGGAGGCTGATAGATAATGGTGGACATTCTAGCGGAGGAAAAGACGAAAGATGGCAGAAAGGTGATCAGGGTAGCAAAGGAAAACCTTATCGAACTCATGAAGGAACTCAAGTCGCAGGGATACAACCTTTCGCTTACCACCGCGGTGGACTACATCGATCGCATTGAGGTTGTATACCATGTCTATAATATGCAGAAGAACGAATACATCATAGTGAAGACTGAAACCAGAGATAACCATGTTCCAAGTCTCACTTCCCTCTGGAATGCAGCCAACTGGGATGAGAGGGAAGAATACGATCTGGTTGGCGTGATATTTGACGGTCATCCTAACCTGAAGAGGCTCTTCCTGCCAGAGGGTTGGGTCGGTCATCCTCTGAGGAAGAACTACGACCTGAGCAAAGCTCAGTATGTTAATATGGATGAAGAGGGCAATGACTACGTTACATTTGATCCGGAGGGTGGTTGGTGATGGCTGAGTGGACTGAGGTTAACTTTGGCCCTCAGCACCCTTCAATGCACGGCGTGCTCAGATTGAGGGTTAAGCTCGATGGAGAGATAGTGAAAGAAGTGGAGCCAATCATAGGCTATCTTCACAGAAATGCCGAAAAGATAGGGGAACTTCAGTTTTATTGCGATAATATGATATATTTCGACAGGATGGATTATGTCGCAGCGATGAACATGGAGGTAGGCTACCTTGAAGCAGCCGAAAAGCTTTTGGATATAGAGGTTCCCGAGAGAGCTCAGTGGATCCGTGTCATGATGGCAGAGCTCAACAGGATCGCCAGCCATCTGGTGTGGCTGGGCGCTTTTGGTCTTGATCTTGGAATGCTCACTCCCTTCTTCTACTGCTTCAAGGAAAGAGAAAAGATCCTTAAGATATTTACTGAAGTTTCAGGATCGAGGCAGCAGCTCAATTATATGAGCATAGGCGGTGTATACCAGGATGTAACTGATGAAGCGCTTGATCACATAAGGACCTTTATAAAGGAATTTCCAAAGGAGTTGAATAAGATAGAGAGTCTTTTCGTGAAAAACGATGTTTTCATATCTAGGACTAAGGGCATAGGCGTGTTGAGCAAGGAGATGGCAATCGATTATGGTGTAACAGGGCCAATGCTCAGGGCCTCCGGAGTGGAATATGATGTAAGGAAGGCTCAGCCATATCTTGTATACGATAAGGTAAATTTCGATATCCCAGTATCATTCAAGGGAGACAACCTTGCAAGATTCCTTGTCAGGGTTGAGGAAATGAGACAGTCTATCAAGATAATCGATCAGACAGTCCAGAAGCTTCCTGCGGGTCCATACTTCAATCAGAAAGCCAAAAAGCCGCTCATGATAAGGCTCCGTGGTCAGGGAGAGGTGTATGCCAGGACAGAATCTCCTAAGGGTGAATTTGGAGTATATCTGATAGGTGATGGCTCTCTCAGGCCATATCGTGTGAGGGTAAGAAGCCCCACATTCAAAAATCTCTCAGTTTTGCCGGCTTTGGCAAAGGATCAGATGATAGCTGATCTAATTTCCATAGGTGGCTCAATCGATCTTGTTTTTGGTGAGGTGGACAGATGAATATACTTACAAGATTGCAGCTCTTTTTCCAGATAACTGGTCATTACGCATCCTACTTTCTTGCCTATATATTCGAGACCATATTCTTCCTAATATTTGTGGTCATAGCTCTCATAGCTATGATATACATCTTCAGGAAATACATGGCTAGGCTTCAGCTCAGGATTGGCCCTAACAGAGTAGGTAAATTTGGTCTGTTGCAGCTTATAGCCGACGCCCTGAAGCTGGTCGGCAAGGAGTCGATCATACCAAAGCTCAGGGATGATTTTGCCTACAAGGCAGCTCCGTATATTGTGTTTATTGGCCTTGTAGTCGGTTTCGTTCTCATACCATATGGCAGCTTCTACTGGATAGGTTCTCTGACGATAACTCATTCCAACGTATCGCTGATTCTATTCTTTGGAGCCATCGCCATGATGCCCATAGGTGAGGTATTGGCTGGAATAAGCTCCCACAACAAATATGCTGTAATAGGCGCCTTCAGGGGCATTGCGAAGGATGTCTCTTTCGAGGTACCCATGATGATAAGCGCGGTTGCGCTCGTCATGATGGATTCTGCCCTCAGCAGAACACCGTTAAATTTTGAGACCCTTGTCTCAACACAGTTCATTCCCTTCGGGATACTGCAGCCGCTGGGCCTCTTCGTGTTTATGGTAGCTATGATAGCCAGATCTTCCTATACGCCATTTGATCTGGCGGAAAGCGATAGCGAAATCGTGTCAGGTTATTCAACTGAATACTCTGGAATGAGATTTGGATTATTTTACATGGGTATGTTCGGTAGCATATTCCTGGGTTCGCTTGTTGTCTCTCTCCTCTATCTAGGCGGCTTCAACGGTCCATACTCATCGTACGCAGGTTTTGTGTACCTGCTCATAAAAGGCCTCATTCTGGTACTCATATCGTTCCTGATATGGCTTTCAATGCCCAGGATAAGGGTAGATAGATTCATCAATTTCGGCTGGAAGATACTTCTGCCCATATCTATTATCAATCTTATCTGGGCAGGATTTTTGACTTTGGGGGTGATCTCATGATAGAGGTAAAGGAACCAAAGAGAATACCGCTGATAGGTTCACTTCAGGGTATGTATACGGTGTTCAAGCATCTCTTCAAGAAGCCTATAACGGTGCAGTATCCTGAGGAAAAGGCCTACACGCCGGCTAGATTCAAGTTCAGGATTTTCTTGAGCATGGATGACTGTGTCGGATGCACACTATGTGAACAGGTATGCCCAAATCTATCAATAAGAATGATAGTGGTGGAGAGAAACAACCCGCACAATAAGAGAAATCTGTACCCTCAGGTGAACTTCGGAACCTGTACTGTATGCCGCAATTGTGAGGAGATCTGCCCAACTGAGGCCATATACCTCACCCATGAGCTGGAAACTGCAAGAACGAGGAACAATTTCTTCTACAGCCCAGAGGAACTGCAGAAGACTGAGAGCGAGGTGAAGAAATGATATATACACTTATATTCTCGCTGATAGCCATATTATTAATCGCCTTCTCGGTTATGTCAGTACGAGAGAGGAATTTAATACATTCCGTCATCTACCTTTTCCTATTTCTGGTTATCCTTTCTGCTGAATTTTTATTCATGGGTGCTTCATTCATAGCTGCTGTGGAAGTGCTGGTGTATATTGGTGCTGTTGTAACTATACTCGCATTCACTGTGATGTTGACCGGAGGTAAGGAAATTGAATAAGTATCTTGCTCTTGTATCTGTTATTCTCTTCTTCATTGCGGTGATAGTGCCTGTATTGATGATGTCAGGCGCGTTTATCCCGGTTTCACAGAATATAACATTCTATGGCTACGATCTGTTTAACCAATATGTTGTACCATTTGAGCTGATATCTGTCGTTATAGTTGGCGCCATACTGGGTATAATATACGTTGCAAGGGGTGATGAATGATGTTTGTTTCAGCCATAAGCTTTGTTGCAATACTGCTCTTCGCTATCGGTCTCTATGGCGTTATCACATCAAGAGTTGGAATCAAGATGCTGATCTCGATCGAGATAATGATAAATTCGGCCATTCTCAATCTTATAGGTATAGGATCTTATTTCTATGCCGGCTCTGGAACGATATCCCCATACGTCTTTGCTCTTTTTGCGATCGCCATAGGTGTGATTGAGTCTGCTGTAGGTCTCGGGCTTCTGATAGCAGTGTATCACAGATTCGGAAAGATAGATATATCACTGCTCAGGGAGATAAGGTGGTAAATATGTATGTATATGGCTGGATGATATTCATTTCGCCTCTCATTGGATTTCTGCTGACTCTTATAATCGGGAAGTATTACAGAAAATGGTCTGGAGCGGTAGCTTCGTTCTTCATCTTTCTGGCATTTGTATTTTCGGTAATCACGTATTTCACGGTTATAAAACATCCAATTTATAATCACTATACCTGGTTCTACAACATAGATTTCGGGATCTACATCGATAACCTCGCAATTGTCATGGCGATAATGGTTTCCTTCGTCTCGCTGATGATACATCTCTTTGCAATATACTACATGAAGGACGATCCAAACAAGCATGTATATTTCGCTGAAACTGCACTGTTCACAGCAGGTATGCTAGGATTGGTTATTTCGTCCAATCTTGTGCTTCTCTTTCTGTTCTGGGAGCTCGTTGGTCTCTGTTCATACTTGCTGATCGGTTTCTGGTTCTTCAAACCAAATGCTACCGCAGCGGCCAAAAAGGCATTCATAGTGACAAGAGTTGGCGATCTTTCATTCATAATAGGGATGTCTATCCTCTACTATTCGCTGATCAACGTTACAAAGGATCCTCTTAGTATACCATACCTCATAAGCAATGCTAGCTCCATAGCCGTAGCCATAGGCAAGGTAAGGCTTGGAATAATAGCGATATTTATTCTTGGTGCTGCAATAGGAAAATCAGCGCAGTTTCCGTTGCATGTCTGGATACCGGATGCAATGGAAGGCCCTACTACCGTTTCAGCGCTCATCCATGCAGCCACGATGGTCACCGCCGGTGTTTATCTGGTTGCAAGGCTGTTCCAGGTTTTCCTGTACGCGGCTCCATTTGCCATGTATGCTGTGGCCATTGTTGGTTCGTTTACGGCGCTGTACGCAGGTATAGTTGGTCTGGTTGTCAACGATGTTAAAAGAATACTTGCTTATTCCACCATAAGCCAGCTTGGATACATGCTGGCAGCTATAGGCCTCGCGCCCATAATAGGTGGAGTTGCCGTTTCGCTCGGTATGTTTCACCTGGTGTCCCATGCAATCTTCAAGGCATTGCTCTTCATGAGTGCAGGTGCATTCTTAGTTGCTATGATGGATCTGAGGGATGCCAAGCAGATGGGCGGACTATGGAAGAGAATGCCCATAACTACCACACTGTTCTTCATAGGATCTCTGGCGTTGGTGGCCTTCCCAGGAACAGCCGGATATTTCTCCAAGGATCCAATAATATTTGCATCTTACAACTACTTCACATCATCGCCTTCTTTCTCAGGTTTCCTGCCGTTTCTATTTCTGATAACAGGATCGCTGTTGACGACGCTTTATACGTTCAGGATGTTCTTCCTGGTCGCTACAGGCAAGCCCAGATCAACGCTGGCTGAAAGGGCAAAGGATCCGCCTGTGATCGCGCTGTTGCCCCTCATCGTGTTATCCATATTTGCGTTGATACTGGGTGTATGGCAGGCCCCGTTCTACAGCTTCGTTAAGCCCACGCTGGACATCGCTCATTATACAGTATCCGTACCCACGGCACCAGTTTACATAACTACGCTTCCTATTATATTGCTAGCGATAGGCTTTTTCGTGGATCTTTACATATACGGATTCGAGAAGTGGAAGACATGGGACATTTCAAGAACCTGGTATTATAAGCTTGTTAAGAACAAATTCTACATGGACGTTCTCTATACCAGGATCATATCAGAGCGTGTCATATTGCCTCTATCCGCAGCCTTCAGCGGCTTCGAAAATGCGTACAACAATTCAGTTAACAGGTTTGGATCAGACACTGTTTCAACTGGATCGTATTTCAGAAGGTTGCAGTCTGGTGTTTTTGAGAACTATGTTGCGGTGCTCATAATAGCTGCGATTGTTATTTTCATCGTTATTGAAATCGTGGAGCTGGTGTAAAATGTTGGCTTTTGATATTTTGATAATTTCAATAGTATTCGGGATCGCAACTTTCTTCACTGGACGTTATGCTAAGGAGGTCGCATCGATCCTCTCAGGAGTGCTGCTCATACTGATCGCTGCATTCTCCATACTGAGGTTCTCCTCCTATACGGGTGGTTTCGTTTCATCCTACAGCATTACAATATCCAGCAGCATAGGCCTGTATTTCTCAGTTGGCGTCAGCGGTCTGACCGATGCTCTGCTCATACTGACCGGCATAGTTATGCTCGTATCCATACTCATAACCGGAAGAGAGTATGGTTCAGCTTTCTTTGGTCTTGAGATGCTCGTTGAGGTGGGCCTCATAGGCCTTCTGATCTCTAGAGATTTCCTCTTCTTCTACATATTCTGGGAGCTGGTCCTCGTTCCCGTCTACTTCATGATAGGGCGTTATGGTAGAGACAACAAGGATTCGATATCATTGAAATTTTTTGTCTATACGCACATAGGATCCGTCTTCATTCTGCTTTCAATATTTACTCTTTACTCCTATTCATTTACATATTTAGGCAGTTATACATTTGAGATTGGGCCATTGATGAGCATAGTTCACCTTCTGCCTCCATTTGAACTCGGCTTCGTGCTCTTCGGGTTCCTGTTCGGATTCCTGGTAAAGATGCCATCATTCCCGATACATTCCTGGCTTCCTGATTCCTATTATTCGGCGCCATACCCGGCAACCGTTATTCTGGCAGGTGCAATTTCAATGATGGGCGGCTATGGGCTGTTCGGCATCCTGATGGAGGCGTATACGGCAATACCTCTTTGGGTTCTCTACTTCCTGATCGCTCTTGGAATCATAAGTATCATATACTTTGCACTTACCGCAATGTTCCAGAGAAACATAAAGAAGATGATGGCCTTCGCAAGCGCCTCCGCAATGGGATTTGTGACGCTATCATTTGCCGCATCCATAATAGAATCGACCGGTTCTGAATATAGCGTGAAACTCATAGAAGCCTCAGGAGGAATGTTCCAGATAGTTGCACATGGTCTCATAATGGCCCTTGTATTCTCTGCGCTTTACTATATCAGCAGAAACGCGAGGACGGACTCCGTGTACGGACTCGGAGGTATATATCGTGAGGCACCCATGCTCGCTTCATTTTCTCTGATCGGATTCCTCGCGTCCCTGGGATTGCCAGGTTTCGCTGGCTTCATTGGAGAATTTTCAATAGTTGTAGGGGTGTTTCAGGCGATTAGCTGGTATATATTCTTCGTTATATTCGGTATGATAATAACCGCATCATATCATATCTGGACTGCTCAGAGATCATTATATGGGCCGTACAATGAGAATCTGGGATTCATAAGGGATGTGAGAGCAGGAGAATTCCTGATCCTGATATTCCTCGTGCTGGTGATATTCCTTCTTGGAATATATCCCAATCTCATATTCCATAATCTGGTTAACTATACCAGCAATGTGTTTAAGGTGGTATCATGAACGCTATAGATCTTTTCTATCCAGAGATATTCCTTGCGATCATGGGCTTTGTGGTCCTGGCCGTTGGAATACCAATCAGAAAATCGAACGTCAATGCAGGAATAACGTTTGCGACACTTCTGGTAGCAATAATCATAATATTGTTTACCCCATACTCTTCAGCATACGGAATAACAATGAACAAATTCTCTGAATATTTCGCCATAGTTCTGTTGATATCGGCCCTCTTCATCTCGCTGCCAGTTGCCAAATACCTCGGAAAAAGATCAGAGATCTTCTACTCTGCGCTAATATTCTCTTCACTCGGTATGATACTTGTCGCTGCGACTTGGAATCTGATAATAGCATTTGTGGCATTCGAATCCGTTAGTATAATGACCTATGTTATGTCTGCTTACGGTGGTAAGCAGAGGAATCTGGAGGCAACTGTAAAGTATTTCTTCACCGGAACCATCGCGACCACCTTTATAATATTGGGGGTAGCATTCTATTTCTTCTCCGTACACACGTTTGTCCTATCTACGAATAATATCATTTCAATCGCAACCAGGCCATCGATGCTACTTGCACTGCTATTTCTTCTAATAGGCTTTGGATTCAAACTTGCAATATTCCCCATGCATCAGTGGGCTATCGATGCCTACGATGGAACTGAGAACGATGTATCAGCATTCCTCTCTACAGGAACAAAGATAATGGCCTTTGTGATAGTCCTGAAGATATTCCTGGTTGGTTTCAGCGCTTACACTGCTCCGGTATACTATTTCTTCGTTGTTCTTTCTGTGTTGACTATGACCTATGCCAATGTGGCAGCGCTCTCACAAAATAATGTTAAGAGACTGCTTGCATATTCTTCAGTGGCTCAGGCCGGATATCTTATACTTGTGCTTGCTGTTGTATCCTATGTTGGAATAGGGAGCGGTTCAAAGGCGGTTGATCTTGCCATAGCCTCAGGTATGTTCTATTCTCTGGTATATATATTCATGAAGGGAGGTTCTTTCCTCGCCATGAACATGGTGAAACAGGATAACGTTACGTTCGATGCAATTGCTGGGCTTGGAAAGAAATCACCATATGTCGCTGCGAGTTTCTCCATACTGCTGCTTAGTCTGGCGGGCATACCTCTGACCGGAGGTTTCCTGGCCAAATATTTCCTCTTCCTCTCCGTCATAGATGGAGGGCTCTGGTGGCTCGCTGTAATAGCCATATTGAACAGCGCCATTTCAGTCTTCTATTATATGAAGGTGATGAGATACCTGTTTTGGGAGGATCCAAAGGGTGAATTCTCCACTGATATCGGGAATAAGGCAATGGTCATCATATCTGCAGCTCTTGTTGTGCTGCTCGGTCTTCTCTACGTAATATTCCCGATGCTTATCAATATCTCATCGCAGATAGTGGGGTGAAAAGATGAATGGAAATTTAAACATGGATGTTATAAGAAGCGCCCTGCTGGCGGGCGAGATTGACGATGCATACAAAGTAATTTTCAACGCTAAGAAGAGGATAGAGCTCTACAAATCGACAACAGGCGACTCAAGATACGACGTGTACTATGGTTTCATAAGCCTACTTGATGAAGTCGTGAGGGGAAGGCGGAGCTGGAAGGACCTAAAAACATATACGGATGAGAATTTTGAGAAACTGTCAGCTTACGTTGATCCAGATTTCCTTAAGAGTTTTCCATACTATCTCTTCTTCTCAATAGACAGATACAACGTACGATTCCCGTACTATGATGGAAAGAGGTGTGATGACAGATGAGCTTCGAGAAATGCTTTCAGCATGTCGAGGATGAGGAGGAAGCCGCAGAATGCATTCACTGTCTCAAGAAATACGGCGAACAGGTCATGTACGATGATGACCTTGGCAGGCTCGTCCTCGGCAGAGAGATCTATGATGACAGGTACAGAGAAAAGATGGAAGAACTGACGAAACTGTTGAATATTAGAAATCGCAGGGACTATGAGTACATGGATAAAAAATACAATCTAACCATGTACTGATGACGATACTTTCATTCTTTTTTAGAGATCAGCTTCTACCTTGAATCCTTTATTCTTGAATTTTTCTGCCGTGGATCTTATGATGCGCTTCATGTTTTCATCTATATCTGAGAATGAAACCGACATAAGCTTCTTCTGTGCATTTATCACGACAAAGCCAACGGTCTTATCGTCCGGCATTATCTCGTCTGTTCTGGCATATCTAGATATAAAATCCATCATCACGTCAGGATCGTCCTCGTCGATTACGTCATATAGCTCGTTAAACGATTCGAGAAATCTCTCCATAACCACGCATATTGTGGTGGGATGAGATCCAGCTATCGAGATATTGTACATTGCGCAAAGAGTCATGATCTGGATATTCAATCATACTATAATTTATTTAACAAGTAATTTCAGCTAATAATTGAACCTGTACATACTATTTATCTCAAGAAGCAATGCACCATCATGTTCCCAATCGTGAGGATGAGAAGGTACAGAAAAAAACAGAATTTCAGAGATCTTTTCTCAGAGACAGATATAAGGCCAGAGAAGCTTGTCATGCCCATATTCGTTGAAGAAGGAATCCAGAAACCTGTTGAAATAGCGTCTATGCCAGGAATACAAAGGTATCCGCTGAACCAGTTGAAGGATTATGCAAAGCATCTTGAGGATATAGGCGTCAGATCCGTGCTATTGTTCGGTGTGCCGGCGCATAAGGATAGCACGGGCAGCAGCGCATATGATCAGAATGGAGTCATACAGAGGGCGATATCCTCGATTAAAGAAAACACCGATCTCATCACGATAGCCGATCTCTGCCTGTGTGAATATACCGACACAGGCCAGTGTGGATTGATAAAGAATGGCTATGTGGACAATGATTCTACTCTAGAAGTATACAGAAAGATAGCGAAGAGTTATGCTGAAGCTGGTGTCGACATAGTAGCACCAAGTGGAATGATGGACGGTCAGGTATCGGCGATCCGAGACGAGCTGGACAGTGACGGCTTTGAAAATGTGATGATAATGGCCTACAGTTCAAAGTTCTCATCCAATTTATACGGCCCTTTCAGGGAAGCCGCAGAATCCGCTCCAAAGGTGGGAGACAGGAAGAGTTATCAGATGGATTACAGGAATCAGAGAGAGGCGCTCAGGGAGATTGACCTCGATATTTATGAAGGTGCAGACATAGTTATGGTTAAACCTGCCCTGTTCTATCTCGATATCATCGCAAAGGCCAGAGAAAGATTTGATCTGCCGCTGGCCGCATACAGCGTGAGTGGAGAATACAACATGATCTACAATGCCATTAAGAACGGCTATCTTTCAGAGGACGCCATAAGAGAATCGATCGTATCAATATTCAGAGCAGGTGCGGACATCGTTATAACATATTTCACCGAACAAATACTAACTGATTCAAAATAATATAGATTAAATATTAGCATTGCACAATTCAATACCCTTATATTTTTTCTATCATTGTTCCTATGGTGATCTAAATGCCAGTTACATTGGGACAAAAGGCTCCGGATTTTACCGTGAACACATCCAAGGGTCCTATAACCCTGTCAAGCTACAGGGGAAAATGGGTTTTGCTGTTTTCGCATCCAGGCGACTTCACGCCGGTATGCACCACAGAGTTCATAGCATTCACGGAACGCTATAAAGATTTTCAAGCTCTGGGCGTAGAGCTCATTGGCCTCAGTATTGACAGCGTATACAGCCACATTGCATGGATAAGAGACATTAAGGAACATTTCGGGATAGAGATACCGTTTCCTATAATAGCTGATATCGATAAGGAAGTTGCCAGGCAGTATAACCTGATAGACGAGAAATCTGGAGCTACGGTGAGGGGAGTATTCATCATAGATCCCAATCAGATAGTAAGATGGATGATATATTATCCAGCCGAAACCGGAAGAAACATAGACGAGATAATAAGAGTCATAAAAGCGCTCCAGTTCAACTGGGAACGCAAGCTAGCAACACCTGCAAACTGGCAGCCTGGCCAGGAGGGAATAGAAGGAGCACCCTTAACAGTGGAGGCCAGCCTGAAGAGAGATGGAGAACCCGGCGTGAAGACCTGGTATCTCAAATTTGTAAAATAAAATTATTCAATCTCTATAAACCTTATTTTTGGCCATCTTTTTTCATCAGGTATTATCTGCACGAGATAAGATGATGTTTTGTTGGAGGAAACCGCAGCATATCCATTGACTGAAAATATATCCAGGGAAATATGTGATGCTGAAAACATCTTATCGTAAGTTGTATCGTCCGCAACTATGAATATCACGCCGGTGGTCCTTATGTCATCCACCACCTCTATGATCTGATTGAGGAATTCAGGTCCATATACAAGGTAGAGATAATCGGAGGAGAGGAAGTATACATATGGGCCCTTTGACTGAGCCAGTTTAACCTCTATTATTTCACGGTTAATATCATCCTTTAACCGAATGCCCTTGAGCGAGATAACGTACGGGTTGATCAAATCTGATTTTGAGGTCGTTATGTAGTTGTTGAGATATTTTCCAGCCAGAGATTTGAGAAGAACAGTGTATGTTTCATATCCGCTGGCGGTAACATCGATCACACCACGTCCCTGAATGATGTTGTTGATGATGAGGTTCGTCTTGAATAACGATATGAAGTCGTTGACCGATGGCCCTTTATCCTTGATATGCAGAATAACGATTGAACCTCCAGGTACAGTATCTGTACCCTCAGGCGTTAGCTTCCCATACTCCAGATCACCGAGAGATACCTGGAATTCGGCCGGATCGGATATTCTTGTTGGCTCATATTTAACATCAGGAAATACAAGGCTGCTACGCATCACGCTATTGAACTTACCACCGGCTAGAGAGAACATGTAGTTTGGATAAGGCCCAATGGATATGCCCCTCATCTTCTCCAGCGTGAGCGACCTTATGAGCATATCATTCTTTATGTTGTAATCCAGGCTTACAACACCATCTGCGAAGTATTCCAGCCTCTCATTTTGCTTCGCCTCCAATATGGAGATCAGGTTTGCTCCGGATCCTTCAACGAGATCATTCTTAAGCATCAGAAAGAGAAAATCCTCTGGTATGTTGTACTCCTCAGCTATAGCATCAATTGAGTCTAGAGCAATGATTGGTCTCTCACCACTGTGGGCATCGACGAATTCGTAAAGAGAATGTATAACGGGCACGATCTTCTTTGTATCTATGATGAGGCCATCCCGAAGGTAATCACCAAACTTTCCTTCTTCAACCATCTTTTCGAAGCGGTTCAGATAGTCGGTTCTAACCTTCTTTATCTCACCCTCACCGCTGAATCGTTCCTTGATCCAGGGATAGGCATCCGCTATCGAAGCTTCAGTGGTCCTTGATGATATGTAATACACGGGATGATGATCCCTTATGGACGTGAGAAAATCAAGTGTGAAGGTTGTTTTTCCAGATCCAGGTTTTCCCTTAATAACCATGGACTTTCCGAAACGTTGATCGAAAAATTGCTCGAATATATACATGATAGGATCGGTAGCCAAGTTACATCGACGCCTCCCAGATTATGTTATGTCTAACTTTTTTCTATATATTAATTTATTTACGAATGGCTAAATTTTCCACATTTTTCATTGCAGTTAATACATAAAAATGAGAACAATTTTTTAATAAAGAAGAGATACTCATCCATGGCAAGAAAGAAGATTTCTGTAATAGGCGCCGGTAATGTCGGTGCAACCGTTGCTCAGTTTTTGGCCGCAAAGCAGCTTGGCGATGTTTACCTTTTCGATGTCGTTGATGGTATTCCTGAGGGAAAGGCACTCGATATTCAGGAAGGTGCACCACACTGGAGATACGATCTTGATGTAGTCGGATTCAGCACCAGCGATGAATCGAAGTATAAGAACATGGAGGGAAGTGATGTAATAGTCGTAACTGCAGGACTTGCAAGGAAACCAGGTATGAGCAGGGACGATCTCTTCGACAAGAACGTTGAGATAATCTCAGATGTGTCCAGGAATATAAAGAAATATTCACCGGATTCGATCATCGTTGTAGTATCTAACCCTGCGGATATCATGGCCTACGCGCTTCAGAAATTTACGGGCATCACTCCGTCCAAGATCATGGGCCTCGGCGGTTCTCTGGACAGCTCAAGATTCAGGACATTCCTTGCAAAGGAGCTTAACGTATCCGTTGAGGACGTGAACGCATTCGTTATAGGAGGACACGGCGATGATATGGTACCCTTCATAAGATACTCAAGCGTAGCTGGTATACCCATTGAGAATCTTCTGTCGAAGGAGAAGATTGACGAAATAGTCAAAAGGACAAGATTCGGCGGTGGGGAGATAGTAAATTACCTGAAGACGGGCAGCGCGTTCTATGCGCCAGGCATATCCATAACCGCCATGGTTGAATCTGTGATCATGGACAAGAAGCGCGTGATCCCGTGCGCAGCATACATAACCGGAAAGCATGCGGATCACTATGGAATTAAGGACAAGTTCATAGGCGTGCCGATAAAGATAGGCGAACAGGGTGTGGAAGAGATCTATGATATAGATTTCAAACCGGATGAGCTGGAACTCTGGAAGAAGAGCGTTGCCTCGGTGGAGGCCAGCTCAAAGAAAGTGGATGAGTGGATCACAAAGCACAACCACTGATCCAAATTATTTTTTTCTACCTTTTAGATACTGTTCGTAGAATTTTGGATATTTTTCATATTCTAAAGGATCTTCCAATCCAGCCTCCATGAATCCTTTCAGTCTCAGCTGGCATGAATCGCACTCACCGCAGGCTTTATCTCCACCACGATAGCATGACCAAGTGAGACGATATGGAACGCCGAGCTTCATACCAAGTGTTATTATCTCTCCTTTTGTAAGATACTGCAAAGGAACGTTAATATGCATCCCATGTTTCAATCCTATCTCAGTCCCAAGGCTGAGCGCGTTCTCCATGGCATTGAAATATTCCGGCCTGCAGTCAGGGTATCCACTGTAGTCTATCGCATTTGCACCGATGAATATGTCCGTTGATCCAATCGATTCCGCATATGCTGCAGCAATGGCCAGAAATATTGTGTTTCTTGCCGGAACATAGGTGACCGGGATCTCATCTGATATTGATTCCAGGCTTCTGGTGGGAACTTCTATATCATCGGTCAGAGCGCTCTTCCCGATGGATCTGAGATCCACGTGTACTATTTTCCTATCCACGCCGTAATATTTCGCTAGATCCTCTGAACTTTTCATCTCCCTTGAATGCCTCTGGCCATAATCAAAGGAAATGGCATGGACATCATAGCCTTTCGAAATGGCGTAGGCTAGAACAGTACTTGAGTCAAGTCCGCCGGAGAGCAGCACGACAGCCTTTCTCTTCTCATCCATCTCCTCTTCACCCTCAAGTTCCGATCTAAGGAGGCATAGCCTCTGAGAATACTCCCTGACCCGGTCCTTCCTCCACGGAAATCTCAAGCTTTCTGATGTTCTTCTTCAGCCTTAGTTTTTCACCGACACGCTTTGCTACGTAGGCAGATAGCTCTTCGCTGGTTGTGTTGTTCACGTCAACGAGATACACGAATTCGCCCGGGATGATCATCCTCTTGTTGCTGTACACTATCTCATATTCGTCCTTTTCTTCGTCGTATTTAGCTACATTTGCCTTTGCAGGAACAAGAAGTTTATGATCCATTTCATTGATGACAGATCTTATTGCATTCTTAAGCTCAATAAAGTCTATAAGCATACCATCTATCATTTCGCCTTCAACGTTCACTATTATCCCATAGTCATGACCATGAAGACGAGAGCACTTTATGTGTGATGGTATGAAATGCGCGGCCGAAAACCGCATATTGGTATACCAGCCATTCACAGTCAATCTCATAATACCCTATTGAACATGAATATATATTATCGATGATCATTCTGCCCCCATCTCTTGATAATGTTATTGCTGGCCATGTGACCGTATCCTGAGATTAAAGAAATATGGTTGTAAAGTGTGATTTACGCATTTTGGTACAGTAAACAAATGCATTTTTCAAAAGTGGTATCGCTCAAACGTTTCATAGATTTAGTATCTTCTTCGATTGAACAGAGACTGAAAAGTTTCAGCGAGAAATGCAACTTAGATGTCGCAGAATAAACTATGAAATACCATCATTCATATACCATTCGAACTATCTAGCGTCTACGAGGATCATGTAATGATCGGTGTCGTAGGGTGAAAGATCTATGATCTCCCTGATGTTATATGAGGACATCTGATCTACGGTATTTTTGAGAATTGTCCTCGAATCCTGCGTTGAGGCTATCGATCTGGTCTTCAATATAAGAAATGCTGATCTTGGGTTGAATTTTTCCATGTTTCTCTGGAATATTGCGATTTGATTTCTCTGTGATATATCCTGATACATCACATCGATATGATCTATGAAGAAACTGTATCTTTCTGGTAAGTTGGCATCTTCCATAATCGGATAAATATTATCACGCTGTTCAGCCAGATCGAGAAGCTTTGAAAAGGGTTCGTAGGCCACCTCAACTGCAAATATGGATCCCTGGGAAGCTATATCCGAGATATGGCTTACAGTTGTACCTGTTGATGCTCCCAGATAGAGAACATAGCTTTTTTCGCCTATCGGCATATGATGAAGTCCCTTCAATATGGCTGCGGAAAGCTTGCTTCTCTCCGGCTTCCATTCTCGGTAATTGTTATGATCGAATCTAATTATGTCCTCACCGTAAACCTTCTTGTTCTTATTTGTTCTGGTGTATATCTTTGTTCCGATCTTCAATATACTCTTCGAACCATATAGAAATACTGGTTGGACTGATCTTTTCTGCTTTCTTTCTGCCATCCCGAATTAGCATCTTTAATCAATATAAATAAATTGGGAAGTTTGCTTGAAATGTCTGGACGTAATATCAAGATCAGAGAGATGGGTGTACAGTTGATGGTCGAAATGTCGTATCATCATGCTATGGTGCACATTCCATGAAGCATGACTTCTACATTCTGCATCAACTTGGTAAAAGATTAATTATCCTGAAGGCATGCATAAATCATTATGGAATGCGAAATGTGTGGTAAAAAAGTATCAAAGACAACGAAGATCATTATTGATGGTGCCGTCCTCAATGTATGCGATGACTGCGCCAAATTTGGCACTCCCGTTATAGAACATAACAAGTTCAAGCCTGTTGAACAGCCGATAAAGGTGCAGCTTCCGGATAAGCCTCAGCCCAAGGTTGTCGCGGCAAAGAAACCAGCCAGAAGGGTAAACGAAGAGGATCTCGATATCGTGGAGGATTATGCAGAACTGGTGAAGAACGCAAGGGAAAGGCTTGCTATGTCGCAGGCGGATCTGGCAGCCAAGATATTTGAAAGAAAAAATGTAATAGCGAGCATAGAGAGAGGAGAATTGATGCCTGACCTGAAGATTGCCAGAAAACTTGAGAAGATACTTGGCATAACCCTTGTGGAGAAAAGCTCCTGACGGTCTTTTTTGATATGACATAATTGCTACATAAACGTCTCTGCGGCTCTCTGAAATGGCTTAAATGGGTTATTATCGAAATTAAACGATTTTAACCTTTAATACAGGAAAAGCTTATATAATGGTCTTTTTTATTAGAAATTGGGTAAGCAAATTGAAAATAGAAATAGGGCAACGAATAGACGTTGAAGTAGAAAGGGAGGATATTGAGCGAGTCTCCAAGGGTTCGATAATCGCCATATGGTACAACAGGGGTGTACCCATATATGTCGAACTGTTTGTGAATAAGAGTCTTGTGTATGAGATTCGGAAGATGTTTGCCAACAACAATAGAAAGTCTGCCCTAATTTCTATTACACGGATCTCAAAGTCAAAATACATAGTTGAGCCCACAGTCGTGGTGCTCAACAAACAGAGAACTGATCTTACCCCTATAAAATAAATTAATATTTATAAAACCCACTTCTTGTTTTTCTTCCAAGTTGTTTTGCCTCCCTCATCCTTCTCAATATTACCGATGGTTTGTAACGTTCGCCATAGGCAGATTCAAGCACCTCCATGACGTCCACCACCACATCTATACCTATCATATCTGCAAGTTCAAGTGGTCCCATCGGGAAGCCTGCTCCTTTCTTCATTGCCGTATCTATGTCCTTTGCGGAGGCCATGCCACTGTCCAGCATTTCTGCAGCCGTATTTATCATCGGTATAAGGAGTCTGTTGACGATGAACCCTTCACGTTCCTTTACCATCACAGGGACCATACCTTCCCTGTGATTTTTCATTCTGGATATCAGATTGAATGCAAGATCTCTGATCTCACTGGATGTATACATGGATGGAACAATCTCCACCAGAGGAAGGAGATATGGCGGATTGAAAAAGTGAAGTATCAATGCGTTTTCGGGCTTCCTCAGAAAGCCCGCCATCTCGGTTATGCTCAGGGAAGAAGTGTTTGATGCTATTATGGCTCTTTCAGAGAATCCTGACAGATCCGAGAAGATCTGATCCTTTACCTTCTGATCCTCGAATGCGGCCTCGATGATCAGTTCGCACTCGGAAAGATCCGAGTACTGATCCGTTATCTTTATTCTTCTCAGTATGGGTTCTATTTCGATATTGACCTTGAGCTTCTTTTTTATGGCATCTTTCTGATCATCGCTCAGCCTTATTCCATAACTCTCTATTCTGGCTATCTCTTTGTCAGGTTTTTCATCGTTTATCCTCTTCAGATCGTTCACTATCTTCTCTATCTTCGAGTATCCTGATCTGGCCAGATCCATGTTCTGATCCTTCAGAACAACATTAAACCCATTATAGGCAAAGAGTTCGGCTATAGCAGAACCCATTGTGCCTGCTCCGATCACTCCAACGGTCTTGATCTCCATGAGAAAGTATCCAGATATGGGATAAATGTCTTCGCTGCTGACATGTCTTAGCATGGTATTTTATAGATCAGGAATTTAACATCACGATTTCATCCATGAACGTTTTATCGCAGAACAGGATAAAAAAATTTATATAGTGAAATTGTGTAATAATTCATGTTGAGCAATGGGCTCGAAAAAACTCGACGACATATTGAAGGACGAGATTGGATCGTCCGACGACATGGATAGGTTAGTCTTTGACGAGGGTAGAAAAGATAGGAGATCAAGGAACAATACGGGTTCTATCCCTAGGAAATAAGGTGGTTTCTCTTATATTGTTTAGTCCTAGAAGAATCATGGTAAGGCGTTCAAGCCCTAGCCCCCACCCAGCATGTGGAGGCATTCCATATTTAAATGCGTCTATATAGAACTGAAATGATTTAACATCCAACTTTTTTTCTCTGAATCTTTCCACCAGCATTTTCGGATCATGTACTCTCTGCGCACCTGATGTTACCTCTATCTCACGGTACTGAAGATCGAATGAATTGGTGAGCTTAGGGTCATCCTGTTTTGGCATTGTGTAGAATGGTCTCACGGATGCTGGCCACTCTGTTATGAAATAGAAGCCCTTGAACCTGGATCCGATCATCCTCAGGTGATCCGGGGAAAAATCGTCACCAAACTTGAAATCAATACCTTCGCTGGATAGTAGCTCTATGCATTTCTCATAGGTTATCCTGGGGAAAGGAGTTTCCGGAACACTGATTGATATTCCAAGAGCCTCGAAGTCATCGTTGTTTGTCCTTATTGCATTCTCTACACCAGACTTTATTGCATTTTCGAGCATTGACATAGCATCATTGTGATCTGCGAAGCTCATCTCTATATCTATCGATGTGAACTCATTCAGATGTCTGGTGGTATTGTGCTCCTCTGCCCTGAACGCAGGGCCTACCTCGAAAACGCGATCGAATCCAGCGGACATCAGAACCTCCTTATAGAGCTGTGGGCTCTGATTCAAATAGGCATCCTTCTCAAAATAACGGACTGGGAAGAGATCGGCGCCCCCCTCTGTAGCAGCCGCGACTATCTTGGGCGTATGAACCTCTATGAAATTCTGCCCATGCAGATACTCTCTTATGCCCCACAGAAGCGAGCTTTCAATGCGAAATATGGCCGAAACGTTTCTCTTTCTCAGATCGATAAATCTGCTGTTAAGCCTGGTCTCAAGATCCGCCTGAACGGGATCTATAACTGGCAATGGCAGTGGAGCTTCAGCCTCATTTACCACAGACACTGAGGTTCCCTTTATCTCTATACCTGATTTACTTACACTCTTTTTATTGATCACGCCCTGAACCTTCACAATGCTTTCCCTGTTGATTCGTTTGATGGTTTCAAGAGTGGCTTCATCATTCTTGAATGTTGCCTGTATTATTCCTGTATTATCTCTTAAAATGAGGAATGAGACATTTTTCATGATCCTGGCTTCCTGCAGCCAACCGTATATGACCACATCGGTACCATCGTCAAATCCCCTGAGAGCACCTATGTATGTTCTGGGCATAGCCGTTTATTGCAAACGCTATATTAAATTATCCCAGCCGCATATGACCATACCAGCTCCCTATTGGTGGTATCTTATCCGTATCGGCTTCATAACAGGCCATCATATACAATATGTTTGATGCGTTTTCGATGACTGTCCTTATCCTACGAAAATCGTAAGGACGATCATTGATGAAAAATATGCATATTGTTCAAAGAAAGATACATTATAACTGAAATATTCTTTTCACGCTATGAGAACAAAAATTAAAATACATTTCGATCTATGGGTATCCATCGTACTTATATCTTTGGGTATAAAATGATTGCTATTTTAATTTTCTATCGTATTGTTTGCAGAATATGAAAAATTTGTATAGAAATGATATGAGTGTATATTATTAAGGAGTAACTAAAAATAAAAAATGTTTAAATAGATCCAATGATGTAGATGCGTTATAGTGATAAGATGACTGTTGAGGGAGAAACACCAAAGCGGTGTCCTGAATGCAATTCTGAACACCTGATAAGAGACTATGAGCATGGCGAGCTTATTTGTGCTGACTGTGGTGCAGTCATTGAGGATGCATACATCGATCAGGGCCCAGAATGGAGGGCTTTTGATTCTGATCAGGACGAGAGAAGGGCTAGAACCGGATCGCCTATGACATACCTAAGCCACGATAAGGGGCTGGCAACGGAGATATCATGGTCCAATAAAGATTATTATGGCAAGAGAATACCACATAAGAATAGAGCCCAGATATATCGTGTAAGAAAATGGCACCAGAGAATCAGAGTCTCCAACGCTGCCGAGAGGAATCTTTCCCTCGCGCTTCAGCTTCTGAACGATATAGGTGCAAAGCTAGGTATTCCAAAGGACATTAAGGAAACAGCTGCGTTGATTTACAGAAAAGCTGTGGAAAAGAACCTCATAAGGGGGAGAAGCATCGAGAGTATCGTGTGCGCTTCAATTTATGCTGCCTGCAGGAAAGTCAATATACCGCGCACACTGGATGAGATCTCAAAGGCCTCAGAAGTCAACAAGAAGAAGATCGGAAAGGCCTATAGGCATCTAGCAAAGGAACTTGATCTCAATCTGAAGCCAACCACACCATTCTCTTATATATCACAGTTCTGCAATAAACTCGATCTGGACAAGCAGGCCATCGTCATAAGTGAAGATATCGTAAGGCAGGCCATGTCCATGGGTATATCTTCGGGGAAGGGCCCAACAGGTATAGCAGCAGCTGCGATATACATAGCTTCGGTGAAAGTGGGTAAGCCAAGAACACAGAAGGAAATAGCGAGAATATCAGGAGTAACTGAGGTCACCATAAGGAATAGATACAAGGAGATAAGCAAAGCATTGAATATTTCAATCTCAGAATAGATATGTTGAAGATATACGTTGTAGACAATGGCGGGCAGTGGACACACAGAGAATGGCGCGTGCTCAGGGAGCTTGGTGTGGATACGAAGATAGTCCCTAACGACATAGATTCCAGCGATCTTGATGGGCTCGACGGTCTTGTGCTCAGTGGTGGAGCTCCAAACATAGACGAGGAAATAGATAAACTTGGAAACGTTGGAAGATACATAGACGATCATAATTATCCAATATTGGGCATATGCGTTGGGGCTCAGTTCATTGCATTGCATTTCGGTGCATCGGTCGTGAAGGCAAAGCATCCAGAATTCGGCAAAACAAGGATTTCAGTCATGCGATCTGAAAACATCTTCTATGGGCTTCCATCGGAGATAACTGTATGGGAAAATCATAATGACGAGATAATGGGGCTTCCGGATGATTTTGTCCTTGCCGCATCTTCAAGCACCTGCCAGGTACAGGGATTCTATCATAAAACACGGCCTATCTACGCTACCCAATTTCACCCTGAAGTTGAGCATACGCAATTCGGGCATGAGATATTCAAAAATTTCATATCGATCTGCCTATCGCACAGGGATCTGCAGAAGGAAAGTTCCCAGCAATGAACTGACTGATCCGTCCGTTATGATTACGGACACTATTTTTTATTGAAGATGGGCCTTACGGCAACAAAGTTTTTCGCGTAGGAACGGTGGAAGGTTTCATCTCGCGAAAGATGAACGGATGGATCACAAAATTTAATACGATTTTCATCGTTATCTTTTTTGCAGTACGTTAAATGGCAGAGGTAAAATGTTGGATGAAGCGTCTGAAGCAGGCTACACTTTCGAGATAACAAATCTGATCGGGAAAGAAGTTTATACAATGAAGGGCATCAGGGTCGGCAAGGTCACAGATATAGTGCTCGATTTTGATAAGAATCAGATTCATGGCCTATTCATCATGGATAGCAATGATAAACTGGTGAAGAACGGTGATCCTATATCCATACCATACAATTATGTAAAATCAATTGGAGATATAGTAATACTGAAGTCATTTCCAGATCTGATGCATATATGATCACTAGCTTTCAACAAGCGTGTTTCTTCTGATAATGGATGATATATTCAAAGAACATCACGCGATCAGGCGAAGAAAATGGACTATTTTCGGTAGCTAATACATCAACATTTCAAATAAGAATGGTTCAAGATGTATTTTGCTGATAAATGCGTCATATTACTATCTGCGGAATGAAATTAAAAATGCAGTATGTTTTTGAGATCTACATTGCAAATGGTTCATGAGTGAGTGAAATAGGCCACGCTGTCACTGTCGGCTATATTCACATATCCGTATCTTTCTAGTTGTGCTATTCCTCTATAGCCCGCTGACATGGGTTCTATCAGTCCGCGATCTATCGATCCATCTGGCCTCAGTACTGAGAAATCCCTAGATCCATCAGGGCACCAGTTTATTATCTTTGTCTTTTCAGTCATATCAAGTCCATCGTATGATATCCTGTCGCCTTTTTTTCTGATATAGCAGAGATCCTTGAGTCTGATCCTTTCTCCTTCGTCCATCTTTGTAAGATCGGATTCGGATAGATACACTGCCCCTTCAACCTCGTACTCCCTGAACCCGTACTCAGGATGCGTTGGATGCAGTGGAAGTTTTGACTTTATCCTCGGCATGTTATCTATGACAACTTTAACGGGATTTTTGACGAAAGAAAAACGATATGATTTTGGATCCACGATCTCTCTGTTAATGGAATCAAATATCTCTATGGAGAATATTGCGTCGATCTCTCGAAGTCCCGAATTTATCCAGTATCTTCTGAAAGTTTCAGGCTGATAACCTCTCCTTGCAAATGCGCGAACTGTGCCAAGCCTGACATCTGACCACCCATCATACTGGCCACTCAGAATACCCTTCTTCATCAGCGACGTTTTCAGCTTCAGGCCTGGAAATTTTATCATTCCATAGTGATAGTAATACGGTCTCTTCCATCCGTTGTATTCAAAGATGTACCTCTGTTTGTCAGTATTCGTGAGCTGATCTTTTCCTCTTAGGACGTGCGTCAATCCCAGGTAATGATCATCTATAGCGACACTGAAGCTCATCATAGGATATACGCGGTATCTGTCTCCTACCCTTGGATGAACGGCATTTATTATTCTGAATGCGATCCAGTCTCTCACCGACGGATTTGGATGATTTAGATCCGTCTTGACGACGGCTACGGCCTCACCCTCATTTATAGTACCGTCAAGCATTTTCTCAAACAGATCCATGTTCTTTTCAGGCGGATTATCACGATCCTTGCATGGAATCGACTCCAATTTCTTCTTCTTGAACTCCTCTCTGGGGCAGGTGCAGATGTACATATGGCCATTCATTATGAGCTTTTTAGCTTCCTCATAGTAAAGATCGAAGCGATCGCTCTGAATGACTGTCTTCGTAACATTGACGCCCAGCCACTGCAGATCCTCAGGTATCATATGGTAAGCTTCAGGATCTATATTCTTTGGGTTCGTGTCCTCAATTCTCAGGATAAGTTCGCCGCCATAGCGCTTGACATATTCATCATTAAGTATTGCCATCCTTGTATGTCCAACATGAAGTGGGCCTGAGGGTGAAGGTGCCATCCTCATTACAACAGGACCATCGACACCTTCAAGATCGGGTAGCCTGTGATCCTCCGGTTTCTTTTCCTTTTTGATGGATGATGAATACCTGCTCTCCACGATCTCCTTTATTTCGGCAGGGCTCATTGCATTGACCTCATCAACTATGCGTGTGACGAGATCCTTTGCTGCTTTTGGATCACGGCGCAGATCGGCTATCTCTGCCATCACCTTTCCCATGACTGATTTTACATCGGCTTTTCCATCGTGCTGATACGCATTGATAAGGGCTATCCTTCTTATGTCGTCCTCATACATGATCATCACTCCCTCCGAATATGACATTCTTGAGTGGATCAAGGCCACCCTCGGAGTTGACGGAAATGGCTATCTCTTCCCTCTTTTCTTTGCTTATGTCCATTTTCGTCTGAACCCTAATAACATTCGGATTAATATGATCCTTTATCTGTCTATAGAGATGCTCCTGCATTTCCGATGAATATAGGGATTCATCGCTGTAATCAAAGAGAAATATGACTGTACCCTGAATATGCCTCAGGGCAAGAACAGCATTCTTTTCGATCTGATTCATCTCACTGAAATCGCGATCAAGTATTCCAGGGGTATCTATGAACTGTATTCTTTCATGCCCATGCTCGGCAATTCCGATCAATACAGATTTGGTTGTGAATGGGTAGGGCGCGATCTGGGGCTTCTTTGTGGTCAATGCAGCCAGCAGGGAACTCTTACCAACGTTTGGCATACCAGCTATTATATATGTACGCAGATTTACATCTATGTCTGGTATCTTCTTCATGTAATCTCTGCATTTTCCGAGAAACACGAGATCCTGATCTATTTCATGTACTATGGAGGCAAATCTACCGTAGTAGGATCTCATTATTCTGTTTGCATCCTCCACGGTTTTTACAGCTTTCAGTCTTCTTATATGATCGCCGCTTATCTGTTCTATCATCTGTGCCGTTCGGTCGATCTTCGATAGTGAGATCTTATACTGATCTATATCGAACATCAGATCTATGAGACTGCTGTAGAATGGATGAAGGTTGTTTATCGACGGAAATTTTTTAACAAGCCTATCAAGGAAGGATACGCTTATACTTTCAATGGTCGATATCCGATCCTGTACCTCCTTCTTTATTCTTTCTACCTTATCGGGATAATATGGTTCTTCAATTCTACTTGCCCTCGAAAAGGCCTTATCAATAAGCTCTTGTCCCCTGAGCACTGTGGGTATCTTTAGTAGCATTCCTACCTGTAGTATTACCGGCGATAAATCATTATCGAATTGTTACCGAAAGGAGACGTATGGTTTATGCAGGATCTTCTAAATAGATATTTTTCCATAATAGAATTGTGATTTATACTATGTTCACTGATATTTTTAAATGATTACTATTATTAATATTGATTTATTATCATTAAATAGCAAGTAGACTTTATCCAGTTATTTTCGATGCAGTGGACGATTTTTGACATCAAAGTTTTAATAATGGAAATAAAAAACTTAAATACATTTCGTAATGTTTAAATACTTCGATGTGATATGATAATCTGAATGCACGCTTATAAGGTAACCAACATCAGAGGTAGAGATATGGTGATTCAGCTGGATAAGCCCCTGGATCTGAAGACTAAGATATACGATGCTAGTGGAAAGAAGATAGGGGTACTCGTCAAGATAATGGGACCTGTAGATGAGCCCTATGGGCTCGTTAGTTTGGACAGTCAGGGCGTGCAGACAGATGTTGTTTATGTTAATTGAGGTGATTTAGGATGGTTGAAAATACGAAGAAGAAAAAGGTAGAGGAGATAGAAAGATGCCCTGAATGTGGTTCCACAAACCTCATAAGAGATTATGAACACGGTGAACTTGTTTGCGGTGAATGTGGAGCTGTCATTGAGGATGCATACATCGATCAGGGTCCAGAATGGAGGGCATTTGATTCAGAGCAGAATGAGAGCAGAGCAAGGGCCGGCTCTCCGATGACGTACACCATTCACGATAAGGGTCTTTCAACAGATATATCATGGAAGAATAAGGATTCTTACGGAAGATCTATACCCACTAGGAACAGAGCGCAGCTGTACAGGCTCAGGAAATGGCAGAAGAGAATTAAGGTTTCAAACGCCGCCGAGAGGAACCTCTCCCAGGCGCTTCAGGAACTTGAGAGAATGGCCTCGAATCTGAGCATACCTGATGATGTGAAGGAGACAGCGGCGGTCATTTATCGTAAAGCCGTCAAACAGAACATGATCAGGGGAAGGAGCATAGAGGGCGTAGTTGCTGGAGCACTTTATGCCGCATGCAGGATAACAAACGTACCTAGGACTCTTGGTGAGATAGCGTCCGTAACCAGAGTCAAGAAGAAGGAGATAGGCAGGACATACAGGATCATGAGCAGATACTTGAAGTTAAACATAATGCCTTCAAAGGCTGAGGACTACATCAGCAGATTCTGCTCCAAGCTGAAGCTGTCCATGGATACCAGGAACAAGGCACTTGAGATACTGAGAACCGCTGAAAATGCCGGTTTAACGTCCGGTAAGGGTCCGACAGGTGTGGCAGCAGCTGCGATATACATAGCATCACTTATGACTGGAGAACGGAGAACTCAGAGGGCGGTCGCAGAGGTAGCTGGTGTGACCGAAGTGACCATAAGAAACAGATACAAGGAACTGACAGAAAAACTGCAGCTCAACGTTGAACAGTGATCTGCGACATAAGATCCCTTATTTTTTTGAAAACCTCATAATTTCTCAGTATATCGTCCAATAATGTGAATACCGTACCATATTTATCTTCATCTATTGTTATTTTTATTCTCTCGCTGTTGCATTCCATCTTTATGTTGCCATAATTATCTGGGGAAATGGTTTTTAGAAATGGATCGCAATCCCGATCATCTATGAAAAGTTCTGATCGCATTTCCTCACTTCCAAGATGCAGAGGGCCGGATTCGAACCGGCGAATCCCTACGGAGGCAGATCTTGAGTCTGCCGCCTTTGACCTGACTCGGCAACCTCTGCAGATACATTCACCCTCAGGATCAGCGGAAGCAGATCTTAATGAAGGGCATAAATTTTGTCATTTTTCAAGGTCAATCGGTGCAGTGTTCTCGCACTCAATTTGTTCAATGCATGATTATAGCAATCACTATTCTAAAATATATATCATTCTAAATCTATTTAAATTTAAATAGACTTTAAGTATATGTACACTATGATCTGTCCAGTATGTGAGGGTAAAGTGCAGACGCTTCATGATCTCGGCGTTCATTTCGGAAATATGTCAATCAGGGGTGATGCAAACCACACCTCATGGATCTATGCCGAGCTGGGAGGTAAGTATATGGATTATTCTGATTTGGAAGAAGCCTTCGATATGGTATTCTCTCCGCAAGTATCCTTGGCGAAATGGGCGAGACTCGCATTCATTAGAAAATTCTACACAGATCCGCATCCATTCATACAGGCAATGCAGAGGCCAAGCATTCCAGTATTGCTAGGATACGTTATTGAACACAGATTTTTCCTCAGAAACTGGATCAGGACTCTTTCATCCGTTATACATTCCACAACTTCAGAAGAAGCATTCAATTATGAGATTGAGAACGTGGCGACGGAATACATAGGCTTCAACGGAAGACCATCGCATCTCGATCTGCTCATCAGGATGGGTGAGGCTCTTGGCATGACAAGAAAACGTATAATGGAATACACACCGTTACCGGAGACCTCGAAGGCAATTGAGGTTTGGTATAGTATATCCAGTCACTATTCCTGGGTGGATACTATGGGTGCAATGCATGTGCTTGAACTTGTTGCCGACAGGACGCTTGTGGATGATGGTGCCAAGATGCATTACTTCGATCCAGGCATACTCAATAGTTCAGAATATCCACAGGAGGTACGGGATTTTCTGATGGAAGGTTATAAAGCGGACGTGGATCATGCTGGAAAAGCTTTGAAGATAGTGGAATCGGAGACCATGGACGATCTTACAACAAGATCAATAATGATCCGTTCGATGGACGCTTTTTATTTATATTTAAACGCGAGGCTGAGAAGATCAAGAATGCTTGAAGCCGCTTGGGGTGAATGACTTGAATATAATCGTCAACGGAGTCAGGGCCGGTAGCAAGGCCACCGGTTGTGCGCTTTGCGGAGCAACATGGGGCGATCATCACGAGGAGATGTTCGGTGAGGATCTGTTCTTCTGCTGCGACATATGTGCTGCCGAGTTCAGAAACATGATCGAGAAGGCATTGCAGAATACTCCAATTAATAAAATAGATGAACTAAGAATAAATGGAAATTATCGAGACGGAAGACATGTCGTTATAAATAACGAAAAGAATTCCCTGAGTTTCTATGTAAAATTTGGGCCTGGTGCAGTCATAGAAGAATTTAGGATGGAGAAATGATTGCGGAAACACAATATGAAGAGACAAAGAAATTTAAATATCGTTCTTAAATTCTAAGCAAAATGGAGAACAAGAAGGATAACTTCAGCGAATGGTATAACGAGATAATCACACTTGCGGGACTAAGCGATAAAAGGTACCCAGTGAAGGGAATGAATGTGTGGCTTCCCTATGGCTGGAAGATAATGAGTCTGATCGATTCAATAGTTAGAAAGGCGGTGGATAAGAGGAATTTTCAAGAGGTTAACTTTCCAGTTCTCATAGGCCGCAGCATGCTTGAGGTTGAGTTTGAACACATAAGGGGTTTCGAAAATGAGATTTACTGGGTCACCAAAGGAGGCAAGGAGAACCTTGAGGAGGAACTCGCGTTGCGTCCCACAAGCGAATCTGCGATGTATCCAATGTTCTCACTTTGGGTCAGATCTCATGCTGATCTTCCGCTGAAAATATACCAGATAGTCAGCGTCTACAGGTATGAGACCAAGCATACCCGTTCCTTCATAAGGATAAGGGAAATACACTTCTTTGAGGCTCATACTGCCCATGCGACCTACGAGGATGCTGAAGCGCAGATGGATCAGTACAAGGAGATATGGAGGGAAATATCCGCCCAGCTTTGTCTCCCGTACTTCTACGATCAGAGGCCAGACTGGGATAAGTTCCCAGGAGCCATGTATACCATCGCTTTTGATACCGTTCTCCCCTCAGGCAGATCGCTGCAGATAGGTACGATACACCAGTACGGCACAAACTTTTCGAAGAACTATGACATAAAATATCTCAAGGAAGACGGAACATTCGATTATGCTCATCAGACAACCTATGGTATGAGCGAGAGGTTGCTGGCCGCCATCATAGGCATACATGGAGATGATAAAGGTCTCATACTTCCGCCTGACGTGGCACCTATACAGGTAATAATAGTTCCGATCCCCGGTGATGGAGTAATGGAATATGCCAGGGATATTGAGAACACCCTGAACAGCATAAACGTTCGTGTGAAGGTTGACGACAGAGAAAACTTCACCCCGGGTTATAAATTCAATGACTGGGAGATGAGAGGAGTCCCGCTCAGGATAGAGATAGGGGAGAGAGAGGTCAAAAATAAGACTGTCACATTATCCATGCGGAACATTCCTGGTAAGATAACAATAGACAGATCGAAACTCATATACGAGATACCGGACACGCTCATAAGGATAAGAGAGAAGATGATGGACGATGCGAAAAGGCAGTTCAATGAGCATGTGTTTAAGGCCTCCAGTATTGAAGAATTCAATAGGGACGGTCTTATAACAGCGTTCTGGTGTGGTTCGAAGGAATGTTCAGACAGCATAGAGGCGAAGACAGAGAAATCCGCACTCGGGTTCATGGTTGACGCGAAGGAGACTGGCAAATGTGTGGTGTGCGGTAAGGAAGGTAAATTGGCCGTCTTTTCCAGATCTTATTGAAGGATAGTGCAGATGATAAGACTGGCCATTTTTGATATGGATGGCACGTTAACGGAGGAGCCTAGCAGCTGGGAATATGTTCATCGACGCCTGCGAACAGACAACCACAGAAATTTCAGACTTTATAAAAATGGTTTTATTACATACGAGGAGTTTTTCAGAAGCGACGTTATGGCATGGCTGAGGATGCATCCGAGATTGACGAAGAATGACATCAAGGAAATCCTACGTGAAATAAGGATCAGAGAAGGCGTTATGGAGGTTATAGAAACGCTCAGGAATTCAGGTGTGATAACTGCTGTTGTTTCTGGAGGTATATCCTGGCTTTTTGATATACTGAGCGAGAGTATGAAGTTGGACTACAATATATCAAACGTCATAGGCACAGATGAACATGGCTTCGTTGAACCGTATGGTAGGATACAAGTCATACCTGAGCACAAAGACATAGCAGTACAGAATCTTCAGATGAAGCTTCAAATATCAAGGAATGAGACTGTATCGATCGGAGATCAGATGGAAAACGGAAAGATCCATGAGAATTCTTCCAAGGCCTTCGTGATAGGCAACAGAGGCATCAATGGTGAGATACCACTGGGCTACGATATGAGAAAACTAATCCAGATGTTGAAGGATGATATAAAGGCCTGAAACGAAAATATCATTGCACAGGTTCATCCTGATGCCGGGCATGCTTTTTCGCATACCAGAATATCATAATGGATGACAGGAGCGATAATATAAGATACATCATCAGGAGTTCGAATTGGATGTGCTTCATAGGATGGTGGATGTATATGAGTCCATGAAAGGTTATCAGTGCGGATGCTGTACCAACTACGAAGAATATTAGCGTGAGAAATCTTGTTAGCATATTTGGATAATAGAACAGAGCAAGTGTTCTGGAGGTTATGGGCAGAAAGAGCAGTAAAAAACCATAAAGAGCCGAAAAACTTACGTCCGCATGAGGCACGATCAGCGGCCTGGAATAGTCCATTATAAAATAGGCCAGAAGAAAGATGGCAGATATTTTTATGGATGTAGATCCCTCAAGAAATCCATATGTAATGAGGAGAGCAAACAGTATCCCCAGGGAAAAGGTATTTATGTAAAATACTATGAAATTGAGGCTGGAAAGAGGTAAATATATACGCACCAGAGATTGCAGAATATCTACCATTATTGTGAAGGCGACCATAACTGTTATGCCTCTGTATATATATGCATACTCTGGTCTGTGAAACATCATTAGGGCAACTTATACTATGTTAAATCTTTGCCGGTGGCGGGGCTTCTCATCGGTATGTTTCTTCGATTCAGTACGACGCATCTCATGACATATACTCTATTACGGTTATAACAATGCAGACAGGAAACATCGCTGCTATGCATATTGTTCATCTTCTTCAGATTGAATGGCAGTGTGGTTATGCATATGTCAAACGTATCAGATCCATGCGATGCGGATAAGACAGGGAAAATTTTAACGTGTTAGCGATATACTCCGACATGGATCTCATTTCTATGCCAGATAGGGATTTTGTAATTGAGGTTGCGAGGAGAATTATAAGGATACCGGCCATATCCCCAGCCTCCGGTGGAGAAGGAGAAAAGAACAGGGCAGACGAATTGGAAAAGATATTGAAAGAGCTTGGTTATAGTGATTACAAGAGATATGATACCAAGGATGAATACGGAAAGATCAGGTCAAACATAGTCCTGAGGACAGGAAATGCACAGAAAACGCTCTGGCTTGTAGCTCACATAGATACTGTTCCTGTTGGCGATCCTGGACTGTGGACAAAACCGCCATTCGACGTTACAGTGGATGGAGACAGGATGTATGGAAGGGGAACTGAGGATGATGGTCAGGCTGTGTTCACTGCGCTCCTTATCCTCAGAGATATGAAAGTCAAGAATCTGAAGTCCAAAATAGGCTTCGGTGTGGCTTTTGTTGCTGATGAGGAGATGGGAAGCAAATACGGAATACAGTACCTTCTTGACAAGAATATATTCGGCAAATCCGATCTTATAATAGTGCCGGACGCTGGAAGCGAGGATGGTATGACAATAGAGGTGGCGGAGAAGAGCATCCTCTGGGTAAAATTCAGCGTGATGGGCAAGCAGTGGCATGCGAGCATGCCTGTAAACGCCATAAACGCCTTCAGGGAAGGTGCCAGGTTCATGCTTGATCTCGATAAGATCCTTCATGAGAAATACACGGCAAGGGACGATCTCTTCAACGTTCCATATTCTACCTTTGAGCCCACTAAACATGAAAAGAATGTGGACAACGTCAATACAATACCTGGAACAGACGTCTTTTACTTTGACTGCAGAGTCCTGCCGGAGTACAATCTTGATGACGTTCTGAAAACGATAGATGGCGCCATAAGCAGTTTTCAGAAGGAGAGCAAAGCCAGAATAACTTACGAACTCATACAGAAGGAACAAGCACCGGCGAAGACTCCGGAAGATTCAGAAGTTGTGACGAGACTGAAGGAATCAATAAAAAAGAAGAGGGGAAAGGAACCCAGGGCCATAGGCATCGGCGGAGGAACATGCGCCGCATTTTTCAGGAGGCTTGGCATGCCAGCAGTCGTGTGGTTCACGACGATAGAGGAGAACGCCCACAAGCCAGATGAATTCTGTCTGATCTCGCATATACTTATGGACAGAGACGTACTCGAAGACGTTCTCGTCTCATAATTTTTTTGATCATTTTGGGCATCATACAGGCTATCTGGTCATTTTTTCGGCCTGAAGCCCTGACCGTTTAACCGTAATGGCACTTCATTTACCATTTTCATGATAGCCTTAAGATGGTTCACTTTATTTTTACGATGAAGAGGGCAGGCACAAGGGAAATTATGCCAAGGAGATACCATCCAGTATTCACGGATACGCTGTATATTGCATATGTATACAAATACGGTACAGCAGAGCTTATCATCATCTGAACAAAATTAACCACAGAGAGCGAGAAGGAGACGGCAGATCTGTTTATGTTACTGGCCTCCATATAGAGATATGAAAACCCATAGATTGAAAGGACGCTGAATGCGAAAAGCGTGATCAATATCTCGGCCAGATTTCTCTCAAAGGGGACAAAGAAGAATATGAGAGACATCAGGACAAAGAGTGACGTCACCTGCGCCTTCCTGCTGTACCTGCGTATTATAAATGCAGAGATAAAGCCTCCAGGCAATCCAACAAAGAGGAAAAACGATCCAGCAAGGGATGCAATTATCGCCGAGAAATGTCTGTACTCTTCAAGATAATAGACAAATAGCTGTCCCATTATGGTTTCAGAAACCGCACTTCCAACGGTAACAACTGGAAGAATCCAGAGGGCAGGCTTCTTCACGGCAGCTATGAGATCGCTCATCGGCCTTCTCTTCTTCAGATTTTCTCTCCTCATCAGTATAAACAGAGCAAGATCCGCCAGAATGAGAAGCAAACCGCCAATGACAAGGGATAGACGCCAGCCAGTGATCGTGTCTAGGTAACCGAAGGCAAATATGCCCGTTCCAGCTCCGAAACTGAACGCTCCATTGTAAACACTCACATAGGATCCGTATCTTTCAACCGGTACTATATCTGATATTATGCCAAGCGCAGGCGAAAAGAACAGTGCTGATCCGGCTCCAGCCATGAACCTGGATATAGACAGTTCCACGAAGTTTGTGGAGAGCCCAGAAAATATACCAAATGTCCCAAGTATCCCAAGACCAGTTACCGATACAACCAGATTCCCGATACGATGCGCCAGAGATCCGCCCACAAGCTGGAAAAGAGCCAGACCTATATAGAATGAAGTGGTGGCCAACCCTATCTGTATGACGTTCATGTGTAGATCCGCTGATATGTATTTCAGCGCTGGCGCAATATCGAACCAGTTAAGCGCGTACAGAGATCTGGCAAATATTATGCTGTAAGCTTTGGGCCTGTAATCCATTTGGATAGGGAAATGTATAGGCTTAATAAAACTGTATCAGTCTAGATGCTGTGATTAAATTTCTGGATCAAGTTTTCAAGCAGCATGGCGTCTATACTGCTGTCTTCATAGAGTTCGCGCATCTTCTTCGGCGTCCTTCTTACCACCTTGAAATCAACTCCTTCGTAATATATTTCCCAGAGTATCAGATTATTCGGTCTTGCAACTCTAGGATATCTGCCTTCTATCGAAAACGGATCGATTCCGGTTTCAGCATTATCCTGTGCAAATGCCACCATGGTTCTGACCTGATTCCAGAGAAAACTTCTGGCTTTAAATTCAATATATTTGTGATTATCCTCTTCACCGCATTTTGCATCGAGTATCGTTCTCATCGTCCTTCTGCTGTCTACCCTTGCGAAACTGCGAAAATCATGCGTTCCTATGAATTTCCTGATAACATTTTCCATGGCCCGGCAGTCTATATCATCAAAGAGATAATATCTGTATGTCTTGTATGTGCAGTGTCTGGGATTAAAGTCATCCGGAACAACCGCATATGAATGCACAAAGATATGTCTTTCCTTTGAGTTTATAAGATTGGCCACTGAATCGGGTTCCCTCATCGTTTCTAGAGCGAAAACATTGGAAACTGCCGAGACATAGCGATCGGTCCTTGCTGCGGTTCTTATATCATATTCGAAGTTATTTTCTCGGAGGACGTAGATTATTGCATCCTCTATGCTGTGTTCACCATTACCTCTCTGGAACCCTGTAAAATACTGACCCTCATAACCGAATTTGAATGCGTAGTGCGTCATGATGTACTTTTCATTGAATATCGTCTATGTCCATGCCGACGATGGCGCTTAGCTTTCTGTGCAGATCACCTATTCTCTCAGCAGCATCATTCAGTCCTCTTTTCCGATAGGTTTCAATGATATCCCTGACCTTCAATCTTCTGTTTCCTGCAAATAGATTGTCGGCATGCGCAACTATCATCTCCTCCAGTGACTCAGGGATATAATCCTTAGGCGGGAGCCCAAGTTTAACAGCTTCTTCCATGGATATTCCGGCACCGATATGTCTTTCCACGACCTGTACAACGCTTTCATGTATATTCTCGGATCTGAGTATCCCTGCACCGACCACGGCATGATCTATACCATTGGTTTTTGTACGGCCTATATCGTGAAGAAGAGATCCGGCAACCACGATGCGCTGATCTGCATTGCAGCGTTCGGCTATCCTCACCGCAAGTTCCTTTACGGCTTTAACATGTTCTATAAGTTTCTCGCTAGCTCCATATTTTTTCAGGAGATCCATGCACTCCTGTTCATCTGGGATCAGCTTCACTATCTTCCCTCTATCTGTGGGTTGCACGTTTATCCTCCCTATAAACTCCTTATTGAGTTCAGCGCCTTGATAATAGCGATCCAGGAATATAGCGAGAGCGGAAACCTCACTTATGGGTTGATTTGTTACCGAGACATTGTAATCAGCTATCTCATAGGCCTCCATGGGAACCTTTTCCGATCCGACGAGAATCATGAGATCTTTGCCGCTTAGCCTAATCTCATCTATCACATCTGATATCTTCCGTCCGTACATGGTCAGATGCACTCTAATTCCATTGAAATTCCTGAACTCTGATACCCAGCTGCATCCTGTCTTTATGGAGAAATTTCCTCCAAAATTTTTGACAACATCATTTATAGTGTTTTCCAGCGTCTCGTCTTTCTCATCAACCAGTATTGAGGAGGCACCGAAGGCCCTTGCAGTCAATGCCACATGCGTTGTTATTCTCTTATCTCGGAATGGTCTATGATTTATCCTGAGTACGGTGATCATTCAGCACCAGAAACCAGCTCTATCTTATATCCTTTTATCTCAAGGATGCTCGATCTCTTGACTATACCCCTTATGAGCGTCTGCGAAATGCCGAGAGCATCCGAGACATCGCCAAGAAATACACCTTCGCCATTTTTCATCATGGATCTTATCTTCTCCTCATATTCCCCGAGCTGTTCATCTGAAAGCGTTGCGGCATATATGATGTCTGAGAGCTCGCTTAGCGAGCCCATTATGTTTATCTGAACATTTGTATAATATGTATGGTAGGCTTTTTCAGGTCCATTTTGCCCAGTGATCCACTGCGTCTCTATCATCTTGATCTTGTCCAGGTATAGAAGGGCCTTTCTCCCCTCCTTTCCGTATTTCTGCTCTATCACAGGCAGTGTGATCCATCCGGTGGATAGATCCAGAAGCAATTTTCTCTTGATCTCACTATCAGCAGCATGAAATATGGATACCAGTTCACCAGGGTCGTTAACAACTTTTATTCTGCTTACCATAATATTCAGGATATGCTAAAAAATAATATAACTTTTATTGAGAGTGAAAGGATTATCATGAAATTGAATTATGGGCCCCATATAACTGGTTCACCTCCATACAGGTGCATGGTTAACGACTATATGATGAGCGAATACTTACGTTTTCAGTGGAAAAAAACTTAAATATGTATGATCATATGTCGATATAGCCGCATAGGCCAAAGTTTACAAAGGAATATCCATGGAAGGAGAAAAGAAAGTTGCTTTTCCCGGGGACATAATAGCCACTACGGAGGAATACCTGCCAGGACGCAATACTGAGGAGAAGAACGGTGAGATAGTAGCAACAAAATTCGGGAATATAATCAGGGATGATATAAACCTCATGATATCAGTGGATACTGAAAAAAAGGAGTTCACATTGAAAAAGGGCGATGTTGTGTATGGGCAGGTAATAAAGAACGATTCGCACAGATACATAGTCAGGGTTGTTGGTGTCTTCCAGAGAGGAACAGGCCTGAAGGAAGTTGATGAAGAGATGCAGCTTTCTTTTGGAATGTCCAAGAGGCCCCAGTCCGATTTCATCTCTGTGGGAGATCTGATAAGGGGTTATGTGGTGAGGACTGGAGATATGCCGGAAATATCAATAAATGGCAACCATTATGGAGTCATAAGTGCGGTATGTTCCAGATGCAGGCAGCCTCTCGTGAAGAAGAATATAACTCTGTACTGTGAGAACTGTCAGCGCACGGAGATACGCAAGATAGCGGATGATTATGGCAATGTAGATATATTCAATTACGAAAACAGGATAACCCATGGCAACAGCCATGGTGAGGCCCGCAGGCAAAATTAAGGGGGTTTTGATGATGAAATACGCAGGTAATGATAAGGCGAAGGATGTTGAGGCACTCAACAAGGAAGTCAAAAATATGAGAAAGGAGCTGGATGATGTTAAAGAGGTACTCCGTGGTCTGATACAGGTCATAATGAGCCGCGAAGATAACTTTGATGATGATGAATACAATTGAGGGGTGAAATGATATTGATGATGCCAATGAAAATGCTTGAGGAAAGCGTTAATAAAAGGGTTTCTTTGCTGTTGAAGGATAACCGTGTACTTGAAGGCGTGCTCACAGGATTTGACGAGTATATGAATATGGTACTGGATGATGTGGACGAAAGCAGCGAAAACGTATCAAGGAAACTTGGCACGGTAGTGGTTAGAGGAAGCAACGTTGTAAGAATAGTACCAAAATAATCAGGTGAGTGAATTAAAATTCAGTTAACTCAACCGATTTTATATCGGATCGATGAGAAACGGTTTGGTAGATAAACTTTACATTTTTGTATTACCTTATTTTTGATGATGCGGTTGTTGATATTTTAGTGAACGGTTTGCCTCTTATTTTGCGCAATTCATATCCGGAGTATCCTCAGCGTGGTTGAAACATGAAACATCTTGGGTGCGTACGACTTTACAATATGGGAGTCCTCCACCGATGAAAGATAGCCCATCGTGGATGTATAGTGCATTATATCATATCTATATCTGGTGAGATTTTCCTGCGATACAAGATGGTGGAGTATTATTCTCGTGTTTTCCTTCGATCGCTTGAGTGCTGCGGGTAGAAACATCAGGGATTTGAAATTGCCCATGATTATGGAATCGAATGGGCCCTTGGGACATGAGACTCTTGAATCTCCGATGATTGGTATTATTCTCTCTTCCACACGGTTAATTCTAGCATTCTCCTTTAGATAATGAACTGCCAATGGATTTATGTCGCAGGCATATACTTCTTCCGGCTGGCCATATTTTGCGATGGGCAGAGTGAAATAACCTATGCCACAGAACATATCAAGCACGGTTTCCCCCTGAAATTTTAGAAGGCTCATCCTCGTTCTTTCATTGGTATTTCCAGGGGAAAACATAACCTTCTCCGGATCGAAGAGATACCTTATGCCATTTTCTATATGAAGAACCTCGCCTCTCCTCCCATATAGAAATTCAACCACCGGTATCCTTTCTGCTGATGCGATTCCATGATAGACGTATATCGAATCTATACCGAGAACACGCTTCATAACTTCAAAGACAGATTCTTCGACAGGTCTATTCAGGAAGAGGCTGTTTCCATACCTCACCCATTTTTCAGGTATATATCCAGTGTATCCATACTCCCTGGAAAGGATATCACCTATCATATCCTTCACATTGGCATCCTTTCTGCTTTCAAATTCCAAATACTTTGATTCGAAATTATATGAAGTATCCTCATCGAATATTGGAACTGCAACATAATCCCCGATCTTGCGGATCTTCAGATCCTTTCTGATCCTACCAGATGCTATCAGATCCCTTATGACCCGATCGGCTAAGCTGCGTGGAATAAGATAGGCCTTGGATCTCATCCAATCGTGTATGTACATCGACATATAAACGCGATCATGATCATTTCGGACGCCAGAGGACATTTGCGTAAAAGTATAATATAGGCAAATCATTTAAGGCTTGATAGGTATGACAGAGGAACTGGCTCAGGTTGAGGTATCTAAGGATGGCGATATATATTATGCGAAAATAATTCTACCGAGCGGAGAAATATTCACCTTTGAGAACGAGGACTTCGAAGAGATGCTGGAGCAGATAGCCAACGACCTTCAGGAGAGGTTCAGCCAGTGAGATTGTGGGCGGGGATGGCCCAGAGGTAAGGCGGCAGCCTGCTAAGCTGTTTCTCTTATGAGAGCGTGGGTTCGAATCCCACTCCCCGCGTTTTTCCTAATCTATAAAAATATTCAGCGGAAGGCCGAATAGAGGGGCAGTATTTTTTGTGATACGAACTTTAAATAATCCCGTCAAAATATCGTAAATAAATGATTGAGGATCAGGCCATATTCGGTTATTCCAGGTACGGAAAAATTGGCGATGTAGTTTTTCCGGCATTACTCAGAACAGCATCTGATATAAATTATGATGAGAAATATATCGAAATTCTTGGAGAGAGAATACCGAGGCAGATACTCTATCCAGCAAAGATAAAGCAGGAATTGTTGGAGACCGAAAATCTCATCATAATACCCAACGGCATGGAACTTGTAAGGAGACCAAAGGATCTTGTCAGGCTGATCATGGATATACATTCGAAATACGGTTTCTCCAAGTTGATATTTATCTCAGGATTGAGCGATCCCTATTCGATACCAGCGCTAGTTTACCTCGGTGTATCGTTTTTCGATGATTCAGTCCTGGATATGCAGGGTAAGATGGGCTATAGATTCACTCCATTCGGAATAGATCGAACGGATCATGACGTTTCAGCTGAGAATAATGCGTTCATCTCTGAGATCATCCAGGACATACGCAGCTCAATAGCAGACGGTACGCTGAGAGAAATTGTCGAAAAAACCGTCGTATCCAGCAAGGCTGCAGAGATAGTGCGCATAGCCGATTATTCATATTATCAGGAATTCGAGATCGTATTTCCTGCGCGTACTCCTTACATAAAGGCGAACACCATAGAGGATCTGTACAGGCCAGACCTGATAAGATATCGTAATTATATAAGCAACTCATACGTCAAGCCAGATCTGGATGTGGCGCTTATACTTCCATGCTCTGCAAAGAAGCCCTATTCTTATTCCAGAAGCCATCAGAAGGTGATCGGGGCCATAGGTGATCTGAGAAAATATATTCATGAGATAATAGTTACATCACCTCTTGGTATAGTACCCAGGGAGCTGGAAGAAACGTATCCGCCGAGGTTTTACGACATACCTGTGATCGGGCTCTGGTATGAGGATGAAAAGGTCATGATGAAACGCATGATGCGGAGCTATATGGATCGCAACAGATACAGAAAGGTAGTAGCCTTCATTCCTGATGATCTGGAATTTATCACTGAGGCCATACCATATCCATATGAAGTCATAGAGTTCAAATCTACAAATCTGTCGAAACTAAATGATATATTGAAGAAAGAGGTAGATTCCGGTAAATCAGTAAATCAGAAAATTGTCAAATATAATTCCATACTTAAATACCAGTTTGGGGATTGGCTAATGCCATTGATATCTGGATACACCATAAGGAGAAATTACAATCAGGATATGCTAGTAAAGGATGGGAAAATTCTCTTTGTATACAATGAAAAGATGGGAAAGTTCACAATAAATAAGGCTTCAGCAGACATGTTTCTGAACAATGGAAAATTCCTTGTCGAGATAGATGATTTCAAACCCACCTCAAACGTATACGCTATGGGAGTTGTTGATGCCACTGAGGACATAAGACAGGAAGACGAAGTTGTGCTTGTCCATAATGGTGAGATCCGTGGGGTCGGCATCGCAAAGATGCCGGCAAGGGCAATGATAGAATTGAAGAAGGGTGTGGCGGTTAAGGTAAGATGAGGCTGTATTCTGTCATAAATCGTAGAATAAGTCTCATTAGAGTATGGCCTGTTCTCTCTGAGACATCTGCCTTTCCGGACATCCGTATAAGCCCGAAGTAACGATCTACACAGGCGTATATTCGGATCTCAGCGATTTTACTAAAGTATCATCCACTTGGTTATCGTGGA
>NZ_JAGDXM010000020.1:10637-13281 GCF_023256435.1 Thermoplasma sp. | reverse complement strand
ATCTGAGTACTTCAGGCTGCTGTCAGCCAGCCGATCGTTGCGGTTCAATGAAACTTCACTCACAGGTGGAGGGGAGACCAGCAACAAGTCCATTCTGTCAGAGAAAGGTAGTTGACTATTCCACATAGCACCCGTGATCAAGTGCATTTCAGAAAACACGAAACACAAGGAATGCGATGAGAAAGCCTACTATTGTTCCGGTGTTAATATATGGTAGTCCTGGAGCAGGCCTGTCGCGGTTCCAGAAATATAGCACTGCCATGCCAACAAGTCCGCCGACCAGAGGCAGAAGGGTGAAGAACAGAATATGCGCTATTCCGTATATGGCAGAGGAAACGACCATTATGCTTGGAAGCGCTATGTCTCCAAATCCTATCATCAATACATTTCCTTCTCCACGGTTATCGAAGGTTAGTCCGCGCATGCTGAAACCTCTGTTTTCAGGAAGGACAAAGAGCATGGGCAGATCAGAATCCACAGCATATCGTGCAAGGCTTATCATATGTTTTGTCTTGTATACCGCGATGTAATCGTAGATCTCAAAGGCTACGAGGAAGGCAACCGCAGCCCATACGCCGAAGGTGATGCCCCAGATCGATGATATTCCCACAGAAAGGAAGAATCCAGCAGAATCGGTAATGTACCATTCGTTTCTGAACAGCATCAGGTAGAAGAAGATCATTGCTATGGCTATGGAGGCTGCAAAAATTACGTAAACATTGTACAGGAAGATTGAGAGGAGTATGAGGAAGACATAGAATATCACGTATGCAACCACTATGGAGTAGATGACCCTGAATATTCTCAATCTTCTTTTTCTGCCAAGATATATTATCACAAAGGAGAAGAGAAAGGCTGCGATTATGTATATGAAAACATAGCCAATGCCGTAGGTAGGGGATCTGTGCGCATAGGAAGATGGCTCGGAGTTGTATATGGCAACAGCTAGAAGTATCGCAAGCAGCGATGAAAGTACGAATATAGCCATAGATATAAGTTCAGCTTTTGCTCGCATTTTTCCTCGTTCTTCTTTCTTTCTTATCGGTACCTTCCGATGTCTTGCGCTTCTTGTTGTATTCACAGCTCATATTCGGGCAGAACTTCCATCTCCTGCCACCCCTTGATACTGCCAGTATTGGCGCGCCGCAATACTGGCACGTTTCACCAGTCTTAATTATCTTACCCATCTGCGGGAGCGGATAGGTTACGGTGCATTTCGGGTAGTTGCTGCACCCCAGGAACCGTTTTCCGTATTTGGATTGCCTGAGGACGAGACGCCCATGATCCGACGGGCATTCCCCATAGTCATCGTTCTCCCTGTTGAAGGCGCAGTCAGGATCGATGCATTTGATCTCCGGAGACTGTCCCTTTCTTATTATTCTGATCATTGGAAGCCCGCACACAGGGCATTTTTCATCTGAGAGTGAAACTGAGCCGTTCCTCTTTATCTTGAAGTTTATCCTGCACGACGGATCTTCGCATCTTATCGTATAGGTGAATCGATCCTTCATGAGCATTATCCTCTTGCCCTCATGGAAGGGACAATTTCCTATGTCCTGCCCGGAATTAAGTCCCTTTGTTATTATCTCCCTCACAGACTCGGTTCTGTTCATGAAATGACTCAGCACCTCATGGAGCATTCTCTTCGATTCCTCCACGACCTCAGCCTTCCTCATCTCATTCCTCTCTATCCTGTCCATATCCTGCTCCAGCTTCGCGGTCATCTCAGGATCTGCAATGTGCGAGTTCACGGACCTCACCGCATCTATGAATGCCATGCCAAGTGGCGTTGGCCTGACAGGATTTCCCTCTATGAAGCCCCTTTCTATTAGTTTGCCTATGATGTCGTGTCTCGTGCTCTTTGTTCCTAGATTTAGGTCCTCCATCTTCTTCAGCAGAGCTGACATATCGTATCTCGGTGGCGGTTTTGTCTCATCCTCTTCCATCTTCCAGTCTACCGCCTTCACCTCCTCGCCTTCAACCAGCTGTGGAAGGTAAACATCCCTGGGCTCATAACCGTATATCTGCATCCAGCCCATGTCCGTGGTGCGCTGCCCATTGGCAAGGAATATGTGACCTGCTATATCGATCTCTGCTTCGGTCACGGTTTTGCTGCCGTCCCGGTACAGCGTTGAGAGGAAATGTTTCAGCACGAGATCGTAAACGCGGGCATAATCGCCCTTGAGATCCTCCTTAGGCGCATCCACGGGATATATGGGCGGATGATCAGTCGTTTCCGTTCTACCTCTGGATGGAAGTATCCTATCGAATGATTCTATCTCCTTGACATACTTTGAATATGAGGTATTTTCAAGCTTCTTCAGGACGGACTTCAGATTTATGGATCTCGGATAGACTGTGTTGTCAGTCCTTGGGTAGCTTATCAGGCCCCTCATGTAAAGATTCTCGGCTATGCTCATGGCTTTAGACGGCATTATTCCTATTCTTGAAGCTTCCCTGAGAAACTCAGTTGTGCTGAATGGAGCCGGCCTCCTTATGGATTCGTCCCTCGATCTGTAGGAGACAACCCTACCATTCTTTCCATTGATCGAATTGAATATGTTTTCCGCGATGTTTTTATCCTTTATGTTTTCAGGATATCTAGCAACGAATTTCCCGTCCTTGTCGAATACCACATGCAGTG
>NZ_JAGDXM010000020.1:0-10627 GCF_023256435.1 Thermoplasma sp. | reverse complement strand
TCCAGTAGGGTTCAGGTCTGAAGCTTATGATCTCCCTCTCTCTGTCGACTATTATGGCTAGAGTCGGTGTCTGAACTCTTCCTGCTGAGAGGAAGGATCTGCCGAGTCTGCCTGTGGTGACTGAGAAGAACCTGGTCAGGACGGATCCCCATATGAGATCGATGGATTCCCTGGCATCAGCTGCATCAGCCAGGCTGTAATTCACCCCTATGAGATTTTTAAAGGAATCCATTATCTCGTTTCTCGTCAGAGCGCTGAACTTGGCCCTCTTAACAGACTCATCCCCATTCCTTATTATGTCGAGCGCCTCTACTCCTATCAGTTCCCCTTCTCTGTCATAGTCGGTTGCGATGACTATCTCGTGAACCTTTCCCCTGAATGAGGTGAGGGTCTGATAGGCTATCCTGTTCTTCACGTTCTTCACTATCTTCGCATCGATCAGATTTGAAAGATCTATCTTGCTCCAGTCGCTGTATCCGCTCTCAAAGTCAGCCTCCACAATGTGTCCGGAGAGTGGTATCAGGTACGTTTTCACTCCATCGTATTCAAATTCAAGATAGGATGTTCCTTTGGATCTGTGGGATTTGACGTTCCCGCCTGAGAGGAAATAGGCTATCCTCCTGCCTGCATCAGCCTTCTCTGCAATTATTATCCTTGAGCCATCCAATATATTACCTCTTTATTCTGAAGTCGGGAAACTCCGTATAGGGCAGGTCATAGACGTCATATCGTTTCACGACAGCATAGGGCATATCAGAAACACAGTAGTCTATCAGATCCATAACATTACGCAGTTCCCCTGAAAAGTACCCCTCAACTGATCCGTCTATCCTGTTCATCACCCAACCCTTCACGTTGAGTTCTATCGCCTTTGACAGGGTATTTGATCTGAAGTTTATGCCCTGAACCCTTCCATAGAATATTACCCGTCTAGTGACTAACATTACAAGACCTAATAGATCACAATGACTAATAGTTTTATGGTGGAACGCAGACGGGTGCTTACATACAGAACCCATCATACTATAAGCGAAATGGTTCAATTCCGTGCATGGCTTCTGTCTGTATCATGCATCAGAACCCATCATGCTTTCTGGCCCCGGCCTCATCGGCAGTATCCTATATCTGATTGTGAAGAAGGCGAGTGCGATGAATCCAATCAGCGTGTTGATGGCAAAGAAGGAATACGCGTCAAGCTTCATCGAATACTGAACTGCAAGAGAAAAGATGTCGGCGGATCCCACTATGATCCCTGTGAAGGCGAACGTTGATATAAACGCAATCTGGCCGCCGAAGGAATAGAAGTTCACGGTATCGGCGGTGTCCGGGATCTTACCGTAAAGCCTGTGCATGTTGTATATGATCGAAGAGACAAAATATAGTGCAGTATCCACCATTATGAAGAGGTAATACGGAGTGCCCATCAGGACCTTTATGCTTATCGTTATGAGCATCGAAACGTCTATGATCAGAAATATGAATGTGGGTGCGGCTATCTTCCACCTTATTATGCTGTTTCCGTCCAGCGGTAGCGACTTTATGAATGAAATGCCGTTACCCTCTATGACGAGAAAGAGTATGGAATAGAATGATGCAGTGACTATTACAAAAGCCACCATGGCGTTGTAAAGCGTCACTGGATCCACCCTTGTGGTCGGTGCGTAGAGAACCTCGGACATTATGGTTGGAAATACGAAGAATATGGGCATTATGAGAAGTATCAGGTTCTGCGACTTTCTCGAAGAAATCTTCAGATCCTTGGAGAAGAACGAGAATGGCCTGCTTCTCACCCTGGTTATTGTATGGACATAGGCTTTTCCGTAGGATCTGGATGCCGGCTCTATAAGCCTGTAGAAGGCACGCCTGTTAATATATACGAACGATAGGCCGATCAGGGCAGTATAGGATATTGAAATGAAGTATCCTGTGAGATGAGAATAGAAGCTATGGAAAAAGAACAGTGAATACTGTATATTGAATACCGGTACGAAATAGGAATATGGGTAAGGGAGTTTTGGTATCACTCCGTTAACCAGGTTCGCATTGTAGAGTATTATCTCAAATATTGCAAAGACAAATATGAGAAATATCACCCTGCCGGCATTTCTCAGGATACTGGACACTCTCGTACGCCTTCCGCCGATCCTGCTTCCGAAGGCTACGAACAGCGACGATCCGATGACGTATCCGAGGAGGATGGAGAAGAGGCCCCATATGGCGCCTACGATGAGTATGTAGATGCTGTTGAGGAGGAAGGCTGAGAGAAAGACTGCAGGAAGAACCGCAAAGAGCGAGGAACTGCCGGTGTATATGAACCATGAAACGGCTATAACATGATCCGGGAAATCGACAGGAAGCAGTCTTAGCGGATCAAGTATATGGTTTATGTTCACTGAAACGAAGAAGAGGAGCGAATTTGATATGTTTATGAAGAGAGAATATATGAAGAGCAGAAGAACAACGCTGGATAACGTGTATATCTCATGCGAGATGAGGCTTGGAGCAACAAGTATTAGAGAGAATATCATGAAGGACAGGGATGTGGCTCCGTATGATATGTTCACGAATCTCATTATATAACTCCCTTTGTTTCTGACTCTTGCCGTTCTTGACATGAAGGACGCTGAATTCTTAAGCGCAAGATAGCGTTCTTCAATCAGTATCCTTCTGGCAAGATAGAACAGCGTCTTAGTGTTCAATCTCATCCCTCAGGTATCTTGCGACATCCGGTACATCTTCAGCGTTTGTAAGTTTCAGAAATATCTCCTCAAGGTTCTGTGAAGGTTCATTTGCGGCACTTCTGAGATCCTCTATCGTGCCGTTGGCCACAATGCGGCCGTTATACAATATGGCAACATGGTCGCACAGAGATTCCGCTATCTCAAGTATATGAGTTGAAAATACGATTATTTTTCCATGATCGCGCATGTCGGTGAGAATGCTCTTGAACAGTTTTGCTGATCTGGGGTCGAGACCATTTATACCTTCATCGACTATCAGTATCTTCGGATCATGCATTATTGCCGATATTATGGCGATCTTCTGCCTGTTTCCGAAGGAGAGCGATCCGATGAAATCATTCATGTATTCAGAAACACCGAATGCATCGATCAGGGCATCTATCCTTCTCCTGAACGTGTTCTCATCTATGCGGCGTATGGACGCTATAAAGCTGAACAGTTCAGAAGGCGTCATCGATTCATATAAAATGGGAGTCTCCGGTACATATCCTGATATCGCCTTTATCTCCAGAGGATCTTTTATGCTGTCATAACCGCACACGTTTGCCTTGCCCCTGGTCTGCTTCAAAAGACCGAGAATTATCTTCATCATGGTTGTTTTGCCAGATCCGTTTGGGCCAAGCACACCATAGATGGTCCCTTCCGGTATCTCGAGCGATACATCGTCGAGGGCCAGTTTCTCGCCGTAACGCATAGAAATATTATCAAGCTTGATGGAACAGGTCATCGTATGTTCACAACAATAATAACAAAAGGACATTAATAAGTGTAGATGTGCATAAATGCCTTTTCGTTCTTGATCTGCGCTTTGTCAGCAGTCAATGCCTGAGATATGTATAGCATTTCATGAGGCGAAGCATTGTGATCAGCCACAGCCCTTGGAAATTTTCATATTATGGATATGTGGAGGAAGTAGTGGAATGAAAACCCAACCATGAATGTTATGAATGCAGCCAGCAGTGCAAGCAAAGATGCCCTTATGGCCATCTTGAATATGCCCACATTGATAGAGAGTGCCACAACGGCGTTTGTAAAACCCTGAACAAGAAACACAAGCACCACAGATAGCGCAAGTGCGATGTACTTCTGCAAGAATATGAACGGTATTATGGGTACCGCTGCGCCTATGATGTACGATATGCCCACATATATCGCTGATGTTTTGGACTCGCCCTTTATCGTCTTTATGTAATCGTGATCAACCTTTTGCCTTCTGAAAAGAATCTTTTTCTCTTCTTCAACAAGTTTGTACTCAGTCTCCGATTTCTTTGAAAGGTACGCACCGATGCTCATGCTTGCAGTACCGCTTATGCCAACAACCAGGCCGCCCAGCGCTATATCGATGTTGCTGACTATTATGGATGTCAGTCCGGCCAGCGCTGCCAAGACTTCAACAAGGCCATCGCTTATGCCGTATATCATATCCTTATTCCTCTCGATGGTGTCGCTGGATTTTTCCATGGCCTTCTCGAATATCTCCTCATGCTCTATCTCTTCATCCAGAATTTCCTGAAGCCTGCGCCTGAAATTCTCCTCAAGGCCAGGCCTCTTCAGATATTCGCTGTACACCCTCACGGTGGAGATCTCCCCATGTTCCAGGAGGCGGGCAGTGAGGAATAGCCCAAGGAAATGCCTCATGAATACAAGAAATGATACCTTTAACTTGTTGTACCTAGGTTCTGGCTTGACACCGGCCTTCTCAAGGTTCTGCTTCCAAAAATCAGAGTGCTCTTTCTCTATAGAGGAGAGCTTGGCCAGATTCTCCCTCAGATAATCGTCTTTTATCTTTCTTGATAGGACAGAATAGAAGGTCATATCGGTAAGCTCATCCCGGTAGAACTCTGACCATTGTTTCACATCGCTGTCCATATCTTATTATCGATATCTACCTTAAATAATTATCGTTTTTTCTAGGCTGGCTGTTGCATCGGAATAAGGTTATCCTCACATTTATTAAGTACGAAATTCGTATAAGGCATACGTTTTTCATTCAATAAAATATATATTATTACTCTTAATATTGTAACTATGATGCAGGAAGAGCTCAACGGAATTAAGATAAAGGTAACACCGCCGGGACCAGAGGCCAAGAAGATAATAGCGATGAACGATCAGTATCTTGCGAGAAGCACGCAGTCTTTGCCTGTAGTCGGTAAACTGGGCCGTGGGGTTTATGTTGAGGATGTGGACGGAAACGTCTACCTGGATTTCTCAAGCGGCATAAGCGTCACCAATCTCGGCCATGTGGATCCATACGTTACAGAGAAGGTTGAAGAGCAGCTCCACAAGATGTGGCATTTTCCAGGAACAGATTTCTATACAGAGATGCAGGTGCTGGCTGCGAAGTCGTTAATAGAGGTCACGCCAGGTAAATTCGAAAAGAGAGTTTTCTTTACAAATAGCGGTACAGAGAGTGTTGAGGCTGCGATAAAAGTTGCGAAATCCTACACTGGCAGAGGTATGTTCATAGGATTCATAGGGGCATTTCACGGAAGGACGCAGGGATCGCTGAGCTTCACGGCTTCAAAGCCAATTCATCACAGGGGCTTCTTCCCATCGATGCCGGGGGTTGAGCATGTACCTTTCCCGAATCCTTACAGAAACCCATTTGGTATTGATGGGTATGAGAACCCAGATGAACTTGTTAACAGGGTAATCGATTACATTGAGACGTATCTGCTCAAGACGTATGTACCGCCTGAAGATGTTGCAGGAATACTTGCAGAACCCGTTCAGGGTGAGGGTGGATACATCGTACCGCCGATGAACTTCTTCAAAGAACTCCGCAAATTGGCTGATAAATATAATATACCTCTGCTCATGGATGAGGTTCAGAGTGGATTTGGCAGGACAGGCAAATTCTTTGCGTCAGAGCACTTTGGAGTTGAACCGGACGTTATAACTCTTGCAAAGGCAATAGCGTCGGGCATACCGATGGGTGCTGTTGTAATGCGGAAGGAGATGAATTTCAAGGAAAGCGGCCTTCACTCCAACACGTTTGGAGGTAACCTGATAGCATCTGCTGCCTGCGTTGCAACCATAGATCAGATGAAGAAACTTAACGTGGTGGAGAATTCAGCAAAACAGGGCGCTTATCTCAGGAAGAGGCTTGAGGAACTTCAGTCAAAATACGATGCTATAGGTGACGTCAGAGGTCTTGGGCTTATGCAGGCGATAGACTTTGTGAAGGACAGGAGGACCAAGGAACCGAACAACAAGCTAAGGAACACGGTGATTGATAACGCCTTCAAGCTGGGCCTGATTCTGCTTTCGACCGGTACCAGTGCGATAAGAATAATACCTCCGCTCATAATAAAGGAGGATCAGATAGACGAAGGCGTAGACGTTCTAGACAGGGCAATAAAGCAGGCCCTGTGATGATTATATTACCTTTTTATTTATTATTTCAATGAATGATGATAGGGGAAGGCCGTCTTCCCATTTCATAACATAATTTCCTTCCCTAGTCTTTGCTATCTTGGGTATGATTTCGTACACCATGTTGAACCTTCCAACCGGTTTAGATTCAACAACAAATAACCTCCATGGATCTCCTTGCACATTCTTTATCCTGTAGGCATAGGTCAGGAATATTCCAGCTCTGATACACATATCATTTATTCTATTGGCCTGTTCCTGTTTTTTTCCGGATCCCTCGGAAAACATGAGGTACGGCCTAACAGACGACTTTACCTCTATGACCATGGAAAAATCATGCCTTATAGCTATCACATCAGCACCGAAGGAGCCAGCGGATCTTGTTACGTAGAACGGAGATTCTATCAGGGACATTATGGCATCTGATTTTTCGGGTATCTTACTGGCATATTTCCTCACAGCCTGTTCTTTTCCGCCCAGTATGTCCCTTATCTCGCGTTCATAGGTACTTGCATTCACCATTCCGTATGCCAAGTTTGAATTTAAAGGAAGATCACGGGGAGATTGAAATTCTATAAAAACATTTATGCGCATCGAATTTAACATAACCTTTCATGAGTATGGGAAATGTCTGTGAGGTATGCATTATTGTCAATGCAAATGACAGAAGAATGATATACAAAATTTTACGGGTTCTTTGATGTAGAGGTATCATCATGCTAAAACCATAACAAGCAGCGATGAAGACAGGGAGCATAAATGGAATAACATGAATTCAGATAAACTCCATAATATCGTAGACAAGCGGTTATCATGAATCTTTGAAAGTATCATCTGCTTAGTTGATATCGTTTTTACTTTGATGAGAAGCGCAAAGTTAAGTAAGATTCGGAGCGGCAGCCTGGCAGTGCCCGACCTCTGAGATGACTTTCTATAATTGTTGCCATCCGTATTCAAACAAACTGAAATAGGTGTTGTTGAGGGCATCATGTGCTATGGCAATGGGAAACGCTGAATTTGTATAAATGCAGAAGATGTATTGCATTATAATAACTTAGAAGTCCATTGAAAAATAGTTGACTAGATCTTGGTATCGTACCCGATTGGCATTTACGCATAGAAAACTGTCAATTTGAACCTCAGATCCATGTTTTGAGTGGTCAATAACTTAATGGACCATGTGCCTTCGGGAAAGTACAGGTTACTAGGGAATATTGTTGATATATCTATCCCAGGGCTGATTGTGAGTTTGTAACCAGGTCTATCATTTGGATAGTACTGCTCAACAAAGACATCAACACTCGAATTGTCCTCAAATGCAAAGACGATCTTATCGGAAGAAGCGTTGACTGTGAAATTATACCAATATGCCTGATCAGCAGTCAGTGGCAAGGTGCCATTGAACACCACGTCGCCACCAGCGGAACCTGTATTTATGGTAAGGATTGGGCCGGTAGTCTTTGTATTCGATATCTGGCTGTCTTCATCATTATTTAATGTGTGTATGAGTAACGCCAGAAGAATTATAATCACTATTATGGACAGCAACGTCTTTATTTTTTTCTCCAATCCATAACACCCCCTATGCTGGGCATGAAATACAAGATGAGAAGGATTATAATTACATACGATAGGAGCGCCCACAGGATCCACGCCGGAAAGTACTGGTTAGGGAGTGAAAAAAAGCCTCCGCCGGAGATTCTTACAGTTGTAAAGCCTAGATATGTGTCCGCCAATGATAGTGGGCTCCCTGGAAATAACACGGAGATTCCGGCATAGAGATATTTCACCGAGAGTGCGTCGTTCACGGAGATGAGGTATGGGTATATGTTAAATATTACAAGGTAAAAGATGACGCTTGATATTACTGAGGTGGATCTTTTCATAGAAATCCTAGAGAAGATGAGACCTACTAGAACCGGTGGCAGTATCGAGATAAACAGTATGGCGATATCCATCATGAACAGGCCTAGACTGAAACCTTCATCAATATAGGTCTTGGTATGGGTAAGGAATACGCTTGGTAGGCCTGAATATCCGAAGATGTAATTGTATATCAAATGATCTACCACAATCTCCACATGGTTAGATAGCATCCCGTAACGGATCAGGAGCATGAAAATGAAGCCGGCTACGGCTGTGACCGTCAATACGCCGGCAAATATTATATTAAAAATAAGGCGGGCAACATCTAGTCCGGTCGTATCATGTGTACTGGATCTTATCACGTCGTATGTTCCGTTTTCTTTTTCCTCAGATATGCTCAGTGATGGATATACCATGAAAAGTATAAAGAATGAAACGAAGGAACCTGAAAAGGTGGCGAGTGAGAACTGCAGGGGTATAGTCCTGTATATAGGCGTATTCCATGCAAGTTCTGCGGTTGAGACCATGGCGAGCAGAAAGGTGGCAAGTACCATCATGGGTGCTGCAGTAGATCGTTTCATCAGGATGAACTGTTTCTTGATTTCAGCTCTGAACTGTAACGCTAACGTCATTCAATACACCTCTATATATCTCTGCGATTGTTAAGTCCCTGAACTCCAGAACCCTTAAACCGCTATGAACCAGCATCGAGTTCAGATCTTCCTGCGTACTGCCGGCGCTGATCCTAACATACGGAAACCCAGATATATCGTACTTTAAGCCAAGTGATTTCAGCACCTCATCAACTTCTTCGTACGCTGCGGCAAACCTTACAACCTTCATCCCTTCCAGCGGAAGCTTTATCCTCCTTACAATTCTCCCGCTGTCGATCACGATCACCTCATCTGCTATGCTGTCTATGTACGATATGTTGTGGGAACTAAGTACCACAGCCTTGTTATGCTTCTTCATATCCCTGATCATGGCGACGATCTCCTCGCTTGAAGTCTGATCGACGCCATCAAACGGTTCATCAAATATAACGACATCAGGATTCTGCGCCATCGCTACGGCCACCGACAACTTCCTCCTCATACCCTTGGAGAGATGCGATGCCAGAACCTTGGAACTGCCCATAATGTTCAGCCTTGATAGTATACTCTCATAGTCAGAATGCCCTTCAGATATATCAGAGAAGAACTTCACGTTTTCCTCCACGGTTAGATTCGGGTATATACCCATATTCTCGGGGACGTATGAGACCCTCCCGTGCACAACCACCCTACCCTCGGTGGGTTTGAGCACATTCGCCATTATCTTCAACGCAGTGCTCTTTCCAGCGCCATTCCTTCCGATAAGGGCAAGGCACATGCCCTCTTGAAGCGTTACGCTGAACTCTTCCAAGGCCTTTTTGGTATTTCTGATTCCGTATCTCTTGCCAACGCTGGTCATCTCCAGCAACACATCGTTCATCTCATCACCATATTTTCACTGTCTGGCAGAGCTGACAAGACTTACAGTGCCGTTGTCAACCAATATGAAATCGCTTGGTAAGAAGAGGTGTGGAATACCATAACCTGCGCCAACAACCATAATCGCATACATTATGTAGTAGCCATTTGGCGCAGGCATGAAAGGTGGAGGGGTGGAGTTGTATACAGTTTCGTTCCAGTAAGCAACGGTCTTGGGATGCTCGTTTGATAGATAGAAGTGTACAATACCAGATAGATCAATGTTTGACATGCCTGGAGGGATTACTCCGGAGCTGCGATCCTTAGCATCAGTTATGTTCGGGCCGGCATATACTACATGTATCCCCTCAATGTATTGGGTCTCCGGAAATGTGAATTTGGTCAGGAAGTTTGTTGAATTTATTATAGCAGATATATAGAATGCCACTGAGCCGTTATTCAATGGCTTAACGCTAACATCTATGCCAATGTACGGCTGCGAATGCTCCTTGACATAGTCGTGATAATAGACGATGCCTGAAACGAGGACAATCAGCGCTATCAATACCGCAATTATTATTTTCCTAGGACTGGCCATTTTATACCTCCATATAAAATTTATAATGAAATATTGTCATTATATCATTGCTGTGTTGGAATCCCAAACGTATAGCCATTTTCAACCCAATAATAATGGGTAAACGCATTTAACCAGCCCCAATAATGAGCAAAATGACCGTCCTCCGTCAATGATACGTAGTCATATTTTTTCAGATGATCACCTGCTAACATGATCCGCAATATATATAATTATATTTTTTGAAATTATATTTCATGAATATAAATGATCTATCCGATTATTTGCATCTTATTGTGGCAAAACCTTGCAGAATTACAATATCTCACTATGCAAATTACGGAATTATGTCAATGACGTTCTACGAGGACCTCGTCAATAACGTATCCCTAAATTCTCAGTGTCTATAGGAAGAAGTATAAAAATTTAAAACATTGACTATCATGGATATATACTTGAGTATAGCATGCTTTCAGCGTATGCATATTGCACAACTGAATGAAGTGCCAGAAATCCTTAGGATCACGATGATCTTCATCTTAATTTAAAAGAGAAGTTTGGGATTTGAAGGAAGCTGTAAATCTCAACAGCTTTAGCGATGAGATACACGGACT
>NZ_JAGDXM010000042.1:11899-13714 GCF_023256435.1 Thermoplasma sp. | reverse complement strand
CTTTGAAAACAAATGCAGACGGCCTGATGTATCTCCTCTTGGTGCTGAAGTCCACTTTCACGAGACCGAATTTTTTGGAGAATCCAGATGCCCACTCATAATTGTCGGTGAGTGCCCAATGCAGGTAGCCCTCAACTCTGGCGCCGTCTTTTATAGCCCTTTCCAGATTCTTTAAATGTGAAGCAACATACCTTGGCCTTAATCTGTCCGAGTCATCCGCGATTCCATTCTCAGATATCATCATCGGAAGACCTATACGTTTCTGATAGGCCATCACCAGATTATATATACCTTCAGGGTACACCTCCCATCCAGTATCGCTGACCGAACGACCATCGAGGGATTTATCCCTATCACCGGTGGCATAACCATACCCTTGGACAATTGCCCATCGATCATTTTCCTTCTGTATAACATCTCTGCTGTAATAATTTACACCTACCCAATCAAGATGATCAACCATATCTTTTCTGTGATCCGACCCATATTTTATGCCTTTGCGATCGGCCGATCTGGCGTACCATGATAGATCACCCTTCATTATTGCGTCAAAGAACGAGTACCTTATCTCATATTCCGCTAAGTCCCTCGCTTCTCTATCTTCGTCCGTCCTTGGCTGCATATCCCCGTTTGCATATACTATGCCTACAGGTTTCCTGGAAAATTTCTTTATGGCGTCATAGGCTCTGACGTGTGCTTCTGTGAAGAACTTCTTCCTTATGGCCATGGAGTCTGGGTTCCAATCTGTGCTGCATTGTCCATTGAATAAAATATTAGGTTCATTCATGGTGGACCATCTGTCCACGAGATCATCAAATTTACTGGCCGTATATGCTGCAAATTTTGCAAATTCGATAACGGATCTTCTGTTGAAGCAATTTCCCACACCGTTATCCTTCTCACGATCCCTTCGGGAAGGGTCATTTATCCAGATCGGTGTAGACCAGTGATAGAGATTTGCAATTACGAAGAAACCTCTCCTCTTGAGATCCATTATCATATGTCTGTAGTGATCCAGGGATCTGGAGTTTGCAAGGCCTTCGAGTTTTTCTAAAGTTCTTTCATCTATGTCCACATTGATTATATCGCCATTATCTTCCTGCACTCCAACTTTGACAGCTTCGGTCGATATTGGGAAAATTCTGGACCATTCTATCCCGATCCTTGCGGCGTTCATACCAATATGCTGCGCAATATCATGGTCCTTGTGATACAGATCCCAGTATGCGGCCCCATTTTCTGGAAGATCACCAGAAACTATGTGGTTTTTGATGTTATACTCGTCATGAGCCCATGAATACCAGTCTGTATTTGGATCAGGATCACTCAGTCCCATTTCAAACTGAAAACCAGCTTCTGAAAAACCAAATTTGAATCCCTTAGGAAACATTGAAATTCATTTTCCTGATATACTTAAAATTTCCTGAATCACAGATACTCATTGTTGTAGTATTGAGGGATGAAGTTTCACATTTATCATCTTGATATCCTCCAGGGTTGCAGTCTTTCCACCTACTGAATAAGTTTTATCTCCACTCTTGATGTAAAATGTATTTCTAACAAATGGGATCCTCTCGGTCTTGATAATTTCACCTTTGATCGTCCTTCTGTCGTCATGGTAGAAGCCTTCCACTTCAGCATCCAGTTTTATTCCTCTTGAGAACATGAAATCTATTGCATCGCATGTAAGCCATATATTGCAAAATTTTATCTCTCGTGCGATATAGAAATTTTTGACTATCCTTGACACACTCCAGAGAGACTGATTAAAATAATATGACATAACGTGAATAAAATTATCCTCTTCGAAGTAAA
>NZ_JAGDXM010000042.1:0-11889 GCF_023256435.1 Thermoplasma sp. | reverse complement strand
TATTCACTGTTGCCCTTCTCCGCCTCCACGCTTATGATACATGATCTTCTGTCAGAGATAGCCATTTCAGTTGGCTTTCCGTGTATCGTTCTGACTATGGCCTGCCCTTCAAACTGAACGTCCTCATCGGTAAAGACAAGTACCGCCACGGTGACTCCACGACTTGAGGCTCTTTGCAGGTATTCTTTCAGATCATAGAATTTATGGCTGGATAAAGAAATTATGATCTCATTCTCTGCCTCATTGATCATGCTTTGCATCTTCTGTATTATGCCGTCATAACCTTCCACAAGCGAAAGGAAGGTAGAATATCTGTCAGGGTACATCTTCTTATTCTCAACATAACGCTGAAGGTTAAGGGAATAGGAATCAAGCCAGTCTCTTTCTCGCTTCAAAACCTGCGATACTGGTATGGCCTTGTATATCTTTTTCTTTCCCATGCTCTCCTCTATGAAACCCTTTTTGATAAGAGAGTTAAAGAGATCGTATACTCTGGGCTGCGGTATACCGGTGAGTTTCACCACCTCGGTTGAACTCATCGGTCCCTTTAGCACCAGTACCTCGTATATCTTGATCTCGTATGGAGAAAGCCCGAATTTTGAGAGACCGGAGAATATGTCATTTTCCATTACCATGTTATTGAAAAACAGATAAATAAGTTTAGATGCATCAAATATTATGGTTCATTGATAAATCTAAGGTCATTGGATCATGAAAATTAATGTTTTTCTTAATTGAGTTATCAGCTCTCTCAAGAAATCTAGTGTTAATTTGATGGCATGTGCAATTCAAAATTATCGTTGCACCCTATGCATATTAATAATCCTCTGAGATTCTTAATCATGCTTGATTTTGATATTGCTGAGATGCTCACTGAAGATCGACCGAATAAGTACTGGGAAATGTTGAAACAAATAGGCGTGAGGCATGCCGTCGGCGTTTTGCCGAGATGGTTCAGCGACTGGAGGATGCACAGCGAAGATGAGCCATGGGGATACCTTTCGCTTTTGAAATATAAGAACATGCTTTCCGATAGTGGCTTTAGTCTTGTGGCCATAGAAGATAATCCGCCAATGGAAAGGATAAAACTGGGCCTTAAAGGCAAGGAAGAGGATATGGATCATATCGCTCATATGATGGAAAATTTCGGAAAGCTTGGTATAAAGCTGTGGTGCTACAATTGGATGGCGGGTATCGGATGGGTGCGGACGTCGACGCACATCAACAGTGAGTTTGGCAAAGTTTCAGGTTTCAGATACAGCGACGTTGAAAATGCTGAAAAATATCATATCCGAATAGAAAGATCGGATCTGTGGAAGAATCTTAAGGAATTTCTTGATTTCATAGTTCCTATTGCGGAGGAAAATGATGTAAAACTGGCCATGCACCCTGATGATCCTCCAATACCTGATCTGATGGGCATCCCGAGAATAATGAACACGATAGAGGCATATGATAAGCTCTTGGAACTAAATAGAAGCGATTACAATGGCATAGCGCTATGTCAGGGTAATTTCACGCTGATGACGGATAATCTGCCGGCCGTCATAAGGCATTTCAACATGAGGATATCCTTTGTGCACTTCAGAGACGTAGTTGGAGATAAGAACAATTTTACAGAGACACTCATAGGGCACGGCAAAACGGATGCCTATGAATGCATGAGGGCATATAACGATGTGGATTTTGATGGGATTATGCGCGTTGATCACGTACCCACTCTATCTTCAGATGATGCAACTGTGCCAGGTTATTCCTATCTCGGCCGTCTATACGCTATAGGATACATAAATGGACTGCGCGATGCTGCGAATTCTCACAGTTGAACCATAATTATATTTTCCGTCTTTATCTTATCCGAAGTATCATCAGATGGATAATTTAGAATGCCTATATGGGTCAATGCAACTATTTTATTCGAGTCTCTAAAACAACGATGAAATCAACATTCTGTTTGTATTCATGTATCCGGCGTACTTATTGGTGCCTTTATGCTCAAACCCCCATCGACAAGCAAAGACACGCCTGTTATGAATGATGCCTCATCTGATGCAAGGAATGCCACCGCATTGGCCACTTCTTCAGGCTTTCCGATTCTGAGCATCGGATGTGATCGGGCCCACTCCTCCTTTTTCTTTCTTATTTTGATCGGATCATCACCCACCTCCAGTTTAGCTGCCTTATCAACAAGCGGTGTATCTATTGTTGCTGGAAGAACAGCATTGCATCGTATCAGCGGGGCATAATCAAGGGCTATACTCTTCGTTATGCCGATTATTGCATGTTTTGATGTTACATAGGCAGCAGCATTCTTTGTTACGATGTTAGCCTGTACAGAAGAAATATTGACTATACTCCCTCCGCCATTGACCTTCATAATTTTTATAACTTCCCTTGAGACGTTGTATATGCCATTTACATTGACGCTCATTATCCGGTTCCACATATTTTCGTTGGTCATATCCAAAGGGGCATATTCCTCAATCCCTGCGTTGTTAACTAGGACGTCTATCTTTCCGAATTTTTCTTTGACTTTGTTCACGGCAAGCCTAACATCATTAAGATTTGAGACGTCACCCCTTAGATACATTACACCATTGTCTTTTTCCTCCGGATCATCTATTGAAAATGAAATGACGTTGCATCTCTCCAGCCTGAATCTATCTACTATAGCTTTTCCAATGCCTCTGGTACCTCCAGTGATCAATACAGTCTTTCCGTTTAGATCCTTGTACATACGACTCTCAGATGCATTTTCTATACTTTTCCTTTCCGTTATGTAATATACTGACCATATAAAATATAAATTGAAATAATAGCAGCCAACTGCGAATTTTGATTTTGAATATCGTTGAGAAACTATCGATGATATTTACCAGTAAGAAGAATAATTCATAAGTCTACTATGATATTCATGAGGTAGTATCCCGCAGAGAAGGAGGAGAATCTGTATCTCATCACAAAACATCAATAGAATAGTTGGATCGATTAGTGAAAAAGTATTTACTTCTAATAAAAGACATGATCCGCATATGTCGAGTAAATGCCTGAAAAATGAATTATTGAAAAATGAGAGTTTGTGTAATGTTTGAAAAATTAGACTTTTTGGAAAAGTATATAGGCTATTTTCCCCTGGAAATACTCAACAAATACTTTGCAAGATTTATAGGAATAGGACTTGTATAGCTCGAAACCACGCCTGTATACATCTCGATATGAGGCTCTTCCGGAATCTACACATGCGTATAGATGTTTTCACTGAAAGGAGGCTCGAAGATTCAGCTTTGATGTATCTGGCAGTGCATAGAAAACGGGCCTGCCGGGATTTGAACCCGGGTTGTCGGCTCCGAGGGCCGATGGGATATCCTGGCTACCTCACAGGCCCATGGGATAATCGTGATATAGTATATGAGTAACTCGTAGATCGTGTTGCCATGTTCGTCTGTTCTGATACATAATATATTCAATCATTACAATGAGATCAAGTACATTTGAGAGAAGACTTATCGTATCCTTTTCATTCTTATTATTAGTTATATGACGTCCAGGATATTTGTAGGAGAAAGACTTCTTACAGGTTCAAATTAAATACTGAATGATGACCTGAAGGATTTTGGAGTGGAGCATCTTATATTTAATTTATACACTATGGAATATAATAGTTTTCCTAAGAGAAGAAAATATAGAAGTACTTTTAATGCAGAAATAAGATATATCTTGATCTCATAAAAGCCATAATGAATGTGATATAGCGATTAATGCAGATATTAATGAAAGAAAAACATAAATGATAGAATATTGATAACGAATGAAATGATGATTTTAGGCATTTCATTTGAGTAATGCTTCTCTATTGCCAAATGATGGAGGTTGCACATGTCCAAACATGTCGTCTTTGATCGAGGTACACATTCAGATGTTGATGAGATAAAGCGATTCACATCCAATACGTGGAGAGTCGGATATTATAATGATCTTTACAGAACCATCGGAAATACAGGTACAATGGATGACTACGTCGATAAGATTATAGAGAAATGGGTTGAGGAAGGTTCGGTATATGTTCTCAGAGTTGATGGTTCACCTGTTGCAACGATCCATTTTGATAAACTTTCTGATGGATCGATCATGCTTGGTGGATTGAGGGTGGATCCTGAACACAGGGGCTCTAAATATGGGCTGAGAATAATGCAAGAAACGATTGATTTTCTCAGGGATAAGGCTAAAAGACTAAGATCGGCAGTATATTCATGGAATACCCCCTCACTCAATCTAGTCAAAAAGCTGGGCTTCCATCCTATCGATGAGTATGAAGTTTATACATTCGAAAATAGAGAGGGAACTACCATAAATATCGTTCCATCGATAGCTGAGTATTCTGGCAGATACAGATGCGTTCTAGTTGATTGGAAATACATATGTTCTGAGCACATGTATCAGATATACGAATCTTACAGAAACAATTTCATAGTGGATTCGGCTAATTTAATATATTTTGATCAATATGAAGGAGGTATAGATTTCGTTATTAACGATAGCGATGACGTCTCATCTTTCATAGATGAAAATAGAAAGCTGGATGGCCGGATCATGTTCTATGTACGAAAAGATATCTCGAAGGATCTTACATTTACACCATCTTCCTCAATGTTGATATGGGAATTCACATACGATTCATGATATAATGTCTCATGTAGCGGATTATCTATTTAAGATCAAATAATTTGAAAAATTTTCATATGGTTTTTTGTCATAAAATTTACATACGAATGAAACGAGCAAATTTAATAATATGATGGCATGTTAAACAGATTATGCCAAATGTGATAGTCTCTGCAGCGTCCAGCGGAATTGGAAAAGGCATCGCTGAGGTACTTGCAAGATGTGGATACAAAATGACGCTTTTTTCAAGAGACGAAAATAAGCTTCAGGCCGTTAAGAATGTATTGAAAAGCAAGTATGGGAATGAGCCGGTGACAATTGGTGCGGATCTTTCAAGATCCGAAGATATAGGGAAGGTGTTAGAAAAACATCGCGAGATCTATGGAAGCATAGAAAATCTTGTAGTCAATTATGGCGATCCAAGAGTCGCCTCGTTTCTGGATCTAAGCGAAGATGACTGGAAATACGCTTTAGATATGATTCTGATGTCTACGATAAGACTTACAAGGGAAGCGCTGAAGGATATGATAAGGCTGAAGGGTGGATCCATCGTGTACGTGACTTCGATGACTGTAAGAGAACCCATGGAAGGTTTTTCACTATCATCATCGATCCGATCTGCAGTGGTATCACTCGCAAAGAATATTTCACTCGAGGTATCAAAATTCGGTGTGAGAATAAATACGATATCTCAAGGCTATGTAAATACCGATAGATTGCGCGACGTTATCAAAAATAGCATAGATCGGGCAGAGGGTATGCGGAGACTGAGCGGAGACGTTCCACTTCGCAGGGTGGCTGAGCCGGAGGAGATAGGTGAGGTCGTTGAATTCCTCCTCTCAGACAGATCCTCGTATATCAACGGTGCAAATATACCTGTAGATGGTGGAATAACCAAATTTCCGCTTTGATGTGGTACTTTTAAGCATATTATAAAACTCTATCCTGAAAAAGGAAATATATGAATTAATTGATAATTCCGTATAAACCCATATTATGAACCTAGATCTGCCATAAACCTATTTTTTAGATCCCGCAATTATGCTTCCTTCGTTTTTCTGACACCATCTCTATTTTCAGATCACGATCACCGCGATCAGCTCAAAAAGATAATAATTGAAAAAGATATCATGCTCCAATGGAAAAAGCCATTCTTGTCAGGCACGGAGAAAGCGAGACAAATGTTTACGGTATAATATCCACCGATGAGGATCGCTATCCGCTAACGGAGAATGGCGTATTTCAGGTTCAGAGAACTGCAGCTCAACTGGCGGAACTTGATTTTGATGGTATAATATCAAGCCCTATACTCCGTGCTTATCAGAGCGCTCAGATAATAGCATCTGCTACAGGATTATCCATAGTGAAGGATGAACGCGCTAGAGAATCTGAATTTGGGCCCTATAATAACAGCAGAATAACGGAGATCCCGTACGGTACAAGGGAAGAACTGGAGATGGAACCATGGGAATCTCACGTTAGGAGGATGCGATCGCTTGTCAGCGATTACGATGGCAGCTATATAATCGTTAGCCATGCATATCCGATAAAGAGCCTTCTCTGCGATTTTCTTGGCCTTGGGGAGTTTGATTGTTTCAGCGTCGAGATCAAGAATGCTTCCATGTCAGCCGTCCTTGTAAAAGAGGAACGCGTTCTGACAATAGGATCCCTTATACTGAGCGAATCCGTGAAGAACCACTTTAGAAAATGAATATATATAGATATGCTATCATTTGCCATATCAGGTTGAATGCTGATCCTATCGATCAGGTCTTCCTGAGGATGAAAGCATGTTCAGTATAGGTAATATCCTCAGACTTTCCATATTTGGTTCATCTCACGGTGATCTTGTAGGGGCGATGATAGATGGATTTCCGGTCGGGTTCAAGGTACCTTTTGATTACATACAGCGGTATATGGATTATCGCAGACCAGGATCAGGCATCCTGACGTCGCAAAGGAAGGAGGAGGATAGAGTTGAGATAGTGTCCGGCCTCCATGAAGGATATACCGATGGAAGTCCGATAACGATCCTCATAAGGAACACCAACGTAATATCCTCTTATTATCAAGAGTTGAAGGACAATCCTAGGCCAGGCCACAGCGACTACACGTTGTTCCTGAAATATGGTAAATTCAGAAATTACGAGGGTGGTGGTTTCCTGTCCGGTAGAATGACCGCACCGATCGTTGCGGCTGGCTCCATAGCCAAGGCCTATCTTGAAAACACTGGCATAAAGGTGAAGAGCTATATGAGATCTATAGGAAACGTCGAATGCGATAGGATCACCGGTGATGTCTATGACTTTGAGACAAGAATGCCAGATGCTGAATGCGATGCGAAGGCCCATGATCTCATAATGAGGGTCATGAAAGAGGGAGACAGCGTGGGCGGTAGAATAGATACGGTCATAGAGAACTTTCCGGGAGGCGTGGGAGAACCGTTCTTTGATTCCGTTGAGAGTGCCATATCGCATGCCATCTTCTCGATACCAGCTGTGAAAGGTATAGAGTTCGGAGATGGCTTCAGAATGGCCACAATGCTTGGATCGGAAGCAAACGATCCCTTTGAAATCGTTGACGGGAAGATTATGACGACAACCAATCATAACGGAGGTATACTAGGTGGCATAACAAATGGAATGCCCATAAGATTCTCGGTTGCCATCAAGCCAACACCATCAATACATAAACCGCAGAAAACCGTCAACTTGGAGAAAGGCGAACCATCCATGATAACGGTTAAGGGCAGGCATGATCCATGCGTTGCCATAAGGGCCGTTCCGGTGATAGAATGTCTGACTTCGTTTGTTCTTCTTGATCTTCTGATACAGTCAGGGCGCGTCGATCGATACAACATTGGAGATATATGAGGTATATATGGGCAGAGGAAACAATGTCAATACCCTTATAAATGAAATTAAAATGTAAGTAACGTGTCGTTGAATATTCTTGGATATGATGTTGGTGGTACAAAGATATCAACTGTTGTAGGTAACGATTCAGGCAAAATACTTTCAAACGTCAGAATGCCCACTGTAAAGCATCTGGGAAAAAAGAGACTGATCGAAGAGATGATAACAATGGGCGATGCCGCACTAAAAAAAGCCCATGTTGATAAACCAGATCTGATAGGCATCATATTCGCCGGGCCTGTAGATCGGAGCAGAGGCGTGGTCATAGCCTCACCGAACATATTCGGTTTGAGCAATTTCAACATAGTTGAACCAATTCAGGACTATTACAAGACCGATACTTTTCTGGAAAATGATGCACAGGCGGCGGCAATAGCTGAGCGTCTTTTTGGTTCAGGTAAGAATGTGGACAACTTCGTCTATATGACGTTGAGTACTGGAATCGGCGGAGGCATATTCATCAATGGAAAACTTTACCGCGGTGCCCATGGGATGGCTGGTGAGATAGGGCACAATGTGATCATGGTCAATGGCCCAACCTGCGGATGCGGAAGGCGTGGATGCCTTGAGGCGCTTGCCGGCGGTAAGGCCATAGCTAGAAGAGTCATTGAAAACCTGCGTGCAGTTAGGGACTCGGATTTCTTTTCCAAGTTGAAGCCCAACGAGATAACTGCGGAGAAGGTGTTTGAAGGCAAGAGGCAAGGTGACATGTTCTCCCAGCTTATGCTTGAGGAGACCATATACTATCTTGCAGTCGGTCTCGTTAACATAATAAATACACTGGATCCCGAACTGGTGATAATAGGTGGAGGCATTTCAAAGGCTGGCAAGGATCTGTTTGATCCGCTGAATGATGCGGTGAAGGAGGAGTTTAAGAGCATGTACAGGCCGTTCAAGATCGTTCCAGGCCTGGAAAATGGATCGGATCTTGCAGCGATATCGGTTCCGCTGTACACGGAGATGGAGATGCATGGCGAGAGAGAAAAGCAGTATTGAGATGTGCCTCTACTACGAAGACGGAATGTGCCATTTCTCATCCTATGCCACTCCTTGCACACTGTGCATGAATTACAAGACGGCATATCCCATAGGAAAGAAGAAAAAGCCGATATACGATATATTCGATCTTGCCCCTGATATATTCACAGAAGGAAGCGATCTTCAGTCAAGGCTTTACTGATTCTTCTGGCATTTTTGAATGGACATAGATTATCGTCTGAGTCTCTGTTGGATGCTGATACCGTGCGGATCTATCTTCCCGCTCGCGGAATAAAATTGAAGGATGTTTTTCCGATTCATCTTAAATCTGTGCAGCCATTTCTCAGTTCAGCGGCTCATTTCTCATTATTGAAGTGAGATATTTTTCATCAAAGTTATATAGGATGATGCTTAATCATTTTGTATGGCGAGTACGGTTGCAGATGTGATAATAAAAACGCTGGCTGAACTTGGCGTAAAAAGAATATACGGAATACCCGGAGACTCCATAAACCCGCTGGTTGATGCCCTAAGGACTCAGGACAAGATAGAATTCGTGCAGACAAGACATGAGGAAGGTGCAGCGCTTGAGGCAGCATTCGAGGCAAAGCTGACCGGTCAGCTGACAGTATGCATGGGTACATCCGGTCCCGGTTCAATACATCTTCTGAATGGCTTATACGAAGCAAAGATGAGCAGGGTGCCTGTCATAGCCCTGACAGGACAAGTTGAATCTGATCTCATCTATCATGATTATTTTCAGGAAGTTGATCTGAACAGGCTTTTTGAGGATGTTTCTGTTTTCAATGCACAGATTGTCAATCCTGAATCTGCGTTCTACATCATCAATAGAGCTTTCCGCGAGAGCGTCAGCAAGCGTGGTGTATCCCACATAACGCTACCGGTAGATGTATTGAGAATGAATGCCGAGATAGGATCTATAGACAATAATTTCAGGGATAATCCGCACTTTGTCATAGATCCAAAACCGGCAGAAGATATGATAAACGGCAGCAAGAGGCCGTTGATATTCATGGGCAGGGGTGCCATCGGTGAGACGGATCGTTTGAACGAATTTGCCGAGAGGATAGGTGCACCGGTGATATACAGCGTGAATGCCAAGGGGCTCGTCAGCGACGAGGATCCAAAGGTAATGGGGCCGCTTGGTCTGCTGGGCACAAAGCCTTCTGTGGAGGCCATGAAGAAGGCGGATCTCATCATCTTTCTTGGAACAATATTTCCATATGTTTCCTTCATAAATGAAAAGGCGAAGATGATTCAGGTGGAGATAGATCCGTCAAACATAGGTAAGAGAGTTCATGTTGATCTGGCCTATCACTGTACGGTTTCTGATTTTCTCAGTCAGGTTAAGCCTTCAGAAAAAAAGGAAAAATTCTACATGGAGATGACTGCAGAGAAACAGGACTGGATTGCAAACATGGAAAAGCTTGAATCTGACAGGTCAAAGCCCATAAAACCTGAATTTCTCACAAGCGTGATATCGAAGAAGGCGGAGAAGGATGCTGTCTTCATTGTTGACACAGGGAACGTGACTGTCTGGTCCATAAGACATATTCATGGCGGTCAGGGACGAACCTTTCTGCTGTCTCCATGGCTTGGTACAATGGGCGTTGGCATACCAGGTGCAGTGGGTGCTTCGTTTGCAACCGACAGGCAGGTCATAGCGATCACCGGCGATGGGAGCTTTGCAATGACAATGATGGAGCTCATAACTGCGAAGAAATATTCTAGGCCGATAAAAGTGGTTGTGTACAACAATTCAAAGCTGGGAATGATAAAGTTTGAGGAGGAAGTCATGGGATACCCAGAATGGGGTGTTGATCTTATGAATCCAGACTTTGCCAAGATTGCCGAGGCGATGGGGATAACGGGGATAAGGGTTGAGGATCCAGAAAGGATAGAAGAGGTTGTGGATGAATTTCTCAGGATCAGTGGCCCAGCCGTGCTCGATGCTGTGGTTTATGCAGATGAACGCCCGATGCCACCGAAGCTCATATTTTCTCAGATAAAGGGATATGTGACATCAATACTGCGAGAAAAGCTGGAATGATCCATTGATTCCTTTTATTTAGAAAATAAGTAAAAATAAGATCATATTATTTTGAACCTGACTGCTTCAGTCTCTCGAGGAGCTTCTTGTTGACATTTAACAGCTCTATGCCCTTTGCCAGGCCCATGCTTATGTTCCTTGATCCTATGTTCCTCATTATCTCCTCGGCTTCTGGATGATCCAGGCCTATCACAGGCAGCATCATCTCTACCGTTCTTGATGCCGTGCGGTTTCCTGTGAAGTACCTTATGACAAGCCTTACTATCCTGTCCAGGTTCGCAAATAGGAATTCACGGCCAGGCAAGGTCTCCATCGCAGAGCTGAAGAAGGTTATCATATCCTGTTTCTTTATCTCAGTCTTCTCTATCATTCCATATATAGTCGAGAGATCGGTTGATGATTTCAGTTTGCCGAAGGCAGATATTATACGTACGCGATCCTCGTCCCTGTCTATGGATCTGAATTTCTCCAGAAGTCCCTTCAGATCCCCAGTGACAAGGGCATAGGCAGTTGCTATAGAATTTCTCATCTCAGGATCAGCAGAATCAAGATCTTTGAACTGCTTCGACATCTCCTCAGCATAGGACTCATCCACTATCACATACAACCTAGATACACGTCCAAGGGCTATTCTGAGGTTCTCGTCTTTCTTCTCCATCAGATACTCAACCCTGGATCTGCAGAATGCCCTGGCTTCATCGTCGAAGGCGTGCGTCAGCATGTGCAGATACTCCATCTGGCCTACTATCGATGTTATTACGTTATGATCATCGTCGTTGAAAAAGTTCCTTATTCTTTCTCTGTATGTTTCCGGATCTATCGTTCCTGATAGAAGGAAAGCAAAGAGATCGTCAACTATGCCTAAGCGATCCAGCGGAGAAAGGTCAGCGTAGTGATCGATCACGGAACTGAAAGTTTTGTCGTCGTACAGAACTCTGTAGAATCCGGTGCTATCTGCGTTGAGCTTTATGAAGTCTTCCCTTTCTATCTCCGTCTTGCCCTCTACAAGAATCTTTTCAACACCGTGGCCTCTCTTGATGTTTACAGGTATTGGCCATGCCTTTTTCTCATCTCCCTCAAGAAGGAAGCGTTTCTGGTTCAGCACGATCTTCTTACCCTCTGTGCTGGCCTCTATGACCGGGTATCCTGGATTTTTTATCCAGTACTCCATGACCCTCTTCACCGGTTTACCTGACACGTCTTCAATGGCAGTCCAGAGATCTGAACCCTCAGCGTTTCCATACTTATGATCGTTTAGATACT
>NZ_JAGDXM010000002.1 GCF_023256435.1 Thermoplasma sp. | reverse complement strand
TCTCATCGCTAAAGCTGTTGAGATTTACAGCTTCCCCCAAACCCCCAACTTCTTTTTTAAAATATGCCTATTTATTGGCGTTCTATTTTGGACAATACATGTTCGTCTATACGATCGAAGTTCTAAGGGCGATACTGTTCAGGCAAAAGAATTATTTACACAAGGGATTATAGTATCCATATGGTCGATCAAAACGATAACGGTGAGGACATCTGGACCAAGGATGAAGATCTCAACAGAATCATAGAAGACCGTAATTTCAGGATCAAGGTTTTTGGATTTGGCGGATCAGGATCAAATACCATAAATAGACTCATGAAAGAAAATCTTGTGGGCGTGAAATTGATTGCATGCAATACAGACGCGGCCCATCTGCTTCGTATAAGATCGCATGCAAAGATATTGCTCGGAAAGAATCTAACTAGAGGCCTCGGTGCCGGCGCAGATCCAACGGTTGGTGAGATGGCCGCCAAGGAGTCTGAAAGTGAAATACTGAGGCAAATCGATGAGACAAGCATAGTATTCATAACTGCCGGTTTCGGAGGAGGTACAGGTACAGGCGCTGCACCATATGTTGCGAAGCTTGCAAAGGATCGCGGCGCGTTGACCATAGCATTCGCAACGCTCCCGTTCAGCTCAGAGGGCTATGTGAGAATGAAGAATGCCGCTGAAGGTATAAGAAAGCTCGTTAAGAACAGCGATGCAGCCATAGTGATTCCCAACGATAAGCTCATAGAAAAATATAACGACGTTCCGGTTTACAAGGCGTTCAAATTCGAAGATGAGGTGATAGCAACCGGGATAAAGGGCATAACCGATTTGATCATGAACACTGGAACGATCAATCTGGATTTCAATGATCTACGCAAGGTTATGAAGGATGCTGGATACGCCGCCATAGGCATGGGTTCCTCAAACCAGGCGGTGAATGACAGGATTGTGGAGGCTCTTGAAAGGGCTCTTGACTCGCCATTTATGGATTACGATATCTCGCATGCAAAGGGAGCAATAGTCAATGTAACTGGGGGAAGAGATCTTCAGCTTCAGGAGGCACAGCAGGCAGCGGACATGCTGAGAAAGAAGATATCTAGAGATGCTACTATAATGTGGGGTACAGTGATAGATGAAAACATGCGCAGCGGAGTGAGAATTCTGATCATCGTATCAGGCATAAGGCCAAATTTCAAGATAGATCAGGATCTTGAAGAAGTGAAGTGATAAGTTAATAATAATTACTTCAATGTAATATCCATTTATGTCTGAGATATACACCTCGGTTATATCTTATCGCTTTCTCGAGGGTAGGGAGCATGATGTAAACAACATTGAGAGATCATTCGGAACAATAGGGGCATTCTTCTCTGGGAATGCAGGATACATAAATTTTCATGCGTATCGTTCCTATCGTGCCGATTCAGACATCATATTCTGGTATTCCAGCAGAGATCCGGATCTCATGATACTGGCCAAAGACAGGATACAGGCGATCATGCGGAAATTTGCAGTTTCATCGTATTCTTCAATATCCGTGTATGATGAAAGTCCATATAATGCCATGAATAAAAAACTGGAAGACAGCCTTAAATTGCCTCCACTCAATTATTTTGTGGCATACCCAATGTCCAAGGATCCTGAGTGGTATCTCTTGGATTTCGATACCAGGAAGGAGATAATGCATGAACACATCAGGATGGCACTGGACCATCCAGATCAGAGAGGTATAAGATCCTATACTACCTATTCTTTCGGGATTGGAGATCAGGAGTTCGTGGTTCTTTATGAAATACCAGATATTGCAGCATGGTCTAGGGTTACAGAAAAACTAAGAGAAGCACGTGCGAGAAAATGGATAGTAAAGGAAACGCCCATATTACTTGGCAGGCTCGTCGATGTCAGCAGTTCCGTCAGCTTCCTTTTCTGAATTTCTTTTTTTAATACCTTTATAAGTTGTGTAGTAAGCATTCACTCCACGGTTTCTAAGAACAGAAGCAACGTATGCACTCTGAAGACCCATACTGCAGTATATAACATAATTCTTATTTCTGTCATCGATCTGCAGGGCCTGGCCTATCGTCATATTCACTGAATTTTGAACATGATCCTTCTGGTACATTGATTTAGGCCTTAGATCTATGATCACTGCATCAGATGGTACCGATCCTTTGAGTTCGAAATCGTCATTGATCATGCCCTTCAGATCGTCAATATCGAAGATCCTAACGCTGCCCTCGATCTCATTCATATCTATATGTTTCATATCCTCGTCTATGTCCTCTGGTCTTGATCTTATTATTGGATGCGATGCAAAGAGTGAACAGAACTCACCCATGTTCCTCGTAGGAAACGTTCCGATACTCCTGGCCATCTCAACTACCTCATCCTTATCCATCCCTATGAGCGGACGCAGCACGGGAACATCTATGCCACTTTCAATGGCCCTGAGGTTTTCGGCAGTTTGAGATGATACCTGTCCCAATGATTCACCTGTAACGATACCGTTGTATCCCTGCTTCAGTACGATGCTTTCGGCTAGTTTATATATGACCCTCTTGAACGTGACATTGGAATATCTGGTCTTGCCTTCAACGACCATTGTGCGTATGAGCGGTCTGCAATCAGCAACATATATCTTTGGTTTTCTGTACGGTGCCCATCTTTCGATGAGCTTGCTCACAACATCAACAAATGGAAGAAGATCCACTGGATAGGACAATGAGCAGAATAATATGTCACAGGGGGAACCACGCTTCATGATCGTCCAGGCTGCGACAGGTGAGTCGATTCCGCCTGAAACAAGGGCCAGATATCTGCCCTCAGATCCGAGAGGGAGTCCACCAGGGCCGGAAATGACCGTATCGTAGAAGAATGCATCCTTTCCCACTATATCCACGTGTATCCAGACATCAGGATTCTTCAGGTTCACGCCAGCGGATACTCCATAGAGTGCGTCACCCACGCCTTTCTCAACGTCTAGTGAGGTGAAGCCATGTGTACCGATGCGGTTGCATCTCACTCCAAAAGTTTTTCCCTTGACCTTCTCGTTATAGAGTGCAACTGCTATTTCCTTGAGGTCGTCAAGAGTTTCAAATCGGAATCTTTTCGCGGGGGAATAAGATTTTATCCCCATTATATAACGCAGAGGATCATCGTTCTCAGCTTCCACCAGAATATGCCCGGACATGATCCTGCAGTCTGCGTTCCATCCCTTGATTCTATAATATGAATTTATATTTTTAATTAGTATATTTTCCATCCTCTTCCGTTCTTTATCACCTTTGAGGCCGATCTCCGAATATCGAACTATGTAGAGTGTCATTGTACGACACCGGCTGATGCCATGAGATCCTGCACTATACCTGGGTTTATATTTGCCAGCCTAGTCTTGAGATCATCGATAGAAATATGGCCATCGGATATGAGGCCCTTGACAAGGTATGAGTATTTTTGGAATACGTATTTCACCAGAGGTAGAAGATCGCTCTTTTCCAGAAGATTTACATCACCTATACTTATGGAATTTATAGTCTTCTTCCTAACCATGAGGTTCTGCATGATTCCGGCTATATAACCAGATATTGACTTTATAGTGGTGTAATCAATGTATTTCGAAAGTATCGGATCGCCATCGACATTTACTTTTCCAGAATCATCCTTATAATCGATGCGTATCATGTCTGGATTATCAACGGGATAGAAGAACGAAATCTGCGAGAGCGTATCCTCATTCTCTATGACGACGCTTATGTATTTCGGGCTGTATTCAACATATGATAATATGTACTTATCCAGTTTCTCATAATCAACTGATATCTCTGAACTCATCAGGGATCTTCCCTTTCTCACCGGTATCCTGATACCCTTCGATATGGACGACATGTAGAGCGTATCCTTCAGCTCAGGTATGAGGCTACTGTTGAGGGAGAATTCATACGTGATGTTGTCATCGCATCTGTAAACCGCCCTTGCCTGATAAGATCCGCCGATATGGTTCAGGTAGACTGTGTAATCTATTATGTGAAAGGGATCCTGCACCATGAACAGACTCAGGCTTCCTATGGATCTGTTCAGATCGCCATCCATCTTCTGCTTTATTGCGTTCTGATCGTCCCTTGCCTTAGCCTCTATCTTTTCTTTTATCTGGGAAATGGCCAGGGATGCGAACTCGATCACCTTGTTCTTTACATCCGACGCATCTATTCCAGTTTGTGAGAAATCGAAGTTCTGAACCGTATTCTTAACTTCAAGCACGAAGTTATCGGCGATCTTCTTCCTGTTGTCTATCAGAACGCTGAAATTTTCGTAATCGCTCTTCTCCTTCCTGTAATTCTCCATATAGACGAGAGCGTCGATAAGATTTGAGATCGATTCTGCAGTTATAGCCATGACAAAGAGTTTATTCAAAAGTATTATAAAGCAATATCTCAATATTGAAGGGATATTTATGGCAGACACGCTTGATAAGGCGATAGATGACACAATACTTCAGATCAAGGCCCTGATGCTGATTGCTGGGAATGACAGGGCTGCTCAGATTAGAATAAGGGACAGAATATATCAGAGCCGCGATCAGTCTGTGATGGAGTTCAGGCAGATCGTCGGACAGGAAAAGCCAGGCCGTGAATATCTGTATACTGCCATAGGTGATTTCATAATATCTTCGTTTCTTATACTCCTCTCAGCTATGATGATGACACCTGCTCTGGCTACATTTGTTAACGCGAATCTTGTTTCAAGGTATCTGGACAGCGTTGCGGTAAACGTGGTAGCGCTGAATACGGTTGGATACGCAGAAGTTATAGGAATGCTGTTTCTCTCATTCTTCATGCTTTTCCTCGGGCTGCATACAATAAGATTAGGTGCAGAGAACACGTCAAGGATATGGTGAATACATGTTCAGACGGTTTAGGAGGATCACGCTGATTACAAAGGCGCTATCCACAGCTATAGGTATATTCTTTCTATATTCAACGATCTTCTATCTCATAACCTCCAGCCCGCTTTCAAATTTTTCATTTGGGTACATGATAGTGTTCTTTGCAGTCATCGTTTCACTGGTGCTTTCGTCCATCCTGATAGCCGAATTACCGTCAGTTTACAGGATCAGATTCAGGAAACCAACACTGAAGGAAGGTGGTACTCCGGTATATGGATTCTTCACTCTTTTTGCCATAGGACTCGGTACCACCATAGGTTCTCCGCTCTTTATACTGATACCTGAGAATATATATGAATACTTCATAGTTTCAATATCCTCACTTGTCCTGGCAGTGATAATGTCCTACCTACTTGCATACCTCTATGATCGGATGCATATATACTCGCACGACCACAACCTGAATGCACTCGGCGGTCCATCATTCATAAGGACGGCATATGGAAGGCAGAGCCTGAGGTATTTCATATCCCGTTTTTCAATGTGGATAGCAAATACGTCTCTGGCAGCATTTTCAGTCATATATTTTGTAGAATTCACCTTCAACGTCATTTCTCCTCTTCTGGCCGTAATGGGGGTCTCCCAGATACTGAGGAATGGGGTCATTGCCGGAGCCATACTCTTCATGATAATCTGGTTTGTCATAAACGCCTTCTATGGAAAGAGGTATATGAGAGGAATAGGCATCACGCAGATAATATTCCTGATAATAATGGTCTCCATAATATTCTTTGACGCGCTGGATCTTGGCTTCGGTCACTCTTGGGACCTGTCTGGGATCCTTGTATTTCACGCCGGTGCTCCTGAGCTTATTCTTATAAATACAGGGTATCTGTTCATACTCTTCTTCGGGTTTCAGGAGATACAGGTTATGGTCAGGGATTCCAAGGATGAGTCCAGAATTCCTGTCATTTCTTTCATAACCGGCAAGACCTATCCCAAGAGAAGGTACATGCCATACTCCATGTATGCGACTATCGCTGGTGCAGGCTTCATTCAGGTTCTATATGCTCTTGCGGTCTTTTCAGTCCATGCACCCTATTCGGCCGTGGAAACAGCCGTAATACCTGCCATATATATCGCATCCGTGTTCCAGAATAACCTGTGGGCTCTGGCTATGGCGGTCTCGTTCCTCCTGGCCACGGTCACTACGTTCGTTCCCGCGTTCATGGCTGCATCAAGGCATCTGCGATCGCTTGCGGAGGATGGTATATTCCCCCAGTCGTTTTCAACTCTCTCATGGGTATTCACCTTTGTGCTCATAATATTCATGAGCCTCGGTGGCACAGCCTTCCTGGTGAATATAACGGACTTCATGGTTCTTATCTCCCTGTCATTGATAGCCCTGGCGGCAATACCGCTGAGGGATAACCGGAGCAGATTTGATCATGTTGCAGCCATTTCGGTAATTACGTTCATCATGTTCATGATCGGCGCGGTCAGCATTTACTTCAACGATAAATCAGTAGTAATCCTTGGGATAATGGCTATTCTCTCCGCGTATCTTCTTTACGATATAATGAAACTATCAATGATGGGGATGGAACTTTTCGGTCTGGCGCTTGGCATTATGTCCCTACTGCCACTTCTGGTGTTCAAAGCCGTGTCCTCGCCCACGGTGAGAATAATCGGAAACATAGCAATTCGTTCGCCTTACAACCTCATCTACATAGAGCTTTCCCTGATCATAATGTCGATCATGCTTATCCTGAACGTTTTGCTTCGCCTTCGGACTCAGGCCAGGAATATAACCTTCACATGAATGCGTTCATCGATCACTTATCGTACGACGTATTTCATTGCGATCCGCCATTCATGCGAACTTTCTCCGTAGTTGATAAGAAATAGAGTGAAACAGCGAGTGAAACGATGACGATCGCAAGTGCCGATAGGGAGTATATGTCCTTAACTCCGGTGGATATGTCAATTATGATTTCCCTTATTATGTATGAAAGACCAGCCTCGACCACATGTTTTAGGCCAAGTGGGCTTCTGACGACAAAGTCATGCGCTCCGAGATACAGTTCGAGCAGAACCAGGGCGAAGAAGGCATTTTCGACCAGGGAATAGGAAAGAGCCTCAAGGCCATCAGACCTCATTGTATATATATCATAGATTGCATAGGCAATGTCCAATATGATGCTGATTACAAGCAATGTTTCTATGATGTATCCAAAGATCTTTATGATGGCAGGAGTGACATCCACGATGGATTATACCCAGAATGGTTATAAATTATTTTTCGGAAGATTCGTCGATCTGATGCCATCTCTTTGCCAGATCGATTGCTAGATCGACAGCTCGTTCAGGATCCGGCTCAACATATACATGGCCTTCCTTTTCCTTCGTTCTCGGTATGCTGATCGGATATATGGAGACCACATCTTTGCCTTCGCTTATGGCGAATGAAGCCTCTGAGAGAGTACCTGCGGATCCATCTATCGCTATTATGGCCTGAGATGCCCTGATTATTAGGAAATTTCTCATGTAACCCATTCCCGTGGGTATCGGTATCTTAACGTAACGGTTGGCCTCCGATGGGTCATAACCTGGTAGTATGCCTACCACCAAACCATTTCCGTCAGAAACGCCGTGTGAAACACATTCCATGACTCCGGTAAGCCCACCGCATATCACCGTGACATTTCGCATGGCGAGTATCCGGCCAACCCGATACGCTATATCGCACACTTCATCCTTTACACGACTTCCACCTATGACTCCTATGTTCATGGGATCACTCAGAACAGATCTGGAATCTGGTTATCAACATCAAGGACAAGAACCTTTGGTGCATCTCCCTCATTGATCCATTCCAGATCACTTTCTGCTTCATAGTTTCTAACTTCGGAACCAAAGCCTTCTGCAATCTTCTCTATGCTGAAGTTGAATCTCAGGAATTCCCTATCCTCTACTCCATATCCATATGTCCTCGAATAACTTCTCAGTATATTGTAGCCATTGTTCCTGAGCACTATGAATTTGGCAGCAATTCCGTATTTATGAGCAGTCCATAGACTCTGCGGGGTGTACATGAATGCGCCATCGCCAATAATGCCGATGGTCTTCTTCTTTAGCATGGCGATTGATACGGCCGCCGCATCGCCCCAGCCAAGGGGACCACCACGTGAAGTGAAGTAGGTTTTTGGCCCGTCTGCAAAGTATTTCCTGACAGAACCGGAAGCCGTAACGGCCTCATCCACTGCAGTATACCCTTTGAGATGGCGGTGCACCTTCGCTATTATGTCCTCATACACTAATTTCTCAGGAAACCTGTTGGGTTTGATCCATTCCTTCTTTCTTGCGTACTTTACCGCTGCACGCAGGAATGACGAAGGATCTGAGAAGTAGGTCTCGCCCACGTAATGGCCGGATTGCGTGGATATGAATATGGATCTGTCCATAAATTGCGGATCCTCTCCGGTGTATGGATATACGAACACATCCGATCCTATGAAGAGTATGAGGTCATAGGGTTCGAGGATCCTGTTCATGGCGGAGAAGGCAGGAGGCAGATCCTGAACGTACAGATCATCCTTGTAATATGAAGACGCCTGAGCCCAGGGTTCGACATATACCGGAGCATTCAATGAATGGGCAAAATTTCTTGCATCTTCCATCGCGCCGTAAGCGTCTATTTCAGATCCGAATATCAGTGCAACCCTCTCTGCAGAATTCACACGTTCCATTATTTCGCGTACCTCATCTTCATTCAGAGCGGCATTTGAATGCCCAAAAACATTTGTTTCAATGGGATCCGCGGTTTCATCCATTATGTCCATGGGAAATGAGACGAAAGTAGGCCCGAAGGGTGGTGTCATGGCTATATCATAGGCGCGTTTCATTGCGAGAGGAATCTCCTCAGGCCGCCTCACCTCATATGCATATTTTACATAGTTAGAAACCATACCCAGCTGATCGCCGGATAACAGTGGATCATAGTATAGATGCCTTCTGTCCTGCTGACCAGCTGTTATTATAACGGGAGAGTGATTGCGTGCCGCGGATGTTATGAATGCCATTGAATTCGAAATGCCTGGTAATGAATGCAGGTTCACCACGGAAGGACGTCCGCTGAACTGGGCATAGGCATCGGCCATTGCGACCGAAATCGAATCATGCAGAGTCAGTACATAATCCTCAACAGAGGATAGCATCGGTATTTCCGTCGTACCAGGATTTCCGAAAATAGGATATAGATGGTTCTTCTTGAGAAAATCCGAGAATATCTGTGAGGCCTTCATATCCATGCTTATTATTCTTATCTAATATTCTTTTTGTGATAGACTGTATATATCATTCACGGAATATATACGCATATGATTCGTTCTTATCCATATCTTGAGACGCAATCCATTTAGGACGCGTCTCCCATTCCTTTTTCACATACACTCAAACAGATAATATTTAAACTGATAGCTATAACGGAACCTATGAAGACCAAAGCATTGTACTTGGACGATTCATATTCAGTGGAGGGTACGGGAACAGCTGTATTTGTGGAATTCACTGATATGAAGGTGGATCAGTCAATATTCTATCCGACAACGTTTGGAGAGCCAAATGATACGGGTAAGGTGATAATAGATAACAAGGAATATCAGATTGTCGATACAATTTACGACGGCGAATATATACACCTGATATCAATGGATACTTATCCACAGGACATAGTCGGAAAAACTGTGAAACAGAAGATAGACTGGGACAGGCGGTATATACATATGAGATTCAGAACAGCATTGAAGATAATATCTGGTCTTGCGTATAAGAAATGGAAGGTGCCCTGCCGTGTTAATGAGACCTATGATGACAGGGCATGGATAGATATCGAGAAGCCCGACATAACGGAAGACGAGATCAACGAAGTCATGACAGAAGCAAACGAGATTGTTAAGAAAGATCTAGAAGTTAAATTCAGATATATTAGCCTGGATGAGTTCAACGGCAATGAGGATCTTAAAAAGATGTCTGTCCATGATGCCTTTGACGAGGAGAGAATACGTATAATGGCCATAGACGGACTTCCTGAACAACCGGAATTCGGTGTAAATGTAAAGCGGACTGGCGAGGTCGGCCAGATAAACTATAAAACTACAAAATTAAAGGGAAAGGTTTCAAACAGAATAAACATAACATTACAGTGAATCTGATATTCACATGCTCGCAATTTTATTTTGTGAACATGCGATGTGTCTATTTTTCCTTTACAACCTGTAACACCTTATCCCTTATTTCATCTGTGAAATCGTATATATTATGAGCATATCTGAAATGCATCTTCACCATGGGCGGGATATCCTCCTTCCTTTCTTCTTCCAGAGTATAGCTGCAGTCGAATCCATAATCCCTGCATCTGAACACATACGTCATAACACTAACATACCTAGCCTGTAATTAACGATTTTGTTTATTGAAAAATAAGCGGCCTGCGAAAAAACAAAGACACGATATTTTTATGGCTATACATGGACTTCTGTCAATGACGATTCTTAATGAAAATATTTCGAGGCCGATAAGAATGGATCTGTGCATTTTGGATGAAAGCTTGCGGACATAACGAAATAGATATTTTACTGTATTGGATATGCTGATGGAGATATCTTCTCTGAAATGAAGATCCGAAACTTCAACTATGGGTCAGCTCATAGACAAAATCGAAAAATGATGCTTAAAACTATGCAATGCTTACCTGTTCTAGTGTGTTTCATAGATGCTGTCTGAGTAATAATGATCATGGAGTCTGCCATATATATCGACCTTGACGTTGAACGGACCAACATCATCGGCTGCGATGATATGGTGGCAGTGATCGCATTCAAGGCTCATGTTGTCCTTAACATGGAAGACTATGCCTCCGCACTCTGGACATGAGCTTCGTATGAAAAGATCCTCAGGCTTCAATAGCGGAACCTGTATCTCTCTCCTTGGCTCTTCCTGTACCCGGCTCCTCTCATGCTGTATCCTCTTCTGTCTTGATTCGTTCTCCAGAAACAGATAGTATATACCTACAGAGGACCACGCGAATAGAAATATAGTCAATAAAAGAGAATACTCAGGAAATCTTGAAGCTAAGACGCTGAGAAAACTTATCATACTCATGATATAATTGGTGAGTACTGCCCGCATCAAGCCGAATTTGATGTAAATTATAGAGACCATCAGGGTTGTTATATAGGCTGATATCACATAATAGATGTTTTCTCCAAGAATGAGATACAATATTGCGGAGTACGTTGCCACACCTATGGATATGGCCCCTACTATATTCCAGTTTAAGTCGTCACTCTTGAGGATTATCCTAGGCTTCCTCGAGGCATAACCATAAATGATCATCATCACAGTTATCGGAATAACGGAGAGAAATAACGATTCAAATGGTACAGATACAAAATAGTAGTAAACCTGTATAAAATTCGGAAGCTTATTCACACTAGTTATTCCATAGGAAGGATAAACACTTGAAATTATGAAGGATAAGATCAGATCAACGAGAACATAGATGGCCAGATACCAGAAGAACTTGCCTGACCCTTTAGTAGAGAATGAGGTGGTGTAGTCTTTCTTAAATTTCAGAAGCGAGATGAGACCAATGATGACAAGAATTATTGAGATGATTATGACGGCAAAGAAGAAAATTATACTGGTATGAAAGGACAGCAAAGCATAATCAGAGACAGGAAGTACGGATAGCTTCGCGATATTCTTGAAGATCGCCGGCAGATAGTATAAAGTTATGATTATTGCAATAGAGATACCAGCAAGTCCGAATATGTAGCCAGGTACATCCTTTTTATCCATGGACATACCAGTATGAAAACTTTGAATTAAGACTTATGGATAATGTGTGAGGCACGATTAGAGAATTAAGATTTAGAAGACTGAGTGATTGATTAAGCGAATGGAACAGAAAGAAAAGGATTTGAATGAATCCTTAGACTGATCGATATCGCAGCGTTCCTCTATTTATAAAAAGTTAGGAGTTTGAGGGAAGCAGTAAAACTCCCTCTTCGGACATGAGATACACGGACTTCCCCCAATGGAAATATTTATAGATTGTCTTACTATATTCTTTTGTATCATCCCTGATAAACAAGTGGATGATAACTGAGTAGGATCGGTGCGATCCAAATATACGCCTGTGGAGATCGCAACCTCCGTAACCCTTCTTCCAGACGTGGTCCGAAAGAAAGTTTCCAATGACGGGAAACTGCGATCTGGTAGTATGGGGATCGAGTTTGATCGTTGAAGCAGGAAGCTCCGAAGCTTTAATAAGGAGTAGCTCAGGATAAAGCGATCCATATAGCATCATCGATCATGATACTCTAAATGTATATGTGGAGGCGGTATGAATGGCTGAGTCTAAGGTGCTGGTTAAAGGTTCTCCCTTCAACAAACCTGTGATAAAAGGAAAGCTGGAAAACAACTATGATATGTCAGAAGATGAAGTTAAGCTATTGATGTTCATAAAGAACCACGGTGGGAAGGTTCCGCTTTACAGAGTCAAAAACGAGAGTGGCGTGAAAGATCCTGATGGTACACTCAAGAATCTCATAGATTATGGCTTTGTCGCCGAGGATAAAGAAAGGCTCGGAGAAAAGATCATACTGACCAACGAGGGAGAATTCGTTGGGCAGGCAATTAGAGTGCGTGAGGAAAAGGAAAGAATAGAGAAGTTAAAAAGAGAACGTAAGGAGCGGATCAAAAATCGTTCTTCAGCCCAGACCCAGTGAGGATCAACAGGCTGTTGTTCAATCTTTTCTTCTTAAACGCCGCGAACACCGTCGCAGAGCTATATTCAACGAGGAATCCTTTTCTTGCGAGATCGTTTCTTGCATCTATTATCTCCCCATCATTCACGGTTATGCACCTGCCATTTTCTGATAAAACAGAAAACATCCTTTCCAGAAGCGGTGGCCTTTTAGAAACCAGTGCATCTGCTACGGATGTCAATGTGTTATCAGGATCATACCTTGTGCCGTTCATTCTAGCGCACAACGGGGAAACTGCTTCCGTCTGAACGGCGATTATCTTGGGCATACTTGTTATCTCTCCGGCTTCCTTAAGATGATTTAATCCGGAGAATAGACCCAGCAATAAAGTTCCGGCTGAGACGGGCACATATATGTTTTCTGGCATTTTATCGAACTGCCTGTATATTTCATATGCAAGTGTTCTTATGCCATCCCTGAACTCAGGCCTGAGAACATGACTTGCATAAAATGATCCTGATCTCTCCGCCGCTGCCTGGACGTCCTCTCTGCTACCCGCTATCTTTATTACCCTCGCTCCATAGGCTTGTATCTGCCAGAATTTTTTTCCGGCAACTGTTTCTGGAACGTATATTTCTACGGAAAATCCGGCAGCAGATCCATAAGCCGCTATCGAAGCTCCAGCATTTCCAGAAGAATCCTCAGAGATCTTTGAGATGTTCTCAGAATCCCTTATATCTACTATATGAGAAATAAGTATCTTTGATCCTCTATCTTTGTATGAGAATGTTGGGAGCATATAGTCAAGTTTCAAGCTGAAGCCATCGGCCTGAAATATAGGAGTCTCAGATTCCCCCAAAGAAATAACATTGCGCAGATACGGGAAATTATGTTCAATTTTATCATGATAATGAAATTCGGGACGGATCTCAAACAGGGAACCACAGACAGGGCATCTCAGCTCATCGCCCTTTCGTTTTCTTCCGCAGTTCATACAGTATGCAGGTACATCCATTACTCCTTACCTCTCTATCTATATGGCCTGATATGAAATATTTTTTCCTGACCAGCTGTTTAGCTTAATTTCTGGATCAAAAATTAAAAAATCCTTTATGATATGCCGTTGACCATTCTGACATGCTCTCCTCGCTGAAGCTTCGGAGGTTCTACTTTTGCTTCCCGTTA
>NZ_JAGDXM010000041.1:55538-61486 GCF_023256435.1 Thermoplasma sp. | reverse complement strand
ATCCACTTGGTTATCGTGGAAGATACAAAATAATATGGGAATACCATACATAAAACTTTACACTGAGGGAAGTCCGTGTATCTCATCCCTAAAGCTGTTGAGATTCACAGCTTCCCCCAAACCCCTAACTTTTTTATAAATATTTATAAACTGTACGCAGAAATGCCTGCAGTCTCGTAAAGCCTGATAGCTTTAACGATGACGGCCTAGCTTTTTTATAGACCGCGGAATATTTACCACCATAAATCATGAAATAGCTTTTTGAAAGCTTGCTGCCGGCTTACCCCTTCAATAAAATTTCCATTTTCTCAAGGGGATATGATATCATCCGAACCACCAGCATCATCAATCATAGATATATCAATGATATCTGTAAAGTTTTCTATCGGAAAATATTTATTGGAAAGTCAGGGTTCGCGGTAGCTGTAAAAATCTTTTCTTGGATAAGATATACACGGACTTTCCATTAACTGAGATATAATATACCTATAATATTTATAACTGATTATAAAGATATGACTAGTGCAGTTCAAATCCATACAAAGTATCAATTGACGGATCAATGATAATCATCTAAATTGAAAGGATGAATCTTAAGAGCGAACGCATTTCTCTATAGTCTGAAAGCCTGAATTTTGCACTTGATGATCCATCTCCTACCTTTATGGTGACCGCGTCCTCATTGAGCTCAAATGCCAGTTCATCAGTCGCGTCATCGCCCGCAATTATAGCTGGCCTACCACGTCTAACCGATCTTATGGCCGATCCTTTATTTACTCCAGGTACACGTAGTTCTATTATCATCTTCCCATAATACACTTCAACACCGCGTGTTCTGGCCATTTCTTCTATTTTGGATCTAAGTTCCTGCAAAAATTGGCTGTCCATCAACCCTAGATGGTAAAGCACGGCCATTCTCTTCCTGTATATCCTGAGACCAGGGAATTGTGTAGTCCACGATCTTGTGACTTCATATATTTCATCAAACACCGGTATGAACCGATCAGACCCATTGTGATATTCGATCCTGCCGTTGATGATTGAACAGGCCCCATGATAGCATATCAAATTGATATCTATAGGAAGGAACCTTCTTATCTCCTCCGGAGATCGCCCCGTTACGATAAATGTATCAAACCTTGCTTTGGTCTCCGACAACAGATTCTTTAGATCATCATCCGCATAACTATCCTCTGGATTCATTATTATGGGAACCAGGGTGCCATCATAATCAAGGAAAATTATGGGATCATTTCTGATAATTTGCTGAATAGCGTCCTTAAGCTGACCATCTATCATTGATTTTCCTCATAGCTATTGCATTTATACGCCTTATCCACCAGTCCGTATCCTTCTTAGATACCTGCTTCTTCATTCTGGTGAGACGATCATGGATCTCTTCCTCGCTCATGTTCATAGCCTTATATATCGCTTCTGCCACTTCTCCCAGGCTGTTTGGATTAACGATAACCGCTCCATCCAGACAGTTAGAAGCACCAGCAAATCTTGAGAGTATGAGTACTCCTTTATCTGTGGAGGCCACAAACTCTTTGGAGACAAGATTGAGACCATCTATTAGAGGCGTTATCAACGCTATATCTGCATTTTTATAATAGGATACTAGCATCCTGTCTGATATCTTTCTGTACATGTAAAGTATAGGCATCCAGCTAATTGATCCAAATTCACCGTTGATTCGTCCTATGTGCATCTCCAGCTCTCTCTTCATTGCAACATAATCCGATACGGTAGTCCTGCTTGGGGTGACTATCATTATGTAAACAAATTTCCCTGCAAGATCTTGATGCCGCTTCAATAACTCCTCAATGGCAAGTACACGGTTCACTAGACCCTTGGTATAATCAAGCCTATCTATTGAAAATATCATCTTTCTATCCCTGAGTGTATAGCTCTTTATATCACCGCCCCTGGAATTGCTGAAGTACCTGAAATCTATACCAAGGGGAACAACGAAGCTTTTGACTCTCGATGTTTCTGTGAGAAGATCATCAAAGTTTTTCTTGTAAGTTTCCGTGTGAAAGGTTATGAAATCCGAACTGGAGAGACTTTTGATCAGATCATCGCTCTCCGGTAGCGTCTCGAACATCTCTTTGGATACCCATGGAATATGCCATGTGAATATTATCCTGTTCTTTATTCCGCTGTCTCTCAATATCTTCGGAACGAGTGCGAGCTGATAATCGTGTATCCAGATCACTTCGTCACCAGAAACCGACTCTATTATTGATCTGGCAAATTTCTCGTTCACCCGCCTGTAAATTTCATAGCCATTGTCTGTGTACTTGACTCTTTCCCTGAAATAGTGAAACAGTGGCCAGAGCGTGCGGTTTGAATAGAGATCGTAATATCCTTTCTTTTCTGGCATGCTGAGCAGTACTCTCTTTATCTTGTATTTTCCAGTATCCTCTTCCAGATATTTTCCATCCAGCTTACCATCACCCCAGCAGATCCATGTCCCGCCATGTTTCTCCATGGATCTGCGGAGTGCGGTGGCTACTCCACCTACGTTCTCCTTTATGGACTCTTTACCTGCAACCTTCTCATGGGAGAATGGACACCTGCTGGAAACCACTATATACTTCATGTCAACCACACCGCATAGATCAGCCATCTCTAACTGAAGTTCGAGATCCTCCCTTCAATGGAGTGTTTCCTTCTGATCATATAGCAATTTAGACGAGATTTTGTCTTTGTAATTTACTCTTCAGCTGAAGCTGTTAAGATTTGCAGTTACTCAAAGAGCCTGTGTTTCCCTAAATATACCGGAGCACATGAACGCATACGTTCGATGCATCACCCGAGGAGGATCCCTTCTTTTTTTATGTATTATGATCTCTTCATACATGTAGGCTTTGTATTTCACCTTTTGTTTCAACCATATTCATTAATATCCAGCTAAATCTCTAAGCTTAGCGGTTTTTAATATTTCTTGATCTTACATAAAAAATATAAAACATAGAATAAATAACAGCAATTCTATAAATATGCCATTCAATATAAAAATATATTAGTCAAATAGAAATTCAGATATATGAAAGCCGTCTATGCAGTAAAACAGGATAAAATTGAGAATGAACCTCTTAAATACGGCGATCTGGATCTTCCAGCTATCGAAGAGGGACAGGTACTTGTAAAAGTCCAGGCAAATGGTGTATGTCATAGCGATCTACATATAATTGAGGGAGATTTCCCACTGCCAAAGGAACTATTCCCGCTGGTGCCTGGACATGAGATTGTTGGAGAGGTCGTTGAGAGCAAAAACAGGAACGTGAAAGAAGGAGAAAGAGTGGGGATAGGATGGTTCTATTCTGCATGCGGCCAATGCGAATACTGCACCAGCGGTAGAGAAAACCTCTGTCCAAACGCTACCGTGACAGGGATAAATCGATGGGGAGGATACGCGGAATATGCCATCCTCGATGGAAACTACGTGTCTAAAATACCGGAGGGACTGGACAGTGCTGAGGCGGCCCCACTGTTCTGCGCTGGAATAACCGCATATTCTTCTGTAAGGAAGATCGGCCCGAAGGTTGGAGATAGGATAGCGGTATTCGGCGTAGGCGGACTCGGTTTCTATGCCATACAGATGATAGAGGCGGCTGGAGCAAGGGCTATCGCGGTCACCTCGTCCCACAACAAAGTAGCCGAAATGGCTGGCGCGAGTGAAGTGATTGAAGAACCAAAGGAAGGATATGATGCTGCCATAGTATTCGCTCCAAACAGCAGCATAGTGGCGAAAGCAGTAAAATCTGTTAAACCTGGCGGCACAGTTGTCGTTCCTGCAATAATGGACAAGATAGAGGTACCTTTCCAGTATTTCACCTGGGAGAAGAACATAACAAGTGTGGCCAGTGGATTTAGGAGTGAGACCAGGTCTGTACTGAAGCTCGCTGCTGACGGCAGGCTAAAGTCAATGATCAAGACCATGCCGTTGTCTGAAGCAAAAACCGCTCTGATGGATCTGAAGAGGGGCAAAGTTCAGGGAAGGATCGTACTCAAACCTTGAGACTATTTTTTTGTTTCTGCATTCATTGATTGAAGAAACGCGGTGATTGCGGCTTCGGTATAAACATTCTATCTTTAGAGAGGATCCTTCATGATCCATTACGTCTAGTATCATGTTATCATCGATAATGCGAAATAAGAAGTATACAGACCCTGAAATGAACAGAGAAAATCATAAATTTTATATACAGCCATTCTATCAACTGTCTGGCAACGGTCATAGCAGCAGGGAAACACCAGATCCCATTCCGAACTCGACGGTTAAGCCTGCTGCGTATTGCGTTGTACTGTATGCCGCGAGGGTACGGGAAGCGCAATATGCTGTTACCATTTCAAAAATGAAAGTTTTTTACACCTCTTTTTAATTTCGTGGCAATGATTAATCCTTGGTCATCATCAGATTTCTTTGATTATGAGCGATTGAAGAAAGAGTTTGGGATAGAAGAGATGAACTATAACTTCGATAATTTCCTTTTCAGAAGGCATCTTATCCTCGGGCAAAGATCCATAGATTACATTGATTACGCACTGAAGAACAGCCTGAAATTCAATGTGATGACTGGACTGATGCCGTCTGGTGAGATGCATCTTGGCAATAAGAGCGCCATCGATCAGGTCATATTTTTTCAGAAACTTGGCGGAAGAGTTTCGATAGCGGTGGCTGATCTTGAATCCTATTCGACCAGAGGCATTAGCCTCGAAAAGGCACGAAATGTGGCCATAGAAAAGTATATACTAAATTACATCGCAATGGGGCTAGAACCATGTGAGATCTATTTTCAATCAAAAAATAGCGACGTGCAATTCCTGGCTTATATGCTGGGCAACAGAACGAATATGAACGAACTTCGCTCACTCTACGGATTCACGGATACTCATGATCTGCTTCACATAAATTCTCCGCTTATTCAGGCAGCGGACGTTCTGCATACTCAAATGAAGAAATATGGAGGCCCTGCACCAACGGTTGTACCCGTCGGCTTTGATCAGGATCCACACATCAGACTGATGAGGGATCTCTCCAAAAGGATGAGGATATTCAACATACAGTATGACAGGGATCTTATCGTTTCGGTGCGAGGCAAAGATGATCCAAAGGAATTCATCGATCTGGCCTATGACTATCTTTCCAAGACATACACTAATGTGAAAAAGGATTATGAATATCGTGTTGTCAGATGCGAAGGAGTAAGTGAAGGTGATCTTGTAAAGATAGATCTGGATCTGGCGAATATTGAAAGCAAGTATAATGATTTCACCTTTGTTCCTCCATCTGCCACCTATCAGAAGTTGATGAAAGGTCTCAAGGGCGGCAAGATGTCCTCTTCGGTTCCTGATTCCCTGATATCACTCAATGATGACCCAAAGGAAGCAAAGAGAAAGATCATGTCCGGAATGACTGGAGGCAGAGATACTGAGGAGGAACAGCGCAGGCTTGGCGGTGAGCCTGAGAAATGCCCAATATTCGATCTCTATAATTATGAGATAGAGGACGATAAATACGTGAAGGAGGTTTATGAGGACTGTAAAAACGGCAGAAGAATGTGCGGTTTCTGCAAACGCGAGATAGCAGAAAAGATGGCTGGTTGGCTCTCAGAACTTTCCAAAAAAAGGGAAGAGGCGAGAGAGAAACTCTCACTTTATATTCATGAATAGATCCTTATCCATCAATTCCTTCAATTTATTGAGTTCAGAGGGCCTGAATATACCGTATTCTGTTATAAAGCCCGTCACATACTCGTTTGGCGTCACATCAAATGCCGGATTCTTGCTGTGGCTCTCCTCTGGCCCAATGCGTGTACCATTTATTTCCAGAACCTCGGATTCGTCACGTTCCTCTATAGGTATTTCGTCTCCACTTTTGATGCTGAAATCGAATGTGCTTCCAGGTGCGGCAACGTAAAATGGAATCCCATTCACCT
>NZ_JAGDXM010000041.1:38546-55528 GCF_023256435.1 Thermoplasma sp. | reverse complement strand
TGCAAGGACGGCCTTTTCATATGTACCAATCTTGTTGGCAAAATCGCCGTTGCTGGCTATTCTGTCGGCACCAACTATGACAAGATCGACTTCCTTTCGCCTCATGTAGAATCCAGCGGCATTATCTGCAATTATTGCGTGGTCCACTCCTTCTTGTGCGAGCTCCCATGCGGTTAACTTTGCTCCCTGAAGCCTTGGCCTGGTCTCATCAACAAACACGAATATATTCTTACCATCATTATGAGCCATCCTTATGGGAGAGAGTGCAGTACCCCAGTCCACAACCGCAAGAGCTCCAGCGTTGCAGTGCGTGAGAATTCTGGCATTCTGGCCTATGAGCTGATTACCGATCTCCCCTATTTTCCTGCTGCGGCCTGATATCTCCATCGCATATCTTCTTGCAGAATTCATATCAAATCCATTGATCTGCATGTATCTTATTGCCTTGAAAAGATCATAGGCAGTCGGTCTGGTGGATCCGATCTTTCTTACGGCTTCATCCATATTTTCTCCTTTTTTCTTGGCCATCGCGAGGCCATAGGCCGCAGTTACCCCTATGGCGGGAGCACCTCTGACAACCATATTTTTAATTGCATAGGCGATGTCGTCTGAATTTTTTGCTTCAAATATCTCTATCTTCTCTGGAAGCTTTCTCTGATCGATCAGCTTCACCTCATCGTCCTCATACCATACGGCTTTCAGCGTCCTCACTTCACCATCAATGACTACCTTCATGCTTCATTACCCGAATCTTCATTTTCAGGTGATATATACACTTTTATTATCCTCTATCTTTTCATTCAGCGGTACGATCTGCTTCTCTTTCTTCCGGAGCCACGTTCACCCTTTGCAACACCTTCGTAATGATGATGAAGACCAACATGCCCATGATCGAACCAAACAGATCCTGTGGAAAATAGAGAAATACGTCATTCAATGGTTCCAGAGGGGCAAGGTTGAGAAATATACCTGTAACGAGACCCAGGACACCGGCTATGTTTGCATTACCAACTCCTGTCTTGGGTATTGAGTAAAGATCCATATATCTGGACGACCTTCTAATAACCATGAACCAGTCAGCTATCAGCAGGAAGGTAAATGGAAATATTATGGATCCGCTGATATTGAGGAACCCGGATGCGTAGTTGAGAATACCCAAATACGCCAAAACGGCACCGAGAGAACCGAGGATCATGGTTGAAATGGGCTGCGCATATTTCTTCATGTTCCTTTTGAAAAGACCCTCTATTGCTGAGAGCAGATCCGCCGTGGCAGGATAGAGATTCATAGAATTTGTGTGTATTATTGCAAGAGAAGCACCGATGGAAGCCGTTATGGCTATAAGACTTTCCAGACCTCCTATGCCTCCGAATCTCACAGCAGCAAGATTCCAGTTCCCAGTTACAGCCTGTGAAATTAGGCCGAGTGAACCCATCAGATAGACCGGCAGTATTATTCCTATCGACGGTGCAATGAAGTAACCTATCCTTTTCTGCATTGATTCTCCGTTCTCCCTGCTCCTGGCAAATCTGCTTATCGTGGACACCTTATAGGCCCAGGCGAGTATGGAAAATGCAAGGACAAGCCCTATAGCTGAGCCCCAGTTCACATGCGATGATGGGTGGAGAAGAAGTGCGATATCGGGATGGTATATGGTGAACAGCAGGTAGGCCAAAATCGCATAACTCAGAACAAGAAGTACAGCCGTATATCTATAGAATTTTTCAAGGTATTTCGCGCCGAACATCACAAGCAGTATCTGGACAAGTGCCATGAAGGATATCCATATCACGGGCGGAGATGATGTCACGGAGGAAAGTATGAGCCCTCCAGTTATATCGTTAAGACCGAACCAGCCAAGATTCACAAAGGTGAAAACAAGCGACATGATGCTTGATGAGGCATATCCAAGTGTCCTTCTCGAAAGTATCATCGCGGGTACAGGGATTAACCTTCCCATATCGGAGAATATGCCCACTGGTATGAATCCTATGAAAAATGCGATCGTTATTGCGATCAACATGTATATCAGACCGAGAGGGTAAAGAAGATAACCTATCAGTGGGGTGAGCGCAGATGCACTGGCCATGGACCAGAACACCATCATTTTCCAGGAATTCATGATCCTGGCATTTGCCGGAATTGGATCCACTCCTATTATCTCAATACCATGCTCGCTTACTTTGACATCCATCAAAATGAAAATGCGTTCCCGTATTTGAGCTATCGCTCATCTCGAATTTCGTATTTTCTTCATATGTCGCCTATGCGCATCTGCGTGGAGGGCCACACAAAGCAGTTCCTGCAACGTGGTTCGTATAGATCCTTGCCGCCTATACGTATGATCTCTCCGAATGCCGGTACACCATTGATGATACGCTGAGTGAATATGGCGTCATTCCCGCATTTAGAGCAGACGGCACTTAGCACGTATATTTCGTCGGATATAGCCAGTATATCGGCAGTGATCCGAAATGGATTTCCAAAGTGATCCCTGTTTAGCGCAGCCACGTACACGATCCTACCAGAATTGGCCAGGTCCTCAAGTCTCTGGGGCAATCTTGCTGATGGCTTCCAGAACTGGGCCTCATCGAAACCAAGGATGCCGGAATTCTTCGCATGCGCGTCTAGAAATTCTCCAAATCTTTCATCTGTAGGCGCAATAACAGCTGGCAACTTCATTCCCTTATGCGTTACCACCTCGTTCTCAGAATATCTTGAATCTATTTCTGGTTTGAAGAGCGTCACATTCCTTCCGGCCAGTATATGCCTCTCCATGAGCTCTATCAACCTTGAGGTCTTTCCAGAGAACATGGGGCCGGTTATGGTGATTATCTTCCCGGGGTTCCCACTCATCCATTCTGAATGGGTCTTCCTATGAAAAACTTATTGAGAAGTTATGTAAGATAAAAAAGATGCATAATTCATGTGCATCGGCTATGAAACACACAAGCTTTCCTAACTTAAAGGAAAGTTGGAAGTTTGAGGGAAGCTCTAAAACTCCGACCTTCAGCAGAAAATATACTGAATCATCTCAATTGCTGGATTTATAAAAATCTTTCCACGTTCCATTTTTATCCTCAACAATAACCGAACGAAGCAGCACTTGAATGGGATCGGTACAGTAAGGACCCATGCCTGCGGATATAATGATATAGGGCTTGTCCGGATGTTCGGAAATACATAGGGCTCTTCGCTGAAAGGAGAAATCGAAGATTCAGCTGAGGAGCAACCGACGTCTTGGAGATGTTGCAAAAGTTTTTATTCTTTTTAATTGAAAAAGGCAAATTAATTTATATGATAAAATAAATATAATTGCTCATAATAATACAGAATGCATCACTTTGGGAAGATCGTTTTCACTGGATCCGATCTGCGGACGGATTTCAAAATTTACAGATCCTTCTCCCAGCTCCTTCTGCCTATAGGAAGATCCACGAATGAATTTTTTGTTGAATGTAGAGATGGGAAAGTTCATTTCTTTGTGGGAAGCGATGACCATACCAGTTTCAACTTCATAAGCAGATTCTTTATGAGACTTTATCCTAGCTACGTTGCCCCGGAAACCCCCGATCTGCGTAATAAAAACTGGAGGCGATATCTGATGTGGCATGGGGACAGAAGATCGGGGGAGTTCTATTTTCCAGATCTGATAGACAGCTTAGTGTCATTCCATCATACGTTCCCAGATATAGATCTGACGTACCGATGCAGCATAATTTCTGGTAGATCCAGATCAACAATAAGATATTCAGTCTATATCGATGTTACAGTTGGCCCATCTGCACTCAATACGGACGGTATATTTGCCCTGTTCGAGCAGACACTTGGATACCTCAGAATGAGGCATGGTGTCAGAATAAGGAGAAGTATGCTCCTTCCCATAATCATGGATAACAAAATGCGCTACACATTCAATCTCATCAATTTTGTACGTATACCAGTTGATATAGATGTTTGATTACGAGCCTTCGATATATTCGAAATGTAAGTTTCGATCAGGAATACTCATAGGCTATCAGATAGATGGATCTCCCTATTTCATCAATGAGGATGCTCTGTCAGGGCATCTTTCCATAACAGGAAAGACAGGAACAGGAAAATCAAGTTATCTGCGTTTCCTGATCAAGAATATGGATCGTGTCGATGGAAATATGGTGATTATTGATCCGCATGGAACGCTTATGGATTCAGTCTACGCATCTGAAAGAGAGATCATCTATATCGGTACTGACAGCGTCAGATACGGAAACGATGATATCAGAATAATGATGAACGTGCTTGATCAGGATGCGGATCCGGATATGACCGCCGGCTGGATCAGATCCATATTCTCTTCCTCATCATTCTCAAATAATACATGGGGGCCCAGGCTGGATGTGATGTTCAGATCGGTCCTTTCTGAATTCATTAAAAATACGGAAACACCCACGCTTTCAAAATTTTTCAGCATAATGGCAACCCCAGTCAAGACGAGATCTTTTGTATCAGAGCTGAGAGATGGCCCGGTGAAGGATCTCATCAGCGGATTCATATCCGACAGATCGTACTGGAGAGAATACTCCGCTTCTACATTGAACAAGATACTTCCTATAATATCATCGGACAGGATCTATCCTCTTGTATCATCTGAGAGATCACTCGATCTTTATTCGATTATGTCTGAACCGGGCAAGCTGGTATTTGTCGATGTCTCCAAGGGGAAGATACCACCGGATGCCTCATCGCAGGTTTCATATCTCATGCTTATGAAGATATGGTTCGATTCGATCAAGCGCTATGAGGCGGGCAAAATAGTCAATACGTATATATTTGTGGACGAGGCGCAGAACATACCCGCCGGAATACTTGAAACCATCTTGAGTGAGGGGAGAAAGTATGGAATGCGCCTTGTTCTGTCAAATCAGTATATGGATCAGGCCGCCTCATATCAGGCAGCGCTCTTCGGAAACGTCAGGAATTATATTTCGTTTCAGGTTTCTCCGGCAGACGCCGCCCTGCTTTCCAGAACTACCAAGGAGGATCAGAGACGAAGAATGATGAGCGTACTAACTGAGCAGCATCTACATAAATTGGTTGTCTGGTCCAGCGACCAAATGATTGCGCCAACCTCGCTTTCCTTCATTCCACCCAATGTCGCCAAAGACGATAGGATACAGAGAAGCATTTTGAAATATGGTTTTTCAATGGAAAAAAGACAGGAAAATAAGACTAAGATCACCTTGCATTCGCAACTTATAATGGATTTTGCGCGATACCTAAATGAAAACGGAGTCAAGGTGCAGTTTGGGCATTTCTCCAATCTGATACCGGATATGCATTTTTATCTTGGAGGATCCGTATATATAGTGGAATCAGAAATTTCCGATCTTCAGCATCCAGATCGCGTGCTGGAGAAGATCCGAAATTATAGGAATTACAACCTAATATTCATCACCGATGGAGACAGAATCGTAGATCTATACGATCTGGTATTCAAAAGGAGGGATATACAGAGCGATGGGACAATAAATTTTGGTGGTTCTGCCAGAGCACATATATCGGATCTCTCAGGGATATTCGAGAGGATCTGGATCGTATCGCCTGATATCAGGCCAATATATTATTTCTCCGGCAAAAAATATAAATTCAGCTTATCAATCCTTAATGAGAGCCCATTCATCAAGAGATTGAAGAAGAATAAATATGGGCCAGCTATGATCGCAATTTATAATCTGATGAAGAGCCGCAGCCTATACATTATGAGAAAGAATGAAATTATTTCATTTTTAAATTTTGATACTAATTTTATAAAATCAATCTTTGGCGAAAACGGAATTATTTCATTGTATGACATTTTTTTAAATACAAAATTGAAATTCCACTAGGAAAAAAGATTATACTAGTTCTTAATAGTGTCTTGATATGACTGACAATAAAAGGATAATGGATATCGCTAGGATGACAAAAAGAGGTGCTTCTGTCAGAGTTACAATTCCCAAGAAAGTACTGAAAAAACTAAACTTCAAGGATGAAGATCTTATTGCATTTTATGAATCGGAAGATGGAAGGATATACATCGATCTTTTGAAGTGAGGTGTGTGTTATATCGAAACATGATTTACATGATGCCTAATATTATGAGATAAAATATTGCGTTATCCAGAAAATTTTGTCAGACACAAGCCAGCAAATGCTTTATTCTCCCAATGTGATATGTTCCTATGGCGGATAGGAACCTCACAAAGAGGGAATTGATGGTTCTGCGTTCTTTATATAACAATTCCAGAATCTCCATAGAGGAAATATCTGAGGATACAGGAATCAGCAGAAATACTGTCGCTCAGATCATAAGAAAACTAGAAGATGACGGCGTCATAACAGGATACACCATAAGGATGAATGATGACCACCTTGAGACCGTTATAGCCATAGTGAATGGCCCGATGGATATACCTGAACATGTCGTATACGAAGATTTCTCACTCAGCAATGGAAAGCACCTCTTAATATTGGACAGATCGGCACTTTCCATGGGGTTTCCATATGAATCCTTGTGGATATCCACAGGTAGGAAATTCGGCAAGGCGATGGAAGCCAGAACTGCAAAGGTATGTGATTACTGCGGAAAGGCCATAGAGGGAGAACCCATAATCGTTCATAGTCACAACAAAGACTATTATGTATGCTGCCCTAACTGTGAGCACGACATCAAAAAGAGGTTGAAGAATGAATAGCTGCCAGCATCATATGTCAAGCTCACCCATACCCATTATCAGGAGCACAAACCCCACAAAAGAGAAGAGCAGGGCAAGCCAGCTACCTATCTGATGTGGTCCTATCTGGCTGTTTATAGTTGGAAACATCTGGTAATCGAGAAACACCGGTATTGAGATTATCAGAAGCACTATGCCGGCGATCACCTTCCCATATGACCTCTTTTTCTCCATAATCATACGTTGTATGCTCTTCAAAATCCGCTCACCCCCAGCAACACAAATGCGAATGCGTAAAGGATCAGTGGTGTTATAACCGTCCGCATCGAGATCTTCCCATTTCTAGAGTAGTTGTGATATATCGATATCGCGTAAAGTATGAGCGATGCCACCATGACGATTATTGTGAATAGTTCAAGCGAAAAGAGATACCGGCCGTAGCTTCCAAAAACCGGAGACGTCATCTGACTTATGGGCTCATGGTACATAACAGCTATGGGTTTGATTATCAGCGTGTACAGTATCAGCGTGATGGATCCGAATATATAAACCATCATCGAAGAATAATAGAGTTTGAGTGAAAATCTATCCATTTATCCCACCTCCATCTCATGTCTCATTATTATGAATGCTATCACGCCGCTCAGTATAAGGTCCACAGCAAATACAACAGCCCAGACCCTCTGATCTCCAGTACTATTGCTCAGCGCTATTATCCACAGTACAACGGCTATTATTAACTGAAGACCACCGATGGAATACACCGCTTTAACGGATCCATTCATGATTCCTCACCATCCTTTCTCGCAAACCTCATGGCATAAACTGTGGCAAAGGAGACAAACGTTATACCCCACCACATGAACATGGTCAGCAGCCTTGTCTGGGACAGCCCAGGCTGGCTTGCTCCCCATAGAGCTATTGTAGGTATGCCGACTATGATGAACACTCCAAACGCTGTTATCGCTGGCCTGTCCAGAGGATGCGTACCCTTATACCTGTCGATGAATGGAAGTATAAGCAAGAATACAAAGAAGGCGAGGACTAGAGGTACACCACCGGTGGTCAGTCCGTAGCCAGCGGTATCCATTAGCTTATACACAGGCAATATATACCAATCCGGGAATGGTAGCGTTCCGTAGGCAGGAAGGCCGTACGCGTCTGGTATAACCTGTGGGAAGACTGCGGAGAATACCAGTATTATTCCTATGAACATGAGTGAGAGAAAAACCGTATAAAGCAAGTTAACGGGGAACCATGGAACCATCCTTTCGTTCTTTTCATATTTCACGCCATAGGGTCCAGACTTTTCAAAGAGAAAGAAGTGTACAAATGCTACGATTATTATGAGTGTGGATAGGATCATAACATGGAGACCTAGTATATGCGAAAACGTCTGTGCTGTCGTGCCGTTTCCAACAAGAATGGAAATGAGCCAGTTGGATAAACCTGGCAGGAGTCTTCCAATTATGCTTCTCTCTATCAGAAGCTCCCCTACATGCGTTGCGGCAACACTAATATAAGTGTAGGTGAGCATATATCCAACTATCGCCGTCGTATAGACAAGTATGAAGAGCACGACTCCAAGGATCCACTGTAACCAGCGCCATTTCCCCTTATATGCCCCCACGAAATAATTTCTCAACATATGGGCATAGACCAGAACTATCATCGCATAAGCCATGTAAAGATGTGATGTGAGGAGTGCATAACCGAATGGTACAGTTGTAGTTATAGCCAACGTGGATGAGTATGGATGCCCGCTCTGATAATAATAGAATAGCAGCATTCCTGAAACGGCAAGATAGGCAACCGCAGCCATCAGGAATGATCCGGTCCAGTAATCCAACCTGAATTCCTTTCTGGATATTGGCCTAAGCACTATTTTATATGATCCAGGATATTCAGTATCCTCCTCCATTAGCTTTGTTATATCGTATTCATTCTTTTCCATATATCAGAACCTCCCGCTCCATTTATAGTTGGAACTAGACACAACGATTGTCTTGTAATTACCAATCGTATTATCATATGGAAGCGCGGATCCTCCCGAAAGGTTTTCCTCCACCACCTCTGGCCCATATACCTCTCCATTGGGCTGCCATAGATGCGTCCTTATAACCGCGTTCACGGGATTCATCCCAACAGCGTACAGATAATCGGTTGTGGGATCATGATAGAATAAAACCTGCGGAAGCGAATGATTAGCTGGGCTCGGCGCTGGCCCTGAATTGTATAGATTATGTGGCCCTCTTACAGGATCATACTGACTCCCATGGCATTTGCAGTATATCAGACCATATGTAGGCCAGTTAGACTTTGTGTAGCCAATAAGCTGTGCTTCAAATGGAATAGAATTGCCAGGATGATAATCAAGCAGAGGAACTGTACAGCCGAGATGCTGGCATATACCGCTATAAGCTGTAATGCTATCAGTTCCACCCTCAGAATTTTTAATGTGAATTGCGTTTGGTATTGTAACATTTCTGAGCCTGATTAGGATATTTGGCTCGTCCTGAAGTGGGTAGTTGAATACCAATATGGGATAACTGCTACTGGAAGGGGTGGCATAAGGTATTTCTGATGCCGTTATGGGATTATTATCTGGATCAACAAGAAGTGCTGTGGGATATTTGCCGTTATATGATGTCACCGGTACATTTCTTGTAGTCGGAACAAAGAATCGCTCAAGAGATATCCCCCCTATTGCGACTGAAAAGAGGGAGAGCATCGCTCCCTTCAAAAAGGATCTTCGGCTTTCATCAACAGAATCTGTGGATCCTCCGGCTTTACTACGCATACTCAACTACAAAAAATTATATTACTTAATTATTATGTTAAATATAACAGAAACATCAAATCAAACGAATAAATATATCGCTATACGACTATATTTTTAGCGGGAGCATTATAATAAGGTTGTATAAATTTATTCGATGTATTTTATTAATATTGATTAAATTAGAATACCTGACCAATGTCAACTACATTTATGCAATAGTATAAATATTTTTAGTAATCTCATAATAATTGGAATTGGTCAATTTTTAACATTTATAATATAATAGATAATTGAGACATAGCGAGAAAAAGTCCAATACCTACCGGTCTTTAAGCAAAAATAGGTTGCGGATGCCTATCCTTTTAGAGACAAAGATTAAATATGGTAAATTATTGATTGATCGATTATATGCTTGATTCAGCCATTGAATGGTTAATAGTTATCGTTGCGATTCTAGTTCTTTTTGGAAGTGCGAAGAAGGTTCCAGAACTGGCAAAGAATATAGGTAGGGCTACAGGAGAATTCAAGAGGGGCCAGATGGAGGTCGAAGAAGAGATAAGAAAGGCCATGTACTCCAAAACACCATCAGCGCAGTCTAATCCAGCCAATGGGGTGGATTACATCGCAGTGGCAAAAACCATGGGTATAGATACTGAGGGCAAGAGCACAGAGGAGCTCAAGGCAGAGATACAGGAAAAACTCCAGCATGCCCAGTGAATTGTTGGATATAATACAGAAAAACATCGACGAATTGCGAGTTAGAGCTGTACGAGCCCTTATAGCCTTTTTCGTTTTTTTCCTCATATTCTTTACGTTTAAGGTGGAATATTATCGCATCCTAGGCATGCGAATTCCACTCCTTTATCCTGATCCATACGATAATGCGGGAGCACAGTTTCTGAAACTTTCTGAATATCATGTTCTTCCCAAGAACGTTGAACTCATTGCACTTAAGCCAACTGACGCAATGGTGGCTGATATTTACAGCGTCATGTTTCTAGCCCTGCTTTTCAGCATGCCCTTTATAGTCATAGAGATTGGAAAATTTGTAGCACCTGGTCTCAAGAGGAGAGAACTGCAGGCCATCAGGAGTCTTGGGATACCAGCCGCCATTTTGTTCGCAATTGGAAGCTTATTCGGCTTCTGGTACGTGTTTCCTGTATTGTTCAGGATCTTTTTCTATTTTGATTTCGCCGTTGGATCCTCTCCAACGATGGGTATTGCAAATTATACCTCATTCTTCTTCATGTATATTGCCTCATTCGGTCTATCCTTTGAGATGCCCGTGATAATGGTGGGCCTGACCAAATTGAAGATCGTCCCGGCCAGTTTCTGGCTCAGAAACTGGAGATATGCAGTTGTGGGATCCCTCATTTTCGGCCTGATATTTTCTCCTGGAGTGCTAGGTGTAAGCATGATGATAATGGCGCTTCCGATGATGGCCCTCTATGTTCTTGGCGCTTTTATAGCAAAGCGGGTAGAGAAGAGTGATGAAGGCGTGTATTCCGTTGCTGCTGATTGAATGCTGTGATGCAACGTTAGAACTCTGTCTGTATTCCTGAAGAATCCGTACAGCGTCAGCCGTTCTAGAACTCAAGTATCAGAATTTCACAGCGGTGAGCTACTTCTCAGCTGAATCTTCGATTTCTCCTTTCATCGAAGATATCTCTACCTTTCCGGACATCCGTACAAACCATATATCTCTATAACCACAGGCGTGTATTCGGATCTGAGCGATTTTACTCAAGTGTCATCCACTTGTTTATCGTGGATGATACAAAAATATGGAAGGACAGTTTATAAATCATTCTATTTGGGGAAGTCTGTGCATCTCCTGTCCGAAGAAGGAAAATTACCGCCACCCCTAACCACTAACTTCTCTTTAAAACACATCTGTGATCATGACACTCCCATTGAACGCACATTTCCTAGATCTAAGTTTCCCGCCTTAATCCGGATGCCAGACGATTTTTGATAAATATCATGGTCTGAATTACTATTACGCCTAACCATAAGACGATGGTACGATTCTAATTTGCTATTTCTATTGACCCAACTTCCTGAAAATTTATGAGTATAATCTGGTCTCCCAACTCATTTATAATTGCACGCTATAACCATATCATGGATTCCGTGGTCAAGCAGATAAAAGACTATGCAGATAGCGTTTCTTATTCCAGGATACCAAAAGAAGAGGTAGAGGCACTGAAGATGAGAATTGCAGATTCCATAATAACGGCCTATACGGCCAGAAATTCGCCACCTGTAAATATTCTCATTGACGTGCTTGGAGACGTCAGGTCGAAGGTCAACACGCCCGTTTATTTCAAGAAAAGAGATGTTTTTTCTCCGTACGCGGTGATGATTAACGGATGTATGACAAGATACATGGATTACAATGATACTTATCTGTCAAAGGAGGCACTCCACCCTTCAGACAATGTGCCGCCTATACTTGCTGCTGCCCATATTGCTGAGGCTGACGGAAGGGAGATAATAAGGGGCCTGAAGATAGCTTACGATGTGGTGTGTTCTCTTGCTGACGCCGTATCCATAAGGGATCGTGGATGGGATCACGTCAATTATGATTCCATATCATCCTCTGCCGGGATATCGGCCATACTGGATCTTGATGACGATAAGTTCGAGAATGCTGTTTCACTCGGCATAATAAACAACGTGAGCATGAGGCAGACAAGGGCAGGAAAGCTGAGCATGTGGAAGGGCTGCACCGTGGCCTATCAGACCATGTCCTCGCTGATGGCGGCTTTGAACGCCAGATCCGGTCTTACCGGCCCATCAGATATATTCGATGGCGAGATGGGATTCAAAAAACAGGTATCTGGCCCATTCGATCTTAGTATATCATCACATGTACTTAAGACGATGATCAAGAACTATCCTGTGGAATACCATGCTATGAGCGCCGCACAGGCTGCATCAGAATTGAGGAAACAGGTGAAGGGCAGTATAAAGACCATAAATGTTGATACATTTAAGGTCGCCCACACTATCATAGTTAAGGATCCGGAGAAACTGAGACCGGAGAATAAGGAAACCGCTGATCACAGCATGCCCTACATAATCGCCTATACCCTTCTGTACGGCGAACCAGACGTCAATTCCTATGATGCAAGGTATCTGAAGGACGAAAAAATTTTGAACCTGATAGACAGGATGAAGTTTAACGTCTCTGAAAAATTCAATGCAATGTATCCGGAGTATTTACCTGTCAGAATAGAGATAGAGGATGATGACGGCAGAAAGGAGCTTGAGATAGATGTCCCAAAGGGTCACTTCAAAGATCCATACACATGGGAAGATGTGATGAAAAAGGCGGATCGCGTTGACAAGAATCTTGTGGCTCTCGTCAATGATCTGAAAAACTTGGAGAAGATGGATTCTAAGGAAATATTCGAGGTGATCAACAGTGTCAAGGCTTAAGGATAACGTCAATGGCGGTCCCTCGGAGCTGAGAGGGTTGCTTAAGAGAGATATCGTTGTTGCTCCTGGAGTGTTCAGCGGCATATCCGCAATAGTTGCAGAAAGGGCTGGATTCAGAGCGGCCTACCTTTCTGGATCAGGAGTTGCGGGCATGATGGGGCTGCCGGATCTTTCAGTTACAACTCTTCCGGAGGTTGCAGCAGAGACCTACCGGGTAACCACCGTTACGCGAATGCCGCTCATAGTCGATGTTGACACAGGCTTTGGGGAAACTGTCAACGTAATGCGCACAGTCCGCATGTTAGAGGATGCCGGTGCGGCTGCGATACACATAGAAGACCAGGAACAGCCAAAGAAATGCGGCCATCTCAATGGAAAACGTGTTATCGATCGCGATGACATGGTACGTAAGATAAGAGCTGCAGTTTCCACGAGAAAAAATGACGATTTCATGATAATAGCCAGAACCGATGCCAGATCGATAAACGGGATCGAAGACGCCATAGATCGAGCCAATGCCTATCTTGAGGCCGGGGCAGATGCAATATTCACCGAAGCGCTGGAGAGCAGAGAAGAATTTGTTGAGATGAGAAAAAAGGTCAAAGGCTACCTGATGGCCAATATGACTGAAGACGGAAAGTCCCCGCTTCTCTCAGTAGCTGATCTGAAGGAGATAGGATACAATATCGTCATATTCCCTCTGACCGCTTTCCGCGGCATGCTCAAAGCCATCGATTCTATCTACAAAGACCTTATGAAAGACGGTACGCAGAGAAATTTCCTTGACAGAATAATGCGAAGATCAGAATTTTATGATCTCATAGGCTACTATGATTATGAAAAAGAGGATAACGTTTTCTATAAAATATAAATTTTATTCATTATATGTTATTTTTCTGTAAATTTTTGTTATAGATCCGAGTGATATCATTATTATTCCTATCGCAAGTGAGTAGAAGGCTTCATCAGTTATCGATGTCGGATTCATTATGGATACTATGGTCGCCAGAAACAGAGAGAAGAAGCCTAGAACAGCCGCAATAGCTATATAGAAGTATCTGTTAGTCTCAGTCTTCTTGACGCTTGATGTGAAGTATCCTGCAGATTTCATAAGTATAAGCAGTATGAGCACTATCAAAACCGCCAGAAATATTGATGCCTCCAGATATATTCCTCCATCTCCTCTGAAGTATCCTGGAAGTATTACGCCCAGCTCGAAAGCGAAGAAGCCTATTATTGGTGCTGATCCTATGACAGCTATATGGTTGTAGTTTATCTTTCCCATTCTGAAGTATTTCGCTACGACCCAGGTGATCGGTAAAACAACCAATAGGGGTATTACAAAGAATAGAACCGCATCTCCAGTTGGTATCTGTATTCCAGGTGTCAATGCTCCCCAAACGGAAAGACCGATCAGGTAAAAGATACCCGTTACTGCCAAGCCTGTAAATATTGGTCTATCCGACAGCTTCAGCGAGAACGTATTATCTATGTAGGGTAGAATTATAAGATACACCAATGGGAAACCAGCAAATATGACGGTTGCCCAGAACGGACCTATACCCTGCGCAAACTGGAAATCCAGCTCTTTGTACATGAAGAGCAGGAACCATGGCGGATAGGCAGGCACAGACGATGCTGCTGGATTTCCTGGAGCCACCTGCGGGAAAGGAGAGAATAGAGTTGGAACTCCCGGCAAAAGTGCGGCAAGGGCTGGAAGGATAAATATGGCCGCAAATGAAAAGAATCCAAGTTCAACCATGTACACCATATTGTATGGGTACCAGGGTTTGTAATCTGGCTTCTCTTTGTCGATCGCCGGTGCCATGTAATTGGTCTCGCTTCTCTTTGGCATTATGGTCCTTGCTTCAGCCAGGAAAAAGTGTGCAGCAACAACCACAGCAATGAGGCCGGCAAACAGAATATGCCATGCAAGCAGGCGGTGGAAGAGAGAGACCTGTGTACCGTTTCCAAATATGATCTCCATTATGTAATTTCCTATAACTGGAAATCCCTGTGCTATACCCCTGCCAACATCAGTCGCATCCGCAGAAAGGACATCGCCGCTCAGCGAATATCCGAAATATCCTACACCAAGCGTGAGCAACAGCAGCAGGATTCCAGAGAGAAACTGATCCCGTCTTGGTCTCTTATAAGCTCCTACAAACAGATTCCTCAGCAGATGCACATAGAGCAGAGCTATCATTATGTAAGCGCCGTAGAGGTGCGTTGTGAGAATTATTTCGCCATATGGAACTGTGTGCAGAAAATTCTCTGTGCTCGTATACGCATTTGAAGGTTCATAATAGAAAAGCATTATGAGCCCGGTGATCACCTCATAGATGAAGGCAAACATCGTGAGAGCACCCGTCCAGAACCAAACTCCACCCTTCTTGCGCATGTAATCTGGTACGCGTCTTGGCAAAGGTTCCGGATTATTTATTATGTTAACGATCTTTTCATAATCCTCTGGTTTCTTTTCTTGCAATTGAAACACCTCATGTAGAAGGTACTCCTTCATTCACAACATCGGTACTTGTTCCAGATATTGCGGTTCCCCCTGAGAGGTCGCTGCTGTGACCGTAAATAGTGGGGCCCACCATGGATACAGCCTTATAGGTGTCACTGGATGCATCATATGAGAGCACAACGCTTGGAAGAGGATGAGTAGTAGGACCGGTGACGACAGAAAAACCGTTCAGAGGATCATATGTGCTCCCATGGCAATTGCAGTGCACGAGGCCATGGTTAGAGGATCCAGATATGCTGGTATTAGGTATAGATGTGCCTGGCGGATAGTAGTGGATCTCTGGTGGTACGCAGCCGAGATGCTGGCATATTGCGCTTGAAGCTACGACGGATTTGTATGGACCTACACCTCCCGGCGAGGTATACGTCTGCCCCGTAGCGGGTATCTTTACGGTGACTGGCTTTATCGCCACGTCCTGGCCGTTTGCATTGCCGAGCCTGAGCAGAAAATTTGGTTCATTCTGCAACGGATAGTTGAATACCACTATATCTGGCGAATTCACAGTCAGATCGCTTGTTTTTACGGGCTGTCCTGTCTTGCTATCGACCAGAGTCAACGTGGGGAACGTGGATGACGTTACCTCCTGTGGTGGTATGATGTTTTGAATGAGGCTTCTCAGAGAAAGTCCAGCCACAGCTGCTATGGAAATTATACCCATTGCTTTTATAAAATTCCTGCGCCCTGGATCATCAACCACTTCCTTATCCTGATTATTATTGCATTTCTTATCTTTAGGGGTATCTACCGTGTTATAACACCTCCAGATTCATAATAATGCCTGATTGTTTCTTCTAGGCAAGCTGGTAAAATAAACACTTAACCTAACTATTCAGGTTAATATTCCCATGAATACCAGACGATCATCTCTTAATACCTAACACTTAAGATTAATGTCTTTTATGTCATTACGTATTGAAAATATATGGAATCCCGGACATGCAATTATGTTCTCAGCCCAGAAAGATCTCAGATAAATTTCACGATCACACACCTTGTCCTGTCAAAGGTGTCCGGGCAATTCCGGAATTTCTCGGGCTGCCTATCTTTGAACGATGAGGAGTTCGTGGATAGAGCTTTGCTCAGGATCGATGTCTCCAGCGTTCAGACGGGAAACAGTGTTAGGGACAGGAACCTGATGAAGAAGGGCTATTTCAACACCTCAGAATACAGATATATAGAAGCCGAAGCCAGAGAAGTAGATCTAAAGCAGCTCCCAAGCAAACCCGTCAACTTCAACATCAGGATAAAGGAGATTGAAGAGATCGTGCCCTTAAATGTTCTTATCATATCGGTCAACAGGGAAAAGATAGAACTCAGAATAACCGGAAAAATAAGAACTCAGGATTTTGGGCTGAGATGGCAATCTCCACTTAAGCCGGGATTGATGATAGGATCTGAGGCAAATCTTAGCATCTTCCTTTCATTCTTCAGAGGGGAGATCATCCCAGAGAATCTCGGAAATACTCCATCACTATCTTCTTCAACCCGCGCCTCATCACATCGGAGATAGAGGAGGTTTTTATTCCGAAGC
>NZ_JAGDXM010000041.1:0-38536 GCF_023256435.1 Thermoplasma sp. | reverse complement strand
GCCAGATCCTTCATGGAGATCTGCCTATCGATATAAAAATATCCAAGCTTAAGGGCGCTCATTATAACCTCCCTTTCTCTGGGCGTGAGATCATTCTTTGAGTACTCGTTCGTCGTGATAACAACAGCGTTCAGCTCTTCATCCTTCAATTTTTTGAGCGCCCGATTGAATTCGGCTTTTGTAGGGGCGATTATCCTGTATCTGACCTTATCAAAACCTATGGATTTTCCACCCATCACCATCAGATTAAACGATTCAAGGATGCGGCAGGACGAACAGCTTTTTCCCTCAGCCCATATGGAATCTTTGCCGCTCAGGTTTGCCTTCAGGACATAACCAGGATATTTTTTTATCTCATTGAAGAGCGTACGTCGATCTATAGACGGCTTTACTAGGTGTATCGTTGTGTTTTCGCCTATGCGAAGCCTCTCTATCACAGCTTTGGGATCCCTATCCAGGACAAGATTCGTGACCCAGCAGTCTTCCCTCTCCACTTCTATAATAGCTTCTATCGATGGACTGTTTGCTTTCAATCTAACATGTTAGGCATCCATCAAATATAAGTATTGCCATTAGGAATCAGATAAGATGAATGATATCAGGGTGAGAGGATATAAGAGTATTTCATTCTGGCAGGAGGAAGGAATCGGTCTGATCGTTATCAGAAGCGACACGAAGGGGAATTTTGATCTAAACACGCTTGATGAGATGATCGCAGCCTTTGGCATAGCAGCCATGGATGAGAGCGTGCATTCAATAGCGCTGACTGGTATGAATAACATATTTGCCAAAAAGCTTTTGATCAGCAGCATCACCAATAGGGAAATTTACAGGATGATGCAGTCCTCTTCGTCACTCATCTCGATGATCTATTCCTTTCAGAAACCAGTTTTCGCCATACTTAATGGAGACGCTGTGGATGAAGGCTATGAGATTGCGCTTCTTGCCGATAGAATAATAGCTGCAGATGATATAAAGGTCGGATTCGATCAGGGTTACGAATTCAAGATAGGAGGTTCTTTCACTTCACTAAGGATGAAGAAGACAGAAATATCAGGACCATTGGAAGGTATAAATGTTGACACCGTGCTGAGACACGAAAATCTTCTTGAAACCTCAAAGGAGATCATCAAGAAGGATCATGATACAAATTACTCCATAAGAAGGAGACAGAGATATCACGACATAACTGAACTCATAAATCTAGAGAAGCTGTACTATTATGAAAATTACCTCAGCAGATCCTGAAATATCAACATGAAAAAATTCTACTTTTTCCTGAATTTCTTTATGAAGTCATGCATGGCATTTCTTACATCATAAAAGTAGATGTTATCGTATGGGCATGCGAGTACGCACGATCCTGAACCAACACACTTAGAACTCTTGAAATAGCCCTGCTTTATGAACTGCCCGGCCAGATCCCCAGCCCCAACTTCGCATGCAGTGACGCAGGCCTTCGTTTCGCATCTGACGCACTGGGATGGATCATGTACCTTGAGCCTGAAAAATCCAATTTTACTGAAAAACCCAACGAATGTTCCTGTGGTGCACCAGCCGTATCTCCTGCATGGACTCATGCCCACAATTGGTATGCTCATGAAGAATACGTACCACAAGACGTTCCATACAGCCACTGAATAAAGAATTGCTGGGTCCACTCCAAACAGATCGAAGTTATGCGAACCTGTGCTTGAGAGATATGAGAGATAAGCTGCTATGAGTATCAATATCCATGAAGATCCGATGACGGGGTACAGCGACTCCTTGAACTTGCTGCCTATATGTTTCCTGCTGGCGGGAGCAGAATAATTGTACTTTATCATGGCCTGTCCTAGCGTACCGCCATACATGACCGCAGAAGGACATAGGGTGCTGCAGTAGCTCCTTCTTCCAAACAAAAGCGCAAGAACAGCATAGAGCGCGTAGCTGCCTATGAGAGCGGCCAGTATGTCAGGATATACTGGACCAAGACTGCCAATATTACCCCAGAGTGGGATCGTCTCATAATATTTGGGATCGACAAAATTGGGAAAATAAACGGTGTACAGAGCATACGCTATCAGTGCGAATGTCAAATTCCATCTCTTCTCTCTCCATCTTAGCCTGCCGATGCGTATGATGACCAGTGAAGCCATTTCGATTCCCATTATTATTAGAAATACGTATGAATTTGTAACAGAACCGAAGATGAGTATAACGTTGAATATAGACTGAACTATTCCGGCACCGGTGCCAGTGCCGAATGAGTTCAGGAATGCCTGAACACCATGAACCCCTCCAAGGATGGAGTCAAGAGTAGCGGAAATGAACCACTCGGCAACGAACGAGAACAAAAGCACATAGAACATATGGTATCTGTTGTTGGACCAGCCAATGCTGCCTTTGCTTTTATCCGGGGCAAAGAGATAATGGAAATAGAATGCCATCTGCGCAAGCATTGAAATGCCGAAAATAATCAGGAAGATGTGGGAATTCAATATAAGGGACAGAAACAGGCCTAAGGATGAAAACGCCATGAGCCCGAAAAAGATCGTTATTATAGTGATTCTGAAATGATTCATCGTATCGAATTTTAGGGCGATGAATTCGAAGAGTATGGCCATGAATACGACCATGATAATGGCGATATACACTGTTCCGTAAATGGGAAAGATTCTGCCAGGCAGTATGAATGGATTGAACATGCCTGAGAACGCGATGCCAGAAAAGATTATCCTCTTGATCCGATCCGTTTCAAGGAAAATTATGGAAAGGATCATCTCTATCTCCATGGACAGAACGAAGAGATAACTGCTTATGGCGTGGGAAAGAACATAGAAGGATCCGTATCCGGAGAGATTCGGGTACGTTACGATCATAAGAAAGTACGCCATAAGAACCTCGTTAGCGATCAGAAGAGTTATGAATGCGGGGTATCTTGTGAGGGTTATGGTGGAATATCTTTTAGAATAGGCCCATACGGCTGCGACCCCCATGATGACCATGGGTGAATCAACAGCTGCGGAGGCTGTTAAGAATGTTATCGGCCACTGATAATATATTGTGAGGCCGGCGAACATGGACAGCATCATTGCTTCCAGGAATATTTCGAGGACACCGCTTGTGGTCTTCTTCGCCATCCTGTAAAATAGATAGAAGAAGAAGAGAGACATCGAAAGCTCTATGCCCAGATCAATCAGGATGTTCATGGGCGATCACCTGTTTTGCAATAAAAGCATCGGATCCAGCGAAGCTGTTGAGTGAAAGATGCGTTGTATACCACATCAGCGGAAGCATGGAGATCCATAGCGCAAGACTGAACCATACCTGATCAAGTATGGGCATGAATTTCCATACGTGTATCTCAAGGATCGCTGACATATAGAAGATAATCAGAGGTATAACGTTGAAAATTACGGTGACATATTCCAAATATGTGTACTTCATTCTATCCGGCATAACATGATAGCCTGATCCTATTGCGATACCGGACAGATATCCAGTGATCATCATGAGTGCATAATAAGCCGGAACAGAGTACGCTTTGTATGTTAATGAAGGTAGAAACCATACATATGAAAGGGCGAGCCCTGATAGAGACAGCATCGAACCAACCAGCAGGGAGCGGAAACTGAAATCAATAAAGTACAGAACCATAAGAATGAAGATGAAGCCTGAGAGAACCATGGCCATGCCACCCATAAAGAAAAATATGAAATTCTTCTCCAGCCCAAGTGAAACTAAGTATTCAAGAATGACTGGAAGCAACACTGATCCAGCAACCAGCATCAGCGTGTGAATATATGATCCTCTGTTTGGAATCACAAAAAATTTCCTTATGCGTCTTCCTGATTTGTAGTATCTGGACACAAAGATGTAGGTGAGAATGAGAAGGGTAAGACTCAGAAACAGAACGGGGATAAGTATCACATCTATTATCAGCGCGGCAACAGCCGGTAGAAGCGATATAAAGCTCTCACACTGGCAGCTGAAGGCACTTGTCAGACCAGACAGTGCCGATCCAATGGTGTTACCGTGGCGGGAGGAGTACGATATTATCTGGTAATAGTTTTCGGATACGAGCGAGGCCACCGCAAAGAAAACGATCTCTATGAATGGACTTATGAGTATGTCCAGATTCTGGGATAGTATGAACACTCCGTCTATATCAAGACCAAGTGGTATCATACCTAGACCCTTAAAAACGCTGACATCCGATTCAATTATCACCGGAGCCTGAGTCGGCAACGGTATAGAGATCAGGCCACCAAGGTATATCATGAATATCATTGTGCCTATGAATGCCGGTAGCCTGATCAGAATGCCCTCAGATCCATCGAGCATCTTCCAGTATGAGACGGCTGCAGGCACGGCAGAAAGCAGCAGAATCCAGAACATAGGATATCTGTAAAAAGAGAACAGGATTGCAACCAGAAAGAACATGTAAAAAGTTTCTGTGTATATGGCTATTGAATTGAAGAATTTTGATAGAGCCTCTGTGGATAGAAAAAGGATCGCCGGTATCAAGAGGATCAGAAATGAAAGATAAAGCGAATCGCTCGTTATGAAAATATACCTGTTGTAGAATATGGCGAATGCCAGAAAAAATAATAATATAGAGGATAATTGAAATATAAAAATTGATCTATTTTGCATGCTTAATCGACTACCACGGTACCGGTCATCCAGCCAACTGTGGTCATGGCCCCGCTCCAGCCTCCGTTAACAGCTGAGAGGCCGCACGGGACATAACACTGCCACGTGTATGTGCCGGTGTTGTTGAGGTAGAGGTATGCCAGTGTTGTGGTACCACCAAATGTTGGTATGTTAACGATGACTTGACCACTGTTGAGTATGGTGAATGTGTGCGTTATATTGTATCCTCCTGATGCATTTCCATACCAGTTTACCTGACTTATCACAACTGGCTTAAGCAGGCTGGTGTTGTTGTCTTTGTAGCTCGCAAGTGAAGTCGTGGTATTGTACTGATATTCAACTCCGCCCACCGTACCTATAACTTTGGTGAAGATCGTTGTGTTTGAGGTGCTAGTGTTTCCGATATTCGGGGTAGGACCAGAATCGTAATCTATTATTGTGAGTACTATCTCCCTGTGAGCCGGCAACACTATGTTTGCAGCAGATTCAAGCGAATTGTTGGCTGCCAGTATGAAGTAGGAGGGTTGATTGTGTTCATAGGTTTTGTTATAGACATAGGGATTGGATGGCGTTATCACCATCGTAAGATAGTACGGGCCTGTTGATGGAACCGAAACTGGATGGCTTGTTGTGTAGGAATAGGCAACGCCTATGCCTATACCACCTATCACGACTACCGCTGTTACCAATGCATAGAATACCTTATCATCCATCTGTTATCGTTATTAAAATTATGATTCGCTATTTAACCGTGAAAGCTAACATTTTAGGTTAATGCTGTTAAGAGACCATCTATGAGAGAATTAAGAAAAAGTCAGAATAACGGGCATTATGCCCACCACATAGGTAAAAGTAGAAGATCATAGATCATGGATTATCTTCTGATCTTGCTGTATCCCACGACACGCGGAAAGCCGTTCTGATCGGCAAGTATAAGCGAATCCTTTATGATCGGTATCTTCAACCTTGTGGTGTACGAATCTCCTTCCGCATTGCATTTGACAAAATTCATCAGATCCGATATGTAAGGATCAGAGAGCGTATCCTTCCCCTTTAGTGATTTGTGAAATACAACATTGTCTTCAACCTGATTGGTGTATTCAAAGGGCTTATCTGAGAGGAACATCCCCCTTGACAGTTCCTCGACCTCAACGTTCTTCAGGGCAAGGCCTACCCTGGTGCCTGCCTCGGCTTCTTCGAAATCAACATCGTTGACCTGTATTGATCTTATCTGAACTTGCCTGTTTATCTCCGAGAGATAGAGATCCTGATGCTTTTTTATCTTTCCGGATAGAACAAAGCCAAGAACAACAGTGCCAACGCTCTTAACCTTGAAGTAGTGATCGATGACCACCAGGGATCCCTGATCACTTCTTTCTATGTTTATGGCCTTTATCTTATCTATTATCTCCATGGGCCTGCCAGAAAAGAACTCGGGCTGAAGCTGAGTATCCTTCAGGAGCTTCCTTATGGTGTTCTGCTTATCCTCCTGTGCAACTATTATACCTCTTCTCTTGCCGAACAGATCAAGAGCGATGACCGTCTCCGCAAAGTACTTGTCCAGATTGTCCCCGTTGATGATAAAGATGTCCGTTGGGTATATGGAATCGGTTAGTGAGGAGATCTTATCTGGATATTTTATCGGTTCTATGAACGTCATGACTCCGTCCTCTTCCTTTCGATTGTAAAGTCTTATATCGCTCTCCGTCCCCTTCTTTGAGATCTCACGGAGTATATCCTCAACACCATAGGCAAATACGTTGAAATGATACATATAACCCCTATGCCATATGTTTAGATTAAAATATCCATTTACTTCAGAAGCTAAGAAATATTTTAATTTATATTGGAAATCAAACTGCGAAAATATGGAGATCAAGAGATATTGCCCTGTCACAGATTCTGAATTGCCTGTGGATCACGTTTACTTCAAATTCAGAAGCGAAATAGAGGCTGCTGAAGCATTCCTTGGTCTAGCCATATCTGAGGGGATCAAGGTAACGGAGACCAGAGAAATACTGGATATGGTGGATACCATATACAATTCGCTTGCAGATCCGGAATCAAGGCTCAATGACTTCCAGGAGAAGAGGCTGAATTTCACCGATGAGGACTGGTATGATCTCAAGGAAAAGGCAAACAATGGAAACAAGTGGTCAATGTACATGTTCCTAGCCAGAAGATCCATAGACAGTGCTGTATACTGGCTCTGCAAACTAAAAGAATCGAATGAATTCAGAGACATCGTAAAAGACGATGTCATATCAAAACTAATGAAGGCTGGCTTCGTCATTCTGAGAGAATCGCTTGGGGACGTAAGGCTTTGATTCAATTCCATGTTCAGAACTTAAATTAGATTCTAAGAAACAAAAATGAAGTGAAAATACACGTATATTCTCAATGGTCTCAAAAATGGATCTGATTATCCATCAAATTATGCGGCCAATGATCGATCATGTGGTATGTGCTACTGATATCCCGCGCAGGAAATCAAGGTAGGACAACGGATCCTTGACGTACCTATCGAGTATGTTCGTTTCCCTGTAATAGTCCTGAAAGAGCAGGTGCGCTTCATACTCTGAGAACAGGCCTGTTTCAATTACAGACGATATAGATTTTTCCAACTTGGTCTCTCCTATCTCCTTCTTTCCATTCATCTTTCTGATGTAGTTTAGTATCTTCAATAGCGGCAGATTATCGTTACTGCATATATCGTAAACACCTTCACGCTTCAGGATGGAATTTACAACCGTAACCACGTCGTCAACATACACTGGTGCTAAGTTGCCTTCCGGTGAAAGATGACTGACCTTATCCGATAATTTCCTGAATCTGTCGGTGAAATGATCCCCTTCGCCAAAGAGAAATGACAGCCTTATCACAAGACCGTTCTTCAAAACGCGCGTATTATCTTCGACAAGCCTCTTCGTTCTGAAGAATTCAAGAGGATACGATGGCTGGTTTATTATTGAAAATGAAACAACCTTCTGATCAGTATTGTTCGCCTTAACAGCGTTGACGACATTCTTAATTCCTCCAAGCAGGACTTCGCGATTTCTCTTCTCATCTGCATTCCAGTCTTCCACGGCAAACATTGCTATGTCAGCATCTTTCACAGCCTCGGCGACCTTGGCATAATCCGTGACGTCGCCCTTGATCCATACCGCATTCTCTCTGGTGATGGAATTGCCCTTATCAAGCGAGAAGTATGCTATCTCATCGGCATCCAGTTTATTAACCAGATGACTACCAAGAAATCCAGAACCACCGAATACTATTATCTTCACATTCTTGTATTTTTTTAACCTATTAAAAACTGACGTAGCCATCTTAGGTTAAAGCGCTTGCACTTTTGCACAATGCATGAGAATATATGGCGATTGGTGAAGCCAGAAACGAATAACGTTATATATAAACTAACAATTCAATGCCGAATTGCAATGCCTAAGACACCAACGAATGTTAAACCAATGGATGTATTGAAATCAGCGCTTTCCAGGAACGTATTAATAGATGTTAAAGGAAATAGAGAATACTCAGGGATACTTGATGGATACGATGTCTATATGAACATCGTTCTTCTCAATGCCAGTGAGATCATAAATGGCGAAAACAAGGGTGTGTACGATCGTGTTCTGGTCAGAGGCGACAACGTAATATTCGTCTCTCCTTCAAAAGGTGATGGTTCATGAGCAATGGAACAGCCGTAATGGGTAAGATAAATAATAAGAAAACGCACATAAGATGCAGAAGGTGTGGTCACCACACGTATAATGTAAGAACCAAGAGGTGCTCTCACTGTGGATTCCCTGCCCCAAGGATCAGATCCTATAGATGGGCAAAAGCCAAGTGAAGACTGTGCAGTTGTTGGGTTCAAGGGCAGGATAAATGCCTATGATCCCATAATAACTGCGCTTCGTACATTGCAGCATAGAGGTCAGGAATCCGCCGGTATGGCCGTTTTTGATGGAAAGAGAACTGTACTTAAAAAAGGTCGAGGTTTAGTAACCGATGTTTTCAATCCTTCAATGGATAACATTCAGGGCAAGGTGGGTGTTGGGCACACAAGATATTCGACCGCAGGTTCCAAGGATGTGACAGACGCCGGTCCATTTGTGATAAACTCCCAGGTTGGGTTCATCTCATTATCTCACAATGGAGAGATAGTCAATGCGGAAGAGCTCAAAGATGAGATGAAAAGGGAAGGTGTCAATTTCCAGAGTGATTCTGATACAGAAGTTCTCCTAGCAGAACTGTCAAGAAACATATCAAAATACGGACTGAAGCAGGGCTTCGAGGTATCAATGAACACGCTGCGAGGCGCCTACGCGTGCGCAGTTGGAATAAACGACAGACTCTTTGCCATGCGAGATCCCAATGGAATAAGGCCCCTTGTCATAGGAAAGAACTCCGACGGCTACATAATTGCCAGTGAGAGCTGCGCGATCGACGCTCTTGAGGGTACGCTGATAAGAAATGTTGAACCTGGAGAGGTTGTAGAGCTCACCGAAGATGGCCCGAAGACAATAGCGCTGCATAGCGGAGAGAAAAGAGCGCACTGTATGTTCGAATATGTCTATTTCTCGAGGCCAGACAGTACCATAGACGGAATAAATGTGTACATGGCCAGAGTGAAGATGGGGATGATGCTTGCTGAGGAAAGCCCGGTGCAGGCCGATCTCGTAATTCCTGTTCCAGATTCTGGAAGATCACAGGCCATAGGCTATTCCATGCAGTCAGGCATCCCTTATGCTGAGGGCCTTATGAAGAACAGGTACTCCGAGAGGACGTTCATAATGCCGACGCAAAGCGACAGAAAGTCCGCTGTCAGGTTGAAGCTGAATCCTGTGAGAGAGGTCATAAGCGGAAAGAAGGTTGTGCTGGTTGATGACAGCATAGTGAGGGGCAACACCATGCGGTTCATAGTCAGCCTGATGAGGAAGTATGGCGCCAGAGAGGTTCATGTTCGCATAGGTTCACCTCACATCGTTGCGCCTTGCTATTTCGGAGTTGATATGAAGACAAAGGATCAGTTCATAGCTCGCGGAAAGACTGACGAGGAAATAAACAGGGAGATAGGAGCAGATTCCTTGGCATTCCTCTCAATCGATGGACTGAAAAAAGCCATAGGTTTGGATGAAAACCATCTCTGCCTTGGATGCTTAACAGGCATATATCCAATAGATATCTCAAAGAAGATAGCAGAAAAGATCACGCAATATTAGATTCATTTCTTCGCCTTTTTTATCTCATCCTCGATCTTCTCGCGTATCGATTTTGTGTCTATCCGTGTTCCAAGCAGATCCGATCTGGCAGCTATAGCAACCTTATTGGCTATGATCCTTGCTATTCTCCCCCTCGCCTTTGGGTTTATGGCCGACAGACCTGGAAATTTGAATATAACCCCATACTTTGGATTCTTCCTTCCATGGCCGAGGGCCTGAAACAGTGCTTTCTCTGCTCCAAGCATCTGTATTGAACTGCTCGGCATGAAGGCAAGACGCTTCAGACCGCGTGATCTCTCAAGAAGATCCATAGCCAACTTGGGGCCCACAAGATCCGTCGTATTAGGCATAATCTCCCTTATTCTCAACCTGATGCTGTCATCGATCTGGGATCTGAAATCGCAGAGATCCGATCCCTTCCTGAATATGGTGGATATATCATCGATCGATGATCCGTTCCTGAAGAATTGGCAGGGATCTCCCGATGTGTTTATCCGGTATGGTATGGAGAATGGAAGGCACTTCTCATAATATTTATTTATTATCTCGTCCAGAGCGTTTCTTATAGAAGCTACCTTTATCAGTGCCTGGTCTGGGGTGAACTCTTCCCTTATCCTTTCCTTTCCATACTCTATCAGCAGCCTTCTCAGATCTGGCTTCTCCCCTGTCCCGTTCAGTTCTGGTATTTTTCCCTCTCTCAGTTCTTTGAATATCCTTATGTAATCCTGATCCAGATCTTTGAACAGCCTCTTCCCGCTGCCGTACCACATTATTCTTTCCATCGTCAGCCTCCAGGAATATATGATCGAAATCCACTACTTTCATAAAGATGTTGTCAGAGCTACACATCGCTATGCCGGTTCCAACCAGTTCATTGTCCTCGGAGATGACAGCCACACGATCTCCCTTCCTGAATTTTCCATTGATTATCTTTATGCCTCCAGCATATAGATCTGAACCATGTGCTATATTCTTCATCGCGCTCCTCTTTACCACTATCTTGGGATGATCCCTGAAGGCATAGGTCATATCCAGAATATGATCGCGTAGAGCCACGTCATCGCCGTTCCTGGCGAGATCGACCATGGCCGATAGATCCTGCAGAGTTATGCAGTTGTCCTCTGTAAAGGGCCCTGTGGATATTCTGCGCAGATCGACCATCTGTCCTCCTTTGCCTGAAACATACCCTATGTCGGTGCACAGAGTACGTATATAGGTTCCAGACTCGCATTTGACATGAAAGAGTACTATCTTATCCTTCTTTTCCAGCAGATCAAGGGAGTATATCGTCTTCACCCTCAGATTTCTCGCAACTGCGCTTCTGACGGGTGGAAGCTGGTATATCTTACCAGTAAATTTTCTGAAATAGGATTTTACCTCATCTTCGGTTATGTCCTCATAGAAACGCATCACGCCCACATACTCCTTTGGGCTTTCATGCACCACATCCACAAGCCGTACTGCTTTTCCTATGGCCATGGTTAATACTCCGGTGACATTTGGATCCAGCGTTCCTATATGAGCAACCTTCTCTATTCCCATCAGATCCCTAACCCAGTAATCAACCTGATGACTAGTTGGGCCCTGCGGCTTATCGATAACTATGAAACCATTGATCCTAGAAAAATCCAAAGACATCGCCTGCTTATCTTACCTATGTATTTAAGTTAGGATGATGATCAGCTTAACCTTGGAGTAAATATCTCCTTTCTTGACATCTCATCTATCCTATTTGCTATATGAACCGCTATTTCATCAGGCTTCATAAATTCGGTGTTCACCACTATATCGTATATCGATAGATCGTCTATGTCTATACCGTATAGCTTCTTGTATCTCTCTTTCTCAGATCTTTCCCGCTTATCCATGAGGCTTCTGGCGCTGTCTATGTCTATATTTTCTCTTCCAGCAAAGCGTACAAGCCTTGTGTAATAGGTTGCATAGAGAAATACCCTGAACGCTGTTATACCGTTCATATATGATATCCAGCCTGCAAGACGCCCTTCCACAATTATGTTATCGTTCTGCATCATGAAGGCCTTCTGAGTCTCATCAGTATAGTAATCGGCCTCAGGATGCGTTTCTGAATAAATATTGAAGTCCTCTATGCTCATGCCCATCTTCCTTGCAGTTTCTCTGAAAAATGTTCCAGATGAGTATACAGTATAACCGGTTATCTTTGAGAGTTCCTTGCTCACAGTTGATTTTCCGCTGCCTATCTTTCCGGCAATTGTTATCCTCATCTGCGTCACTGATCAATCTGCCGTTTTTGATGGAGCCATTCTGCTTAACTTTCTGAGCTTGAAGCTGAAGTCCACATACTTCATGACCATGGTCACAAAGTATGAAACGACAAGCTCGGTCAGGAAATACATGAATATCCAGTATGGCATTATCCAGAAATGCGCTGTAGTTATGTTTATGTTGAAGTCCCAGGGAAAGGCAACGTAATTATAGGGAAGGTTTCCTACGAAAACGAATAGCCAGGCATAGAACAGGATCGTCACAACGCTGATGACCATGAGGGGCTTCATGGTGTTCATTGAGAGCTGATACTGGTCCATGGACATCTGCATCCTCATGCTGTTCAGCTTGTTTATCTTCTTCATATCACGCTCTCTGTAAGCCTCCCTTATGGCATCGTTGAAGGCCTTCATCGTGTTCTGCATCTTGCCCATCTTGACCCAGTCCGTGAAGAAATACCTGGGTATGGAGAGAATTATACCTATTATCACGCCGGTGAGTATGATCGTGAGAACTGGATACCTGTAACCGAAGCCGATTGAGGGAATGAGTGCAAAATTGAGCAACCTTCCAACAGCATCCCTGGATGAAGGCGTGATCACCAGGAACAGCGAGCCGAGCATGACGACCATGTAAATCATCTGGAAGGTCATCATCTTCTTCATCGCTTCCTGCTGTTCCTTTGGATACTGTTCAGTCAACTGCTATCACCTTTATTATATCCTGAGCTGCTTTATCTGGTTTTCCTTCTTCGTTAGTGATTATCTTTACGGTAGCCCCACTGAATATAGAGTATGCTGCAGCAAATGCCCTGTTGATCTCCTGATGCTCCCTTATGCTCTCCAGAGAGTCTTCGTCCCTAGATCTCGTTGGATCGTTCTGTCTTCTCTTCAGGATCAGATCTGGAGGTGCCTCAATTATGATGTACACTGATGCATTTATCTCTCTAAGCACCCATTCTGGTAATCCTGGTAGATATCCGAATGGCGTTTTGATGGACATATGTGTGTCAACTATTACATTGTCCATCTTCCCTATCTCAGTACCTGCATTCTTTTGCAGGTCTATCTGGATTTCCCTCGATAGCTTGCGCATCTGATCCCTGTTCTCGACCAGGCCTCTCTTTTTTGCCAGCTCAAACATGAGGGTGCCGTAGTTCACTATCCTTATCCCGGTTTGCTTGCTCACTATGTCCAGTACAGTGGTCTTGCCAACCCCTGCCACACCAGTAATTACAGATCGCATTTAACCACCAACGAAGAACTGCCTTATCACAGGATGCATCTCCATGAGCTGCTCCCTGCCCATAGCCTCATAGAACTGTATGATTATACCAACTGCCAGAAGCAGGCCAGTACCGCTCGTGTCGCCCACAGTACCTATCAAGTTAGCTCCAGCTGCCAGCAGGCCAACCACCGCACCACTAAATATGGTTATAGCTGGTATGTATTTCTTGAGGACGCGTTCCATAACCCTTGGATCCCTTCTGAACCCAGGTATCTGCATACCGCTGGCCTGTATCTGCTTCGCTACCGCAGAGGCACCCATATTGGTGGTTTCAATCCAGAATATGGCAAACAATACGCTGAAGCCAACCATGAAGGCCGTGAACACTATTATGTGTATTGCCTCCTGCAGAGGGGTGTGCCCAAGCAGGATATTCTGATATCCCGATGGCTGAAGAATTGGAAACAGCCAGTCGGAGAGGCCGTTAGGCGAGAAGAGATAGTATGCAAGCCCACCCGTTGGGGTTGTTGCCGATATATTCAGCGCAGTGGCCTGCGCAGTTGTCGGATAGGAACCGAGCAGAGGATTGTGACCAAGTATAGGCACTTTGCTCAGTACTGGACTGCTCCAGAACAGCAGGGTCCACATTGATACGTTGGCCAGGAGTGCTGTAGCAAGTATCACCGGTATATTCGACGCATAGAGAAGCTGAAGTGGGTATCTTCCTCTTGCTCCCCTGACCCTCTCATGCGATATCGGAAGTTCGATCTTGCTGCTCTGGAAATAGGCCACTAGGAAGAATATCAGCAGCGTGCCCAGAACAGCTATCATTGGGTTCGGAGGTGAGAACAGGATCTGCACTACGCCGTTTGTGAGAAGATAAGATGAGGATGAATGCATTATTATGTAGAACATCTTTGGAAAAGCACCGGCTGGTGGATTGGTGAGAGAGTATGTAAGAGCGTTGTTAAGTGCCTGCCAGTTGAACGCGCCGATGAATAGCTGCTCTGAAACATCAGCCGCTATGAAGAGCGATATACCAGATCCTATCCCGTATTTGGAAACGACCTCGTCCATGAGGAAGACAAGGTATGAACCGAAGAAGAGCTGAAGTATGATTATGGTCTGTGCCAGAAACTCACCATATCCCGGAAACACGGCGTTTATTGAGTTCACTACCTTTGTATCCGGAACCAGATAACCAAATGCCTGCGGGATAGCCTCCACGAAGATCATTATTATTACGAGGAGCTTCTGTACACCCTGATATATGGCCTTATCCTCAGCGTTCTGAAGATCAAGATTGAATATCTTAGCTCCCACGAAGAGCTGCATCACTATGCTTGCGGTAACTATTGGGCCAATACCTAGATCCATAAGAGAGCCAGAAGCTCCGGCGAATATCTCCCTGAATGATGCAAAAACATCTATTGTCTGCGCTGTATTCAAACCGTATATGTATATATTGCTCAACGCAAAGTATAGCACAACTATGAGCGCTGTCCATGCCATCTTATATTTGAACTCTACATGGCCCTTAGCCTTCTTGACCGCAGGTAGCTTCGCGGTAAGGTCTTCCAGCCCATATAATTTGCTCTTCTTTGGGCCGGTATAGCTTGCAACCAGATACGTTATATAAAAGAGCGGTGCTATTATAACTCCCGCTATTGCAAGCTTGATGTATCCCAGATGACCGAAGTACCAGAATGCGACCATTATGATCGCATATACGACTATGAGGGGGAAAACAACTGAGTTATTACGCTGAGCTTCCGTCATTTTCGATCTTCGAACCTATAGCTGAAAGCTTACTTATTGCTTTTTCGGTTGCCTTGTCAATGATGATCGTTGACTTAACTGTGAAATTGCCGTTACCAAGCAGTTTATCGTAACCTGCGGACTTGAGATCAACTATCACCTCGCCATTTTCTTCCCTGACGAAGCCGTCTCTCTTGAGACTTTCGTACATGTATTCTATGTCACCAAGGTTGATTGGTACCTCGACCTGAGATATGTGATGGCTTGTGAAACCCTTCCCTCCGAAGTGAAGTGGATCGTATTTCACCATCCATATCCATTTATGCTTTCCCATACCTGCGTTGCCGTTTCCTCCCTTCTTTCCCTTTCCACGGCCTGCCTTGAATCCGCGTCCGTAATGGCCGCCGCGGAGTTTCTTAGTTCTCTCTCTTACCATTCAGATCCACCCCTGATACGATCATCTTTCTGATCAACCTGTTGATATCGGATCCTCTGTATCCAGAAGATCCACCACTCCTATAAGACTTCCTTATGGCTTCATACCCGCCCTTTGGTGGATTCAATCTGATGACAGGGACGGCATCCGCTATATCGGATGGCTTTACCTTCCCATCTATGAGTGCCTGTGCCAGATCCCTGTAGGATGCAAATCCAGTCTTCTCTTTAAGTTCCTCTTCCGTGAGATGCCTGCGTCCTTTGAAGAGGAGTCTGTTCTTCAGCAGAATCTCAAGCGTATCAACGTCTATCTCGCCCCATGTAACGTAATCTTTGACCTTCTGAAGCATACCCTTGACCACCTCATCCTCATTCAGCAGGACAAGGTGATTTATCCGGTTAAGCCGCATCAGATGTGCAGTATCAGCAATATCCTGCTTTATTCCAGTCCTGCCTCTAATCCTTATGGCCGCTAACATTTATAACACTCCCCGAATATATAGGTGTAGACAACACAATGCCAGGATTGATTCTGACCTTTGACGTTTCCTTTAGCGCGTTGTAGACCGCTAAAGCATAATTCACCGTTGTCTTGGTGTGACCGGAGGCGAACCCCCATGCATCTTCTATGCCTGCGATGCTGAGTATGGTTCTTGCAACATCGCCAACCGCAAGACCGACGCCTCTTGGAGCAGGTTTCAACGTTATCCTGACGGATCCTGATTTGCCCTGAACCAGAAATGGCAGTGTGTGCGCTCTACCACATCCGCATTCCCAGGAACCACAACCTCTCCTTATCTCCATTATATTGAGCTTTGCATTGATCAGCGCCTTTCTGATTGCCGGAGCAGCCTCCTTTGACCTTCCTATGCCGAGACCAACGTACCCGTCTCCGTTGCCCACGACAACGGTTATTGAATAGGTCATTCTTCTTCCAGAGTCGGTCATCCTCTGCGCCCTTTTGATATCTATAACCTCATCCTTAAGGTTAGGGAGCAGATAGTCGACTATCTCGTACTCCTTCAGCGGAAGCTTGCTCCTGAGGGCTTCCCCCATGGTCTTTATCTGGCCCGATGCCACAAGCTTACCCAGCTGTGTCTTAGGAATCCATTCATCACTCATGCTTTTTCCTCCATTTTCTTGAAGTTTTTAACAACTTCTGATATCTTCACCGGAGACTTGAGGTGCTTTCCATCGATCCTCTTCTTGTCTGGAAAAACGTCATCTCCATGCGGAACCTCTACACCCGCGTCTATGAAGCCTTTCAGACAGGCAGAGATCCTTCCACCTTTTCTGAATTTTCTTCTGCCGGTGTCCAGCACAGCTGTCTCAACACCGTTCTTCTCGGCTTCAATACCAGCTATGTAACCGACCAAGTAGCATACCTGAATATTGTTCCCTCTGAGATCGACACCGTACTTGGCCAACGATTTGTCTGTGACTGTGAAAAGTATTCTGTCTCCAACGTCAGAATATTCAGCAAGCTGTGCTATGACACCCTTTCCAGTTATTCGGACTATGAACCTCCTTTCCCTTGATTTTAGTAACTTGAGTCTCTTCGAATAATCTGTAATTCCAGCCTCTTTTCTCTTGAACACCATGGATATCACTCACCAACCAAACCTGCACTTTTGAGATGGGACAGAAGCTGAGATCTGGATCTTATGGATCCGCTCTTTATGAATCTGTAATACCTCCTGTAGGTTTCCTTTGTTATCTTTCCATCACTCTTGAGGGTCCTGAGTTCATCCCTGAGGGCCCTTATTGTGTCTATCCAACGCTCCTTGCGTGGATATCTTGCGTACCTTGTTCCCCTGATGGAACCTGGCCCTCTTCTCCTGTCCTTGGATAGCTGCTTTATTCTCTTCTTCAGTCTTCCATTGGATATTCCTTTCTTCTGCTTGATCCTTATAACATCCTGCTTCATCAGGGCCATTATATCCTGCCTTGTGGCAGCCTCCATCACTCTGTCAACCTTATTTGTATCGATGTACACCCTAGAAACACCGACACCTTTCATATCAGCCACAATTCTCTTCACACTGTCTGATCTCATGAATTTCACCTTCCGTTGAGCACCTTAAGGTTGAGCTCTTCAGACCTTTTCATTATTTCCTGCCTCTTACGGGAACCAACGCTTGACGCTATCCTGACTGCTTGATATTTCGGGTCTATGGCCTCCAGTTCTTTAACATTGTGCACCAGGACTTCATGGTATCCGGATGGATGCATGCCCCTGACTGCAGCAGGAGATCTGAATCCAGCATCAACTACGGGTGGCCTTCTTGCAAGATGCTCTCTCAACTTTGAGTGCTTTCCTCTAGGTTTACGCCATGCATCACCGAGTTTCTTGTACCTGAACCACTCTTGGCGGTGGAACTCGACTCTCTTTCTGGCCATCAAATTCTTGATCTTTAGCAATCTACGCTGATTCTCATCAAGTGATCTGTTCATCTCATTCACCCTTGGAAATGAGGTATATACCATCCTGAAAGACCCTTGGGTCAAACCCCTTGATTATGGTTGACCTTTCTATATTTGCTGCTGTCTCACCAACATCCTTCTTTGATACTCCTGAAATGTAAACGCGATCTCCTTTGACCGTGACCGTTGTATCGCCGACTATCTCAGCAGTTCTCGGAGATCGTTCTCCGAAGAAGTTTTCTATGACCACTGTCTTTCCTTTAACGGAGACTCTCATAGGGAAATGGCTGTAATCGATCTTCATCTCATACTGGAAGCCATCCTTCAACCCCTTTATCATGTTTTTGATCTCAGAAGCCCATGTTCCTACTATTCCTCTTACCATTGAATTATCTTTGCTTGAATATATCTTTATGGCATTTCCTTCCTTTGCTATTCTGACGTAATTGTTTGCAAAGTCTTTCGAAATGGTTTTACCACCATAAGACATCGTAATGTTGGTCCCAGAAACAGTTGCCGTAAAGCCCTCTGGGATATCTATGGATCTAGCTTCCTTCCAGTTTATCATTTTTTACACCTCAGTATACGTAGGCCAGAAGTTTACCCCCGATTCCAAGCTTTCTTGCCTCGATATTGCTCATCACACCTTTGGTTGTGGTGAGTATGAGTATACCGAAATCCTCGGCAGGTAGGTATCTGGCCTCATACTTCTCAAGATTCTCGTTCTTAACAGGGAACCTTGGCTTAATGACGCCACAGTTATTTATAGTTGTGTTCAGAACAATTCTGAATTTGCCGCCCCTGCTTTCATCTATGACCTCGAAGCTCTTGATGTAGTTGTAATCCTGCATAACTTTGAGTACCTTGCCTATCAACTTCGCTGCGGGTTCAGCAATTATCTCTCTCTTTCCCAGCCTCGAAGCATTCTTTATCGAATTTATGACATCGTTCAATGTATCATTTTTCATCTGGACACCTCAGCTATATTTCTCAAAACCCAACTGTCTTGCAGTCTCTCTAAAGCACTGTCTGCACAGGTGCAGGCCATACCTTCTTACAATGCCTCTCTTCCTACCGCATCTGACACAACCGTCAATATGCCCGTACTTCTTCTTTGGTTTAAGTTTTACCTGAGACAAAATTTCACCTCACCACTGTAACCTTGAAGTTCTTCTGCAGGAACTCCTGCGCTTCTTCCTTCTTTATCCTTATGCTATTTGGTACAGTTCTCGCCGCGATCCTTCTTCTCTCTATTCTGTATCCGCCCCGTCTCTTGAATACGATGGCGACATCCATACCAAATATACCTATATCAGGATCATACTTCATTCCCTTGAAATCAGTATAATCAGATATACCAAAGTACGCATTTCCGTGTTTGTCGAATGAGTAATCTGTTATCTTGTAGTCCTTCACATAGAAAGCCCTGTTCAGGAATTCCATTGCATCCTTCTTCCTGAGCGTCACCTTAACACCTATGGGCAATCTCTTCCTTATGTTGAAATCACGGACGCTCTTCTTTGCAAGAGTGTTCGTTGCCTTATGGCCTGTAAGCATCTCTAGGACCTTTGCAGCCTTCGTAAGGCGATCTCCTGCCTGTCCGACACCTATGTTTACTACGACCTTGTCTATGATGATCTCCTCCATGGGATTCATGGGATCACCTCTTCAGGACTTATTGCGAAGGAGAACTTCGAACTGCCCACCATGAAGACATGATCCTTTATGGTGGAGAAGCCTTCCTGGAAGTGTACCAGGTTAGCAGAAGATCCCTCCTTGACCTCTATCTTGCTTATTGTACCTATCTGGTTGACATGAGATCCAGCTGTAAGATAGGCCTTGTTACCTGGCTGCATCTTTATTATTTCCTTTATCTGTATGTCCGGAATGGAAACTACCAGCACATCCCCTACCTTGATGCTCTTATCATCTGTCATTATCGTCCTTCCATCGTGAGTTCCTATCTGTATCTTGTTTCCAGGAGCTACGACCTTGGTCTTCACTTTGAGCAGTTTGATTCCGGATCTCTCCTTATCCTCTCTCATCAGTACAAGCGCACCCTGATCATTGTATATCATTCTGAAGAATTCGTTATTGATCTCAACTACATCCATGAATCCGACTGCAAATTTCTTCTGCCTAACGACCTTTCCGTCCACCTTGACAAGTCCGTTCGCCAATATTCTGGCAGCTTCACGTTCCTTGTCTGATAGACCGAGATAGTCCCTGATTATCGATAGCAAGGTTACCGACTGATCCTTAGGATGCATGCCAGGATTTGGGGTTGGACCCCAGAAGAAGGTCTTCCTCGGGATCTTCACCTGCCTTGATACCATCAGCCTCTTAGTTCTGTTTATCATCTTCATCAACCTCCGCTTTTTCCTCCGCTACTGGCTCTTCTCCGGTTTTCTCCGGTTCAGCCTTCTCCTCCTGCTTGGTCTCGGCAGGTTCTGGTTCTGGCTTCTCTACCACTATATTCTTCCTGGCAGCCAGCGATTTGATCTTATCGAATCTGTCACCACGAGACAGATCCAGATGGGTGATCTGAAGCTTTTCTGGCTGGATACCGAAGCCCTTCTGTTTTCCATCAGCCTTGGCTATGGTTATACCTTCAACCACAACTAAGCCGGCAGCATGATCCACTTCTGCGACCTTGCCGCCCTCTCCCTTCTTTGATCCACTAATGACTTTGACAACATCGCCCTTGATCACAGGGAACGAACGGATTCCATATTTCTTTCTCAGATCCTTGCTAAGAGATACCTCCATCTTTCTGTACATTAGCGATCACCTTAAACTATAATGGATGCTATGGCCGCTATTCTTGGCCATCTTTCGGCTGCTTCCCTGGCAACGGGTCCTTTGATCTCAGAACCGCGTACCTCGCCATCAGGCGTCACCAGAACAGCCGCATTGTCCTCGAATTGCACCATCGTACCATCAGGTCTCCGATAGGGACGCTTCTGCCTGATGACGACTGCGTACACAACCTTGGATCTCATTTCAGGAGTGCCCTTTTTAACGCTAGCCATGAACATATCGCCCACACCAGCTGCAGGTATCCTTCTTGCCTTTCCGTGCCATGCCTTGACGTCGATAAGGCTTATAGATCTGGCCCCCGTATTGTCAGCGCATGTTATATTCGCACCAAGCGGCAATCCCCTTGTCTGTCTGCCTGCTATTCCCTTCATTGGTTCACCTTCTCAACAATTACGAAAGAAATCGTTTTGGCCAACTTCCTGCATTCGGCAAACCTCACGGTGTCTCCCGGTTTGATCTTAATGCAGTCTGGAACATGAACGTGATATTTTTTTATCTTTGTTGCCTTTCTTTCATATTTTGGAATGTACTGCTGGTACTCCCTGGCAACGACCGCACTCTTGGTCATATTTGCTGACACAACTCTGCCTACGAGTACCTGACCTCTTACAGACAGCTTCCCATGATATGGGCAGTGCGGATCGTTGCATTCATTTTCTGGCGCTTTGACGTCGAGTCCTATATTACGTGTATACATCTTCTTACCTCCTAAGATCTCTCAATATTCTGCGGTATTCCTTCAGCCTGTCTTCAGGCCGCATATTTATCAGATCTCCATCAACATACCGATCATTTATCTTGAATCTCCTCAGATGCTTCGCTATCTTTATTCTTCTCCCGCCGGTATCTATTTCCAACATGTTCTTGGTTTCGAAACTGACCAGGCCCTTCTTTCCTATTTCAGTCCTGTTCGGGCTGTCGATCACCGAAATATCCATTCCAGTGAATTCGTCGAAATAGATCATCTCATTCCACGCTCGCTTTGAATCCCATGTCTTCGAGGTATTTTTTGACCTCTTGCCTATGGTCTCCCTGGAGTTCAATTATCTTTCCCTCTTTCACTGTACCGCCTGAGGCTACCTTCTTCTTCAGCTCTTTGGCTATCTTTTCAATGTCCTCTGTCTTTGGATCTATGCCTTCTATGATGGTGACGAATTTTCCATACCTTCTCTTGTCAACCATTATCTTGACGGCCTGCGTTTCTCTTCCGAATCCTTCCCAAGGCTGTAATTCCTTGGGCATGCCGGTGAAATTTTTATCCTTCATTTACCTTTTTTCCTCCCTCTCAACTGTCAATAGCCTGGCTATCTGACGCCTTATTGCACGTACCTTGCCAGGACTGGGAGAAGAACCTCCCATTGATATCAGGGCCCTCTCATGAAGAAGGCTCTCCTTAAGATTCTTCAGTGTCTCCTGCCTCTCTTCCTTCGACATCTGCCTTATCTGCTTTGCTCTCAGTTCCAACCTCTTCACCTCCCGTTATATTTTCTATACTGAACACATCTGGAAGCTTGTAATCTGGGTTCAGTATCTTGACCGTCACGCCCAGTATGCCCACCTTGAGCTTTGCTGTAGAGAATCCCGTTATCATACCTTTGCTTCCTGGTTCTCCTGAATATTTAACGTTTCCATATATGAACTTCTGGTACCTTGCTCGTTCCCCGGATATCTTCCCTGATATCTTTATCAATACTCCCCTCGCGCCTGCCTGTATTGTTCTGTTCAGAGACGTATTGCCTGCCTTTCTATAGGACCATCCCTTCTCGAGCGAAAGCGCTATCTTCTTTGCGATCACCGACGGGTTGAGATCAGGATCCTTCACATCTTTTACCTCGATCTGAGGCGTCTCAATACCGTACTTCTTTTCAAGAGTTTCGGTCATCTGCTGTACCTTGCTGCCGCGTCTTCCTATAACAAGCCCTGGTCTGTTCACATAAAGCGTTATATTTGTGCCAAACGGAGTTCTCTTCATTATCATGTTTCCGAAGCCAGCGTTTTCAGTTTCCTTAACAACATACTCGTAAACGAGCAGCCTCTTAACCGCTTCATTGATGAATTTTCTCTCCTTCATTCTGATCCCTCCGTGACTATTATCTCAAGATTGATGAGATCTTTGAAGTTTGCACCAGCCCTTCCATAGGCTTTTGGCGTGTACTTCTTGATCATCCTGCCCTTGTTTGCTGCTATGTGTCGGATGATAAGATTATCCGTGTTCATTCCCTTGAACTCCGCATTGTTCTCGACATTTTCCAGCAGCTGCTTGAATGCCTTTGCAGCCTTGACTGGATATCTCCCAGGGCCGATCCCCGGTCTATGGGAAACCGAGTCTAGATATCTGAAATAGGGTATTGCATATGTTTTATTTATGACACCATCGATTATTTCCTTCGCCCTTGAGAGCGGCATACCTCTAAGATGATGTGCTATGTTGACGGAATCCTTTAACGAAATTTCCGCCTCCCTTATCCTTGCTCTTGCCTGATTTCCTTCAATTTCCATTGAATATCCTTTCATGTTGATCACTTCAGCGGCATGAATTTAGACGAACGAGTAGCACCTACACCAGGCCCAGAGTGCTTTACCTCCTTTCTTGTCATCACGAATTCTCCCAGATAGTGCCCAATCATCTCTGGCTTAATTTCGAACTTGAAGTAACTGTTCCCATTGTAAACTTCGACTATCTTGCCAACATAGTTTGGAAGGATTATGACGTCTCTGACATGAGTTTTTATATCCTCCTCGTCTCCCTCGAGCTTTTCCATGAGTTTCTTCTGCTCGTAGTTCGGCTCCCTGGAAAGAGTTCTCCTTGCTCTTGCTGGCAGGATCTTAATGAGTTCCTCCAGACTCATCTTCTGGAGATCCTCAAGGGAATAACCCTTATAGCTGAACTCTTTAGCCCTGCCACTCACTACCTTCCTTGACTTCCTTGCCTTTCTCTTTATTGATTTAACAGAGCCCTGTTTATTAACGACCATTTACTCTCCTCCTCTTCGGTGAAAGCCTTCCTACCTTCCTTCCTGGTGGAGCGTTCCTTCCAACGGTACTTGGCCTACCTACATGCTGGTGGTTTCCGCCTCCATGCGGATGATTCACAGCGTTCATGGCAACACCCCTTACCGTATACGGACGCTTCGCCTTGCTCCTAAGGTAATGAACATGCGTACCTGCCTTCAGGATCGGCGGATCCTTAAGACCGGAAGCTGCCACCACACCAACCGTTGCTCTGCATCTTGGATCGAAATCTCTCATTCTACCGGACGGCAGCTTCAGTGTCACATGCTGTCCGTGTGAGACGACCAGTGCAAACGTACCTGCACTTCTGCAGAATTCTCCGCCATCTCCCGGACTGCTCTCTATATTGTACACATAGCTTCCGTCAGGTATATTTGCGAGAACCGTTGTTGTGCCAGGCGCAACGCTATCCACATTTCCAGCGACTATGTTCTGCCCAACATAGGCTCCGGTGAAAGCTATCTGGTATGCCTTCTTTCCATCGTTGCCCATCAATTCCAAGAGCGGGGCGTTCCTGCCTGGCGCATGGATTATGTCCTTTACCACGTATGATCCTGGCGCAACATGTTTTATATCTGCCAGATGCCTGTGACTTGGACTCCTGTAAACCAGGCTTCCATGTCCTCTTCTCTGCGGGATTATATGTTTACCCATAATACACCTCAGAACACACCAATACGCTCGGCTATCTCTTCAGCCGAGAACTCCTTTGCCAGCTTTACTATTGCCTTTTTTCCTTTTTTCGTTATGAGTACGTTGATCTCCTCAACCTTCACTCCGAACCTTTCCTCTACCTCTTTCTTGATCATTTCCTTATTGGCTTCTCTCCTGACTATCAGCGTCAGCTTATTCTCCTTTTCAGCCATTAAAGCAGTTTTTTCTGTAGAAAGAGGTGATATTATCACATCGCCCTTCATGGATTCACCTCCTTCAGTGATTCAATCGCACCTTCAGTGAATATGGTAAGCCTGCCGCCCACGCCACCCGGGGCAAGTTTCCTTATGCTGAGCGAGTTCGGAGATGCCACATCAACCCCAGGTAGAGATCTGAATGCCTTCAGCGCGGAAGAGTTCTTTGCAACTATCAGCACACTCTTTGGCTGCCTGTATTTTCTTCCTCTCATCTTTCCACGACCCGCTCTGATATGCTTTCCTTCACTGGATCTTTCAATATCCTCGTACACCCCTATATTCTTCAGCAGTGCTATGGCATCCTTCGTCTTCGCTATACCTTCGAGACCATCTTCCACCACGATCGGAAGCTTAAGATCATCCTTGAATCTGTGTCCTCTCTTTTTGACAGCTTCGGATGATGCTGTGAGTGCAATTGCAGAGTACTTTGCGATCTTTCTTTCCTTGTCATTTATCTTGACGTAGAGATTCTTGGTGACCCTTGGTGAATGCGCACTTTTTCCACCTACAGCACTGGCTATGCCGACCACCCTGGATCCACCCGCTATCCTTGGCATTCTCGAAATGCCAAGTCCTGGTCTGGTGGTATGGCCCACTCTCCTCATTCCAGCTAGAGGGGATGAACCATAGGGTTGCCTCATAGAAAGCGAAATAGCTCTGAAGGCCTTCCTTATGAGATCCTCTCTAACCTCTGTATCGAATATCTCTGGAAGATCGATCTCTCCCTTAGTTTCACCAGAAATTGAATAAATTGGTACCTTCGTATTCAATCACCCTGTTTTGATTCCAATGATACATACTCAAGTTTGACTTCCTCTATGTCTGGCACCTTCTGCCTTGCTGGGTCTCTCATCTTTATCAGTCTCTTTGCAGGTCCGGGTATTGAACCGAAAAGAAGAACGTAGTCATTCTTCACCATGCCGTAATGGAGGAAACCGCCACGGACATTTATAGCATCTACATCATCCTTGCTCCCATATTTGATGACTCTTACGTTGCTTATGGTTCTCTGCTGGAATCCCATCTGACCTGCCTGAGGGACCGTGTTTCTTACCCAGTCAGGATGCCATGGACCAAGCGTACCTATCATTCTCCTGTGCTTTCTGTTCTTTCTTGGAAGCAGTTTTACTCCAAATCTCTTAACGTGGCCTGTGAATCCTTTGCCTTTCGTCACTGAAACCACGTCAACAAACTTTCCAGCCTTGGAGAAATCGCTGAAAATTATCTGTTTACCCAGATGATTCCTAGCGTAGTCCAGACGATCCTTAAGTGAATTGCCACCGCCGATCCTCAATTCGAATATCTCCGGCTTCTTTGATGGTATGCCGGCTACATCCTTGTTCCTTGTAGCAACTATTATCCTAACATCAGCATATGATTCAGGCGGTTCTCTTTCAACATTTTTCTTGATTTCAGGAATTTTCCTGAATATCTCCTTATCCAGATCCTTAGCCCATGTTTCATAGGTAACGACCAGATTCCCCTCCGGATCTTCGTCATAAAGACGATAACCGATAACATCGAGAGGCGGAACCTCCACGACCGTTACAGGCACAAGGATCGGCTGTCCGGCTGTGACGCTCTTCTTCCTGTAATCTATCATCTCCACATGCGTCATTCCAACCTTGAATCCAGCGAACCCCTGCACCTTGACCTCTCCCTTTATCTCAGGCCAGCTACGGATCTTTGGATCTAAACTCTTCGCTCTTACTCTGGGGTAATATGCCATTGACCCCCTTCTCGAATGATGAGGCGTCGCCATCTAATTCACCACCTTATACCGTTACACGTTGTATGCCGATCTAAAATAATAGATCGACCACTCTGGGACTCTCGCAGGAGTTGCCCAAACGTGTATGGCTTTATGGCGCTTTCAAAGCACCGTAAAGACAGCTCTATCGAGCACTTACAGCCCTAATGCAAACATGGTTATTAATATTTCTTGAAGATGTTTAGTTATTACATTCGAAACAAGGTGAAAATCAAGGTACCCCTGACATTCCTCTCTACGGTACTGGTATGGAAACAAAAGATAACAGAAAAATCTCTTAAAAATATGGCTCTACATCTAAGCGTATTTGATTTCATCATCAGCGCAGTTAAGATCTATTCTTTAACGAGGATTGATCTAGAGATTTCTTACTGCAGATTCTATATCCGGATATTTGAATTGGAATCCTGAGTCTAGAAGCTTCTTCGGGATCACCTTTTGCCCACTCATCAATTCCCTGTACATCTCGGATCCAAGGATAATGTGGCCTATCAGATCCGGAATGCGCATGGTCTTATAGCCTTTCTCTTTTGATATGATGCCTGCTAGTTCGCTGAACGAAACTGGCGAAGGCGAAGCCATATTTACCGGTCCACTTATGGTCTCATTCTCTATAAGGAAGCTGACTGCGCTGACATAATCTTCAAGATGAATCCATGAAACTGGCTGGACCCCTGAGCCAAAATAGTATACTCTTCTGGAACGTGTATTCATTATTCTGGATAAAAATCCTCCACGACTGCTCAGTACGTTAGAAGTCCTCAGCAGTACCGTTCTGGTTAGTTTTGAGGCTTTAAGCGCCTCATCCTCCCATGCATTCGCAAGCTCAGCCAGGAATCCTGTTCCCGGAGGTGAGCTTTCATCGAATGTGCTGTTATCATCATATCCATAGTAGCCTATAGCTGATCCAGAGAGGAAAACATCAGGCTTCTCTTCAAGGGATGCTATGAATTTAACCATGGTCCTTGTACTTTCTATTCTGCTCCTTATTATTTCTTCTTTGATCTTGTGATTCCAACGTTTTGAACCTATGTTGAACCCAGAGAGATTTATCACCACATCGCATCTTCTTATCTTTTCAAGTTCGTTCCAGTTCACAAAGCTTATGTTCCCCTCTGTTCTGGATCCTCCACGCGTTATTATGAAATAATTATTCCCAGGGATCTCTGTTATTGCCTTTCCTATGAGCCCAGTGCCACCTGATACCACTATGTCCATTAGGGAATCAAGTCTTTTCACTATTAAATACTTTCTTAGCTATGAAAATATTCCTCTTTTTAAGCGTTGAATAGGACTGCACCGCTTTACCAAAGCATAGGTATGTATGCTATAATACCTCTAAATAGAACTGTCAATATGGGCAGAACCCAGATCCAAAAATGAAAACTTCAGGGAAAGGATTAATAACAGCCATGTCCTGAATTGTGAGACGAAGAGGCCACGATGAGTACAACAGAGAGGACAAGAAAAGACGCGTTGAAGGAAAAGGTTGTAGTAAGTGCGAGATCCTTGATACTGAAGGTAAATCCTACTGGCGATCAGGAACTTGGGAAATATGCCTATTATGGATTTATCTTTTCCCTGCTGATACTGTTTGCATCGGTTGTGGCTCTAACCAACGCATACATACATTATGTCAACATCTCGTCCTATTATTCCTATGAGAGAAAGATACTGTCCCCCTTCTCTTTAACGGGATATGAAGGTATGTTCTTTGTTGTGGCCTTTGCCCCTCTTCCAGATTATCTCATAATACCATTCTACGGATACCTGTCGTCCATAGGCGAATTCAACATATTTGCGGCATTCTTTGTCTCAGTTCTCGCAATGCTCTTTGAGATGGGTATAGAATACGCTGGCGGAAGACTTGCTGGCAGGGCAATACTGCTCAAGGCACTCTCTTATTTCAAGATAACCGAAAGGGATCTTGAGGCCGCAGATAAATGGATACAGGATCATGGCCCTTTTTCAATATTCGTTGCCACCTTCATACCCTACTTCAAAAATGTAACTTCGCTGGCAGCTGGAACGCTGAAGATGAATGCACCGTGGTTTTTTCTTTCAAATTTTGCCGGTTTCGCCATAAGGTTTGGCCTTCTCATATACATAGGATATTCAGGAATATATGTGTTAACCCCTTCCTTTGATTACGAACATAGATTGGCCATAGCGATATTGGGTGTGATTTCACTGCTTTATCTCATAGCTTACCTAATCAACAAGGCAAACAGGATAATATCCAGCAGGGCAAAAAGGATGAAAGGATGATCATACAGTGCTTTAGAGAAATGTTATAACTTTTGATTTGATATAGACAAGAATGAATGGGATATACTTATTTGTGATACTCCTCTTCTCATGGATAGCTGCGATTTATTTTCTTTCACCATATATCAGAAAATCGAGACATTTTTCTCTCTTTGGTCCCGCAATAATGCTGAAATTCGTAAAGAACAGAGGAGTTATAGAGAGTATATCCAAGAAATTTCCAGCAAAAACGTTCGCCAGGGTTTCGGTTGTAATTGTTATTTTGGCTGGGATCGTTGCGCTCATAAGCCTGGCGTATAGCGCATATCTTGCCTCATTCATTAGACCAAGCCAGGCTCCACCCGTAACCGAATTTCTTGGTATACCGGGCATAAACCCGGTTATACCCATCGGGTATGGTATTGTAGCACTGGTGATCTCTGTTGTCGTCCATGAGCTCATGCATGGCGTCACGGCCAAGAAACATGGGCTCAAGGTGGACTCCGTTGGAGTATTATTCTTCATAGTACCGGTTGGCGCGTTTGTGGAACCAGATGAATCAGAGATGATGCAGGCCGATCCGGTTGTAAGAAGGAGAATATTCGCGGCCGGCCCGGGCATAAATATAATAATCGGCGTCCTGCTGGCCATCATAATCTCTACCGTAATGTTCTCCTCTGCTGTACCGATGCACCAAGGCGTCTACGTGCAGAGCTCAGATACGAATGTCAATCCATCAATCATCCCTGGTAATGAAATAATAGCCATAGGCAATTATACAGGAAATAATGTTACCAACGCTCTCATAAACTCCAATATTCCTCCGGGCACGAACGTCTCAGTCAGTCTTTTCAATGGAAAAACAGTGGAACGTGTCCAGGCACTGGCCGGTATAGTGATAGTTTCAACTCTGCCCGGTTATCCAGCAGCAAATGTGAGCGTGCCATCAAACTCTATACTTCTCTCAATAAACAATACGGAGATAAGGAATGAAACTGTTCTTGCTGATGTTCTGGACGCCATCCCACCGGGAAATTCGATCTCAATGAAGGTTATGGTGATGCCCTCCCACACCGTAAGGACCTATAATATGACCACAACATCAGCATACAGATATTACGCACAGTACGATCCAAGTGCCAATAACCCGGCATATAAGGGATACAGCTTCATCGGCATCTCGATCTCCTATATGGGCATAACTGGCTACCAGATGGGTGAAATAAGGGATCTGATCTTCATGCGTGGCTTCTATTCGAATCCCGTTGAGGGCTTCATAGAGGCCATAGGTCTACCATTCTACGGATTTAATCCTGTGCCTTCAGCAATGGCGGATCTGTTTTCTGTTCCTTTCAATCCACTTATTTTCTGGGGAATGGTAAATACATTCTACTGGTTTTTCTGGATAAACATACTTCTTGGCATAACCAACGCACTTCCCTTTGCCTTCTTCGACGGTGGGCAATTTTTCAAGGACACTCTGATAATTGCCGGTAGAAGATTCAAAGCCCTGTCCAGTGAAAAGGTAGTGAATCAAGTGATGTATTTTATGAGTTTCCTTGTCCTGTTCCTCATAATGTGGGAGCTCATAATACCGAGGATAATATAATAGCCCTGGGCAGATTCGAACTGCCGTCGATGGGTCCAGAGCCCATAATGCTTGGCCACTACACCACAGGGCTTCCGAGGTGAATCCCATTTTTCTTTAATAATCTTTTCATATCAATCTATGGATCCTAGTGATCTACGCTGTTGACGTTTAGACGCATAAATCTGAAATAATTCACTGTAGTTGGTGAAATCTCTTTAGCTTCGATCATGAATAGAGTGAGCTGCTCCTAAGCTAAAGCTTCGGAGCTTCCTTACAGCGAAGAGACATCTGCCTTTCCGGACAGGGAGTTTTTTACTGCTTCCCCCAAACCCCTAACTTTTTTATAAATCAAAAATATTCAAAGATTTCCCTCAAACGCTGCTGAAGTCTATCTTTGCCTTTGACGGATCCTTTGCGATCATAGCTACCCTGCTTTCGACCCTGTCTGCAACAAAGGTGTATCCCATTCTATCCGCAAGATCATGTGAGAACTCAAGGATCTCTGTATGTGACGGCATATTGGATGCCATAAGTTTTGTCATAGACGAACCGACATGAACGTAGCCTTTTGCCTCTATGAAATCCGGATCGGCCTTTTTATCGAGCATTTCGTATTCATCCAGGTACGGCATATTGATATTATGTACGAGGGTATGCCTGATGACGATCCTTGTGTCAAGGCTGGGCAGAAGTTCGAGCGTTCTCATCAGATTCTCCCATCCATTTCCTATCGATGGATTCAGAAGTTCATTGAATATCTTCTTATTGGGAGCTGCAACAGTCACATAAAGCTGCGTCGGAAGAGGATCTAACCTTTCAAGTACGGATGGCAGCGTTCCATTGGTGACCAAGAAAGTGCTGATGCCACGTTTTTTAGCTGCAGCGATCAGTTCGCCCAATCTTGAGTATAGAGTTGGCTCACCAGTCAACGATATTGCCATATGCTTTGGATGAGTTGCTTCCTCCCATATCTCCTTTGAAACTTTTGGATTGCCCTTGAATCCAGAGATCAGCTTCAGATGCTGCCTGATGCTCTCCTCCAGTATGTACTCTGGATCGTCTTCATTGGATATGTGCATGGAGTCGAAGCCCTGAAAACGCCAGCAAAATGCACAATTTTCAGTGCAAGCGTTCAAAGCCGGTGTCATCTGTATACACTGGTGGGATTTTATTCCATAGAATGTATTCTTATAACAACCAGGACCGCCAAGGAGCTCATCCTTTGTCCAGTGGCAAACTTTCACGGCAGAATGATTGCCCACGAGACCGTAATGTTCCTTACGATAGATATCCGCATAGAGGTTCTGCACAGGATACGCATGAAAAACAAATATTTAACACGTTCGTAATAAATAATTTTTAAAAATATCCTAAAGATTTTCAGTCTTCGGATGACTCACTGCTGCCGCTTCCGCCCTTTGACGGATTGCTTGACGAACCGCTTGACTTGGTTGCTATAACATCATCTATACGCAGTATCATTATGGCGGCCTCAGTGGCAGACTCTATCGCCTGCTTTCCGACCCTTATCGGCTCTATTACGCCGTTCTTCACCATGTCCTCTATCTCTCCGGTGAAGACGTTGATACCGTAGGTCTTGTTACCCTTGGCGTGCTCAGCTCTGAGCTTCAGGAGTATGTCTATTGGGTCAAGTCCAGCGTTCTCAGCCAGAGCCCTGGGTATCTCCTCGATGGCGTCTGCAAATTTCTCTATGGCAAGCTGCTGCCTTCCGCCTATCTTCTGTGCATATGATCTAAGCCTGAAAGCTATCTCTGCGGCCGTTGCACCTCCGCCTGCGGTGTAAGCCCCATCCTCGAGGGCGCTCGCCACAACGTGCAGAGAGTCGGTAATGGATCTCTCCATCTCATCAACGACATGTTCGGTTTCTCCCCTTACCAGTATGCTCACAGCCTTTGGATTCTTGCAGCCTGTGACGAAGGTCATGTAGTCCTCGCCAACCTTGACCTGCTCCACCTTCTCTGCTGAACCGAGATCGGATGATGATATCTCATCTATGGTTGAAACTATGGATGCACCCGTTGCCTTGGCGAGCTTGTCCATATCGCTCTTCTTTACCCTGCGTACGGCGTATATGCCGGCTCTTGAGAGATAGTGCTGTGCCATGTCATCTATTCCCTTCTGGGTAATCACAACGTTTGCGCCAACTGATTTGATCTTATCGACCATCTCTCTGAGCATGTTCTCTTCCTGAGCTAGGAACTTCTGAATCATTGATGGGTCCTCTATCCTGAGATTTGTGTCGAATTCCGGCTTCTTTATCTCGAGAGGTGCGTCGAGCAGTGCTATCTTGGCATCCTTCACAACATCAGGCATTCCTGGGTGGACCTTCTCCTTGTCGACTATTATACCGTTTATGAGCTGTGTATCATCTATTGCGCCACCCTGTTTCTTGACTACCTGTATGTTGTCGAAGTCCACATAGTATTTTCCGTCCCTCAGCTCAGCTACGGATTTGACTGCCTCGTACGATATCTCAGCCAGCTTGTCCTTGGCCACTGATGCGCTCTTGCTGTTCAGTGAGGTTTGTGCCATCTTGATGAGGAGCGCCTTTTCATCCTTATCGATCTTTGTCGATACCTCATCGATCACCCTCTTTGCCTCTTCAGAGGCCATCCTGTATCCTTCTGATATCACTGTCGGGTGAACGTTCTGATTTATCAGGCCCTGAGCCTGCTGGAGCAGGCCGCCCGCTATGATCACGGCGGTGGTTGTACCATCACCAACGAATGAATCCTGCGTCTTTGATACCTCAACCATCATCTTGGCGGCTGGGTGCTCAACATCCATCTCTTTCAGTATCGTTACACCATCGTTGGTGATGACGATATCACCGAGCGAGTCTACGAGCATCTTGTCCATACCCCTCGGGCCAAGACTAGATCTGACAGAATTTGAAATTGCAATTGCAGCTTCGATATTCTCCTTCATTGCGTCTTTTCCGCTTTCTCTCTTAGTACCTTCCTTAAGAATGAATATAGGTTGTCCAGCTATCATGGCTATCCAATGGAGTAAAAATAAACTTCTATATAAGCATTTCTAATGGGTTCGATCATCTGATCTGCGAGATCGTATCACCGAGTTTTGAAACGCCTCCTTCAGATCTCTAGCTGCAGACCTGGGATCTGGAGATGAAAAAATGGCTGACACCACTGCGATTCCGTCGATATCGTATTCAGAGAATGCAGAGACGTTCGATCTGCTGATACCGCCTATTACGAACACGGGTATGTCAACGTATCTGTGAATATCCTTCAGGACGCCAATATCGTAAATACCTGCATCCTTCTTTGTTCCTGTGTGAAAGAATGGTCCGAACGCCACATAATCGGCTCCGTTCTGTTCGGCGTATATGGCCATCTCTCTGTCACCATATGTTGAATAACCTATGAAGCCGTTGAAAAGCCTTCTGGCCTCCGGCAACGGCATGTCATCCTTACCTATGTGAACACCGTCAGAATCTATCTCAATTGCAAGACCAACGTCATCATCTATGAAGAACGGTATATCATACCTTGAACATATGCGCTTGACCTTTCTGGCAACATCCCTTCTTACGTCCTTTGGATTAGTTTTATCCCTGTATTGAACTATATCTACGCCGCCTATTATGGCTTCCTCTATTATCCTGTAGAATTCCTCACCGAAATAATCCTGAGTGACGAGGTATAGACCGCTCAGTTTCTTGCTTTTATCACTCATCTCCAGCCCTTCTTCATACCGTATTCAACAGCAGCCCAGAACGGATCCTTCTCCGGCGGCCCGATCAGCCTCTTCTCCTTGCCCGTGAGTATCCTTTCCCCTCTATTATCGGTTATCTCCCCGATGATGCTTGCTTCGATCCCCTCTTCCTTTAATGCAGAGATCAGATGCTGTGCGAAATCTTCCCTTACGGTTATGAGAAGTGCCCCTTCACTTATCGCCTTCAGGGGATCTATTCCAAAGAGTGAACATACGTTGTCTATGTAATTGTCTACGTGTATGTTCTCCTCATATATCCTGATGCCGTTACCAGATGAATCTGCAATTTCGAACAATGCACCTAGAAGCCCTCCTTCAGTTACGTCGTGCATGGCCGTTACCCTGCTTCTGAGGCCGACCTTTCTGGCAACCATGCTTTCGTAGACCGTTGTTAATCTCCTGAACAGACCAAAGCCATATGAGTACGAATCCTCCCCAAGCCTGGATTTTATGGTTTCTGGGAACAACCTTGTGAGCAGAGCTGCGGCCTCAATCCCTGGCGATTTGGTCAGCACTATCCTGTCTCCCGGCTCCGCCATGGAACTTGTCACGTACTCATCTTCACCGATGAATCCCATAGCTGTTATACCGCCTATCATAGGAAACGATGTTCCAGCGTACCTTGCCGTATGCCCGGTTATGATCGATGTACCGAATTTTGATGCTTCATTGGTGAAGGCTGACCACATTCTTTCGATTTCCTCATCGGTCATGGAAAGCGGTAAATTCAGATCCACGGTCATGTAATCAGGATTTGCTCCAGACGTCAGTAGGTCAGATGCCAAGATATGGTATGCAAACCAGGCAGAATCCTCATAGCCGAATATGGGATCGAAATAGAATGGATCCGTCGTAATCGAGAGAACCCTGCCATCGCCGATCCTTATAATGCCCACATCTACGCCGTTCGCTGGCGGAACAACGTCTGCATCATGCCTTGCACCAGTTCTGGACAGTATCCTTGATGTGAAGAATTCCCTATCGAGCTTGCCGGGTGGTTCCATGTCTGTATATTGCAGACCATGATAAAACGGTTGTCTGAATTATTAGCAATATGCTAATAATTTTAGTATTCAGTAAATACTAAATAATATTAAAAGATAACTGGCACAATGAATGGTATTGATGGAACCGCAAACGATACAGCAATTAGATTGCACGGAGATGTTGGCACATGGGGTGCTATAGCTGAGGAAATATCTGCGATGGCACCGGCCTGCGATACTGTGGCCTTCATGACATCTGCTGCTATGTTCGCCTTTGTACTGACTCCACTGGCCTTTCTCATAGCAACGCTGACGATGTATCTCGAGGTCAACACGCTTTACCACCTTTCCAAGCATCATGCCAGTGCAGGAGGTTATTACGGCTACATATCAACGGCACTTGGTTCCAAGAGTGCCATTCTCTCAGGCTTTCTTTACGTCCTCTATCAGGGTGTAAGCACTGCGGCGATTCCAGTGTATGTAGCTGGTATTCTGCTTCCAGGCGTGGTTCAATACTTCTTCCATATAACGCTGCCCGTATGGATATGGCTTCCATTTGTGGCTATATTCATAGTTGCACCCATAATACTGGCCATAGCAGGGATAAGGCCGCAGATGAAATATGTCAGATATGCAGCTGCCTATGAGGTTGCATTCCTTGCGATACTGGGTATCATAATAATAATACACGCTCCAGACAACACGCTGAGGGTGTTCGATCCATTTGCTTGGTCATCATATAATGCGGAGTTCAGACCGTATGGCGGTCCATTCGCTGGGCTTGGACTTGGCATGATCTTCGGCCTCACCAGCTTCATAGGCTATGGTGGATCTGCACCACTGGGAGAAGAGGTGAGGGTAAAGAGCTCAATAACAAGATCGCTTGTGCTGGGGCTGCTGATAGTGGGAGCTGTGCTCACTGAGGTTGCATATGCGCTCACCGTCGGATGGGGTGTAAACAACATGGCCTCCTTTGCTAATGCTGAGATCCCTGGTGTCATCGTTGCAACACTGTATGCCGGTATAATTGGCGGACTGCTCCTGTCTCTTACCGCCTTCAACTCCGCGTTTTCCGATGCAGTGGCCATGCAGGCCAACGCTGGGAGAGTGTATTTCTCCATGGCACGCGACAGAGTAATACCTCAGGCATTTGCGAAGATAAGCAAAAGATTCGGAACACCATACGTCTCGCTGATCTTCATTGCGTTCATTTCGGTCGTTATGAGTTTGCTGGTGCCGTTTCTTGTGGAAATTGCAATGGGCTTCGGGCCCCTTTACCTGATAAGCGGCAGGAATCTGCAGAATATTGATAATATACTCGAAAACTCCTTCGATCTGCTCTCTACGATGGCTCTTGTTGGTCTGATATCCGTTCATCTGATGCTGAACACGAGCGTGATGACGCTCTTCAGAAGGCTAAAGGAGACCCATTTCGGCTTCCACAAGATAACGCATCCAATTGAACACTATATACTACCGGCTGTTGCCACTGCGGTTTTCATATTCGTACTGTATGAATCTGTTGTGCCACCGGTATTTCCAATAACTCAGGCGGTTGCGGCCGTGGCCGTATACATAATATTCATGGTATTCTACATAATGTGGCTTTCCAGAAGGCATCCCGATGTGGTAGAAAGCGCAGGAAGACGCGTTAACCTGATAAGAGAAGAGGAACTCGATGCAAAATGAAAATATCATATTGGATGCAAGACATCTTAATTTTTCCTATCCTGATTTTTCATTGAGAGATATAAATATCAGCGTCCATGAAGGGCGTATATATGGAATTCTGGGTATAACGGGATGTGGTAAGACAACGCTGCTTAATGTCTTGAACGCAGGCCTTAAGCATGGGAACGGGGAATTGACATGGAATGGCGGATACTACATAGATGTTCTGAACAGGAGAAGACCAAACTTCGTCTATGTACCGCAGTCAGCAGCCGATTCTCTTGATACCATAAGCAACGTGATCGATCAGATCGGGAAGGTACTGAAGCAGAGGAATATGGCGCTGGATCATGATCTTCTAAATCAGTATCTTAACATGCTGGGAAAGGATATCACCATGATAAAAAAGAAACCACAATTTCTCAGTCAGGGGGAGAGGCATCTTTCTGTACTTCTGATGGCGATCATGATGCACCCTAGCCTTATAATGATGGATGAGCCCACCACCTCTCTCGACAGCGTTGAAACGCTTGAATTTCTGGATATTGTGAAGAGAATGGCACATGACTACCACATATCATTTATCATATCCGGAACTTCGCCCGAGGTGATAACCTATGTTTCCGATTTCATATACGTCATGATGTGCGGTATGATCCTGGAATATTCTTCGACCGATGATCTTGCCCGGGATCCGCTTCACCCCTATACCGAGATGATTCTCAGGAGAAGGCCTTCGTTGAACACCAAAAACCTCACCCCATTCCGATTCATCTCTGAATGCGGTGATGGTGGATGCCCATTCTTGAACTACTGCCCGCATGTCCGTGATGAGTGTAGATCACCAGTAGATATGTTTCAATATCAATCAAGGTCTGTGAGGTGCGTCATTTGGAAGAGATAGCCATTTCGGCAGAAGGCATAAACAAAACATATCTTGATAGAACTTCAATGATGAGGTGGAAGAGAAGAGATATAATAAAGAATTTTTCTTATGATTTCATATCCGGGGTAATATATGGAATAATAGGTGCATCCGGATCGGGAAAGACGACCCTTGCGAACATCCTTTCTGGTTTTGATAAACCTGATTCTGGATCTCTACTTTATTTTGGAAAGCCCGCAGGTCATTCGAACAAAAAGATAAGAAATATCTTTCAGGATACCTTCAAATTTCTGAATCCTCTGAATTCCATTAATTGGTATATAGAAAGCGTATCGAAAATAATATCAGATCGGCGTATAATGGAAGAATTACTTTACACCGTCGGACTTGATCCTAAAAAATTCGGAACCATGGAGGTAGAAAAGCTGTCCGGAGGACAGCGCCAGAGACTCGCGTTTGCAATGGTCGTGTCGCAAAACCCTGATATTCTAATACTTGATGAGCCATTTTCCATGATAGACCCGCCCAACAGCATGGTGCTCTTCTCTGTTTTAAAAAAATATCTAAAAGGAAGCACGGTGATATACATAGATCACAATTTAGACAGAGTGGCCTATCTCTGCGATCATGTCATCGCCTTTGATCATGGGAATATCATCGAAGACGGTGATACTTATTCTATATTCAGGAAGCCGAAAACTGAGTACGTTAGGAAGCTGATGGATGCGAGCAGATCGATATCCTCACGCTTAAATATATGACGTGTTGCCAACGTATCATTATCTAACCTCTCGATATGAATAAATAGGAATGGATAAAGAATATTATACATAGTTCCAATAACTTTATTTATAACTAATGTGTTATATTATTAACTATTAAAGCTAATGAGGTATTAAACCTGCTACGGATATGAAGAAAGACGCTTCAT
>NZ_JAGDXM010000030.1 GCF_023256435.1 Thermoplasma sp. | reverse complement strand
GACGGGAAACTGCGATCTGGATGTACGCGGATAGAGTTTGATCGTTGAAGCAGGAAGATCCGAAGCTTCAGCTTAGGAGTAGCTCACATTTTCAAGATAGACAAGAATGTGGCTTGTGCAGCCTGAATATAATCATAGGGGCAGAGGTTTCTTTGCTGAAATGATTGATCCGAGATTTCAGCAAGAAAGCAGTTAACGTAAGTTTAAATATTTAATTTGATTGATAAATTAATGGCCATAATCGAACCCGTTATCGGGAGAACAATAAAGAGGAAGCTTTACACACTGTCCGGAAAGAAGCTTCCATTTATAGCTGGACACAAGCTACTATACACCTGCAATCTCAGGTGCGATATGTGTCCTTTCTGGAGAAGGAAGGACGAAAAACTCCTCTCACTGGATGATGAGATCAAGATGATGGATGCTCTGGCTTCGGCTGGCGTATCGTTCATGGGCTTCGAAGGTGGCGAACCACTGCTCAGAAACGATCTTGAGGATATACTCAGGGAATCCCACAGGAGGTTCCACACGTCTCTGGTGTCCAATGGATGGCTGCTCAAAAACCGTGCATCCTCAATTGCAAGATATCTGGATTATCTCTTTGTTTCCATTGATGGCCGCAAGGAGACACATGATGACCAGCGTGGTGTGGTCGGTTCCTTCGATCACGCAATAGAAGGTATAAAGGAGGCAAAGAAGTATGTGCCCGTTGCCATGAGCACGACCATAACCACAAAAAATATGGACGATATTAAATACGTTGTGAATCTGGCCGAGGAACTCCGCGTTGGGATCAATATACAGGTTTCTTATGATTACAGCACAGCCGACAAACTTTCGCCGGATAGGCAGAAGCTCTACAATCTTCTTTTAGATTTGAAGAAGATGAAGGAAGATGGTGCACCGATAGTGAACTCCAGGGAATATTTTGAAACACTTGTCAACTCATGGTACTATGGAATACAGTGGGCTTGCAAGCCGTGGTCAACCGTGAACATAGATCCACAGGGCAGGATCGTCATGCCCTGCTACGTTCTGAATGAATATGCCGGCGATAAGAAAGTCTGGGAGACAGATATAAGGAATCTTTGGAACACATATGATTGGAAGCCTTACGAATCATGCAACAAATGCTCTCTATCGTGCTATCTTGAGCCGTCCATATTCTCATGGAGAAAACCGTCCATGGTAAACGAAAGGATATTTGGAAGCATAACAGACTACATAGCCTCAATATTCTGATGAATCGGCACTTAACAGGATGAACTTCAATCCAAATGCTGAATCGGCCATTGAAAAGGCAACACACAAAGTATACGCCTTATCCATCAAATTTCCATGAATGGGTTTTTGCTTTTGTTCATTGAACTTGCTTCCGTATCAAGGTTTAACTATTTTCGAGAATCTTTCCGCATGCAGAGGATTGCTGAGATCAATATGATCTGCCAATAAACATCTTGATTGAGAATATCATAATCATCAAGGTGAATGCTAAAACTCGGGATACGGGCGCAAGGGGATTTGGACCCCTGATCTACAGCTTAGGAGGCTGTTGCCCTATCCAGGCTAGGCCATGCGCCCATCAAATTGACCTAACGCTATTGAAACCAAATATTTAGAATTAACCTTATGTTCCGTGATCTGCTGTGAGTCTGGCCGTCGCATACTGCTCCTAGACGGTCATGATCAGTCGCTAATATGTACTGTTCATGAAGCTTTTGCATGCAAGGAGATGCCAGTTTCTCATTAGATTCAAGGAGGGGAATTGATTTTGCACCATTCTATAAATGCATTGATAATTATTCTGTTGTTATACCAATGACTTTCTGTTGTTATAGCAAAGCTTATTAACCATGAATTCATGATATTTGTTGTCATGACACATAAATACAAAACCATATCAGGAAATAGTTATGATGAGGTTATCGAGGTGTTGCTGAAGCGCCTTGCTGAATTGAAAAGTCAGAGAGAAAGATCGTATAGAAATATTGCAAATTCCAATCTTCCAGATCATGTAAGGAACATATTGATGAAGGTGGCAGATCTGGAGATGCAGAGCAGAAAGAAGATAGAGGAAGCGTTGAAAATTGGAGAATTTGACGCAGTCAAGCCTGAGTCGAGAAGTTATCAGATGATTGAGCATCTCGTGAGAAACGCAGATGTGAAGGAGATATCAGATATAAGAAGCGTTTTGCTGAAGTCTATAAAAGAAGAGGATGATCTCCATAGGGCCCTTCAGATAATGAGTACAGAATACAGCGGGACCAAAGTAGAGCCAATTCTGAGATCTATAATGAAGTATGAAGAGATGAATAAGAATCAGCTCGCGGATCTCTATGATGAGTATGTCAACGAAGATTACTGGTGATCTCTGAGTCTCTGATAGACTGATTCCGGGATCTCATTGAAGATCCTGTTGAGTATTTCACCACCGTCATCATACTCCTGAAGGATCATCTGAGCCCTTTTCGGTACGCTGTCCGGAGGCAGGAACTTATTCATATCGTTCGGATCGTTGATGAAATCCGTCTCCATCATGAAATTTCTTGAAATTCTCAAAGCCTCTCTTATTGCCCTTCGACTGGCTGGTATAGACCTGAATATCGATGTATTGCACGATAGATCCTCTGGCCTAGCATGATGCTTAACCAGCATTACATTTCCATAGGAATTTGCTCTCTTTTCCAGTCGCATATAATCGTCACAGGACAGATCGAAGGTGTGGAGAACCAGTGGTGCCTTGACATCATGCGCTACAGCCATGGCATAATCAAGCAGTTCCCAGAATTTCTGCATCACCTCATCTGATTGTGGAATATGCGGAAAGCCTATCTCACCAATGGCGTCCGCCATGCCTTCTTCTATATATCTAGCTGCGAGATCAAGTCCATGTCTCATCGTCTCCATCGGATCAATTTGCGCTTGATCGAAGAAAAAGTAATCGAATGGATATGGGCCTATCGTGACCAGAGTTTCCACACCGAATTGAGATCTAACAATGTCTGCAATGCGTATTGTTTCTCTGTACAGCATATCGTAATAATTCTCCTTCCTATCATGAGAGGGCAGATTGGTGATGTTGAGTGAGGTTCCACCAGCGCTGCGGAATATGCGAACAGCTGCTGCGAAATCAGAAGCCTGATTGAGGTGAAAATGATTATCAAAGATCCTTCCGCTGTATCTTTCCATCTGGAAATCTCCATCCATACATCACATAACGGGCCCGCCGGGAATCGAACCCGGATTAGGGGCTCCGGAGGCCCCTGTGATATCCGTTTACACTACGGGCCCTATTCCTTATAGCCTATCCTTCTGAGGAATTCCCTGCGTTTCATCTTGTCTTCATCAGATTCGACGCCCACAGGGGAATATCCATCTATCACGCCAAGCACACCATTGCCGTTTTTGCCCCTATACAGTATAACCTGCAGAGGATTTGCCGTGGCAGCGAAGATCGTTCCGACTTCCTGACACATCTTGACGGCGTTCAGTATATTTATGGGATATGCGTTCCTTATCAGTATAACGAAAGTGTGTCCAGCCGAAATTTTCTGTATATTTTCTATGGATGCCTTGACAAGATCCGCATCATTGCCATCAAACCGTATCAACCTGTCACCGCTTGCCTCTGAAAACGCTATTCCGTATTTTGCACCCGGCACGTGCGTTCTCACTATCTCATTAAGATCCTCCACAGTTTTTATAAAATGGGAGTAGCCCACTATTATGTTGGCTTCAGGAGGAATAACCATATCAACGGCTTCGATCGACACGGTCATGTAATGTTAGACATGATTTATAGATATTGCTGATACGGCTGAACTGGAGAAACCCAAACCCTTAGTCTGATGGATCAGAACTCCAGAATGCACATTCGAAGTTCGGTAAACCTTTTTAGATGCCATGATTTAACGCAGCTATGTCAAGCACAAGAACGGGCGTTAAGGTACAGGCGGTTATCTATAGATGCGGAAAATGGCCTGAATTCCTGATACTGCACAGAAATAAGGAACACGGCGATTTCTGGCAGAATGTCACCGGAAATGTGGAGCCAGGTGAGGATCTGGGCAGGGCACTCCTGAGGGAGGTTCGAGAGGAAACTGGTATAGGCAGCGATTGCATAATGCACATCGCTCACAGGATCATGGCCTTCAGATTCAGAGCCCATGAGATGGATTTCATAGAGTATGTTTATGCCATACGTGTAAGGGATTCATGTCCCATCGATATATCCAACAATGTTGACAGGGAACATGATGCATATGAATGGGTCAGCTTGGATCGCGCAGTTCGAACTATGAGATGGTATACGAATGCAGACGCAGTCAGGATAGCTAATCTAATAGCATCCGCAGTATGCAGCAGGGTCTCTGACCATGCCGACAAAAAGAATTAAACGCATTCACATAATCACGATATCATGGCTAACAAGTTCAAGGCCACCCTTGTCAGCTGGGCTGACATAGATAGGTGGTGTGGAAACATCAGCAGAAAGGTACAGGCATCATTTCAGGTTGATACGATCATAGGCATTGCGAGGGGAGGTCTGGTACCAGCAAGGATCCTTTCCGACAGGCTCTGGGTCAAGGATCTGCTCAGCGTGAAAACGGAGCACTGGGGCATAACCGCAACAAAGGATGGGGAAGCTGTGTTGAAAACCAAGATTAGCACCGATTTATCGGGCAAGAATGTGCTTGTTGTTGATGATATTACAGATACCGGAGAAAGTATGGGCCTCGCTTATGAGTATGTCAAATCCCTCAAGCCAAAGGAGTTAAGGAGCGCAACAATGCTCCACATAAGCAGATCTAAATTCGTTCCAGATTATTACTCGGATCTCATAACCGAGAAGAACTGGGCATGGTTCATATTCCCATGGAACGTTTACGAAGACCTCAACAACCTGATAAGGAAATCACTCACCGATAAGGTAAATCCTGACGAAGTTATAGACATACTGAAGGAAGATTACGATCTCGACGTCTCATCTCTGAACATAGAGGAGATACTGAACGATTTCGTTGTTTTCGGAAGAATGAAAAAGGAGGGCAGGGACTTCGTCATCGTACAATGACCGTCCCGCTTCCGCCTGAAAGCGCATTGACGCTATTCTCTATAGATGTTATGAAGGCTTTCTTGCCACCGTTCTTTATGAACCTGATCGCTGCCATAACCTTGGGCTTCATGCTCCCCTCCCCGAACTGTCCATCTTTAAGGTATTGTTCAATTTCATCAACCCGTACCTCGTGAAGCGATCTCTGATCGGGTTTTCCATAGTTTACGAAGACATGATCAACATCTGTCAGTATCATGAAGAAATCGGCACCTATTGCGGTGGCCAGAACGGATGATGCCAGATCCTTATCTATGACTGCGTCTATGCCGTACATGACACCATTTCTATAGACGACAGGAATCCCACCACCGCCAACCGCTATCGGTAGATTTCCATTATGAAGCAGGTATTCTATCACCGGCTCTTCGACTATCTCCTTGGGATCAGGAGATGGTACCACCCTGCGCCAGCCGTCCTTGAATTTCTTCATTGCCCATCCATTCTTCCTGGCCTCTCCAAGCTCTCCATCGCTGTAATATCGGCCAATTGGTTTTTCCGGATTACTGAACGCCGGATCGTCTTCATCCACGACGGTCCTGGTTATTATGGTGAAGATGTTCTTGCGCAGTCCATATCTGGCCTTTATATTGTTGTATGCATTGGCAAGTATCTCGCCTATGTATCCCTGCGACATTGCCACGCTCTGGTGCAGATGAGCCTGTATTCCTGAAATATCATGGCTCTGCTGTATATCTCCAACCTGTGGGCCATTTCCGTGTGTTATGACGGTCTCATTGTTCTCCGTCACCGATTTCAGGTTCTCAAACGTCCTGTAGGCATGATCATACTGCGTCTCATAGTCCCGCTTTTCTCCATTCTGGAGGAGTGCATTTCCTCCCAATGCTATTACGATTCTGCTCATCATTTCACCGGGGAAAGTGATTAATCCCTTGGAAATATATAAAGATGGTCAATATACATGGCATATTCCATTGCTATATATTTTCTATACAGTTCCTATCACACCTCATATTTATAATGGATAAAACGATCTGCCGCTATGATCATAGACACATACGGGCAGGCCACAGCAAACAGGATAGACGAAGAGAGGATAAAACCCAATTACAATGGCTTCAATCTCTACAATGTTCCTAACTCAATTTTGGAGGTCTTCGGCATCGGCAATCAAGCCCGAATCGATGACCGCATATTCACGTACTTTAAGGGATCATACGATAAGGTGGTCTTCTTTTATCTTGACGGCTTCGGCTATGATAAATTCATGGATCCATCATACGGATCAAAGCTGAGGGATGCATTCGTGGATAACGGCTATGTGTGTCCTATAACTACGGTATTCCCGTCCACGACTGCGGCAGCCAACACAACGATAAATACGGGTCTACCGCCTTCTGATCACGGATTGCTTGAATGGATACTTTACTTTGATGAGGCGAGGACGGTCGCACTCACGCTTCCATACAGGCCCATCATCAGGAGATACAGAAAGAGGTTCGAATCGATGAACCCGGCAAATCTGTTCCGGGGAGAGACGATATTTCACAGGTTGAGATCTGAAGGGATACGCAGCGTATCATTTCTCAAGTCAAACATAGTCAATGGAGAGTATACAAAGCTTGTGCAGAACGGATCGGATATAGTGGGATACTCGTACATCACTGATGGCCTGATCCTGCTCAGAGATGCCATTTTAAAAGGTGCCTATGATTATTATTATTTCTACGTGGATAATATCGATCATATCGGTCATGTCTACGGGCCAGAAAGTGAGATGTACAGGACAGAAGCTTCCACAATATCAGATATGATAGCAAACATGTTCAGGCAGATTCCAAAGGATAAATTGAGAAATACGCTGGTAGTGATAACGTCGGATCACGGTCATATTCAGGTAGATCCCTCCAAGACCATATTTCTTAACGACAAGAGGAAGATATTCAGTTCATTGAAGAGCGACGGCAGATACAAGATCCCGCCAGTTGGCAGTCCAAGGGACGTTTTTCTTTTCATAAAGAAGGACCATCTTGATGACGTCCTTAAATATGCAAAGAAACATTTTCAGGGCGCACTGGTTGATCTTGTGGAAAATATAGTATCGCAGCAGTTTTTCGGGCCTCACATGACAGGCGATCTGGCGCTTCGTCGTGCTGGAAATCTACTCATAGTACCCCCCAGAAACGATATGATCTGGTACAAGCTCCCTGGTTTGCGCGACTCACATATGAAGGGTATGCATGGCGGTCTTTCAGAAAGCGAGATGCTCATACCGCTTGTTTTTGGAGAGGCTTCGGAGATCTTTTGAAGCATCGGTTAAGATAAAATAATATACAAAAATTGAATTTCCTGACGGATAAGCCACTGTAGCTCAGTTGGTAGAGCAGCTGACTTGTAATCAGCAGGTCGGGGGATCGATGCCCTCCAGTGGCTTCTTATGAAGATGTTCTTTCTTTTATAGGCAAAGTTAGAAGTCTAAGGGATCGTTAAAATTCCAACCCTCAGCAATGAGGATACGGATCTCTATCAACGGAAAGATTTAATAAAAATTTTGCTATATTGATAGAAATAGGGTTAGTGCAGTTAGAATATACCCATACAGGTAGAGGGCTCTAGACTGAAAGGAGATGCTGAGATTCCGTTGAGGGTAAATTCCGCGTATGATCCTAGTTGCGATAGATAAGCGGCATGACCTATAGGTGCAGGGCGCAGGGATCCAATGCAGATCCGTATGCATCGATATCGGCGTGATCAGGTCTAAGTGTACATCTGATGGGATATTGGTCTCAAGATGAAAGGCAAATTGGCCATGGTATAGAAAAGGTAAAATGGATGGTTGCAGAAGGCGATTTTACAGGTAAAGCAGAAAATTATTCGAAATACAGGCCAGCTTATCCCATAGAGATAATCAGGCTTCTTAAGGAGAAATACGGTTTCAATAAGGATATGGTTATTGCAGATATAGGCTGCGGTACCGGCATACTTGCAAGATTGTTCCTTGAAAATGGAAACCCAGTAATATGTGTTGATCCCAACGAAGATATGCTGGCCGTTGCGAAGAAGATTCTTTCTTCGTATAGCAATGTAAGTTTCGTTGTCGGCAAAGCCGAATCAACCCGCCTCAATGATCATTCTGTGAACGTCATCACAGTTGGCCAGGCATTTCACTGGTTCGATATGGATAGAGCCAAAAGGGAATTCAGAAGGATACTTAAGGCACCAAACATGGTTGTCCTCATCTGGAACGACAGGGATGTGCGTGATCCATTCACGCAGCAGTATGAAGAGCTGGTGCGGGAATTCAGCAAGGGATATCACGGCACTGGAAGCACAGCCATACCTGCTGAAAGGATATATAGTTTTTTTGATTACGACTATGATTATTATCAGATGGACAATTTTCAAGCTCTGGATCTAGACGGATTGATCGGCAGATATCTGTCCAATTCTTACAGCCTCCAGGAGAACGATCCCAGGTACAGGGAGGCCATTTCAAGGCTCGAAGATCTGTTCAAAACAAATCAGAAAGATGGAAAGATAGTCCTGAAATACACGACAAAGGTTTTCATAGGAAGGCTCATCTGAAAATGTCAACTACCCCTACCTCACATAATGGACTTGTTGCTGGTCTCTCTTCCCACCAGTAGATGAGGTTTCATTGAACCGCAGCGATCGGCTGGCTGACAGCAGCCTGAAGTTCAGTGCCTCAAGTGCAAATACATCGTAGGGAAGCTAAACTATCCTCTTGGAAATTACGTGATTGACATCACGCACAAACCGTCTCTCTCTTCCGCTTATTTTCTTCAGTTTACGATGGGCGGAACGAGTGCTGATGGCAGTGTGGGTATCCTTTCCCTCACCTTTCTGTATGTACCTTTATTGAGCCTGTTTTTATTGAACGTTTTATTCTCAAAACCATGTTCCAGGACTATCTGTGCAGCTTACCTGAACTGCTTCGCTGTCTCAATGAGCGAATCCATCATACGGAAGCTTCAGTTTAATATTCCTGAACATTGTTCAATAGATTCCGACATAGTATCCTAAAGTTTGTGTTCGCTTTCATCCCCTGCCAAGTCAAGGGGTCTTCCCGTTCATGGAGGATAAAAGGTATATGATCATAGATAACAAACTTTTATTACGGTTATCTTCAATTTCCCATGATAGAATTCTAAACTGTGGAAAGAAGGATGGTCATGATTAGAGAACTTCCCTGTCAGTAATAAAATTCTCTATTCCGACAGAAGATGTACGAACTTTCCACTTGGAAAGATTTATAAATTGTCTTTCCGTTTTCTTTCTTGTATCATCCGCAAAAAGCAAGCGGCGTGGTACCTGAGCAAAATCGCTGAAATCATAATATATACCTGTGGAGATCTCCGCATCTCGCTCGTATGTAATATATTCATAGAGCCAGATGTCGATCGTTGAAGCAGGACGCTACAGAGCTTAAGAGAGGAGCGTATGACATGATGGAGGTGCTGTATGTCTGATGAGGTTTACAGAGAGATAAAGATACAGGATGACGGCAATGTAAGAATCGTACAGATAAAGAGGGAGAATCCGTTAAATCCCCTCACCATCGATGTCCTGCACGAGGTTGAGCAGGCCATCAGGGAATCAGGAAAAGTTGTTGTTCTGAGGGGAAGCGACCGTGCATTCTCTGCCGGAGCCGATATAAACAACTTTCTGACGATGGATGACCGAGCTGCCTATCATTTCTCGGATCTGGGCCAGAATGTAATGAACAGCATAGCGACCTATGAAAAACCGGTTATCGCAGCTGTCCATGGCTATGCACTTGGCGGAGGCTTTGAGCTGGCACTGGCATGCGATTTTCGCATATCAGACGTTAATACAAAGTATGGATTTCCTGAGGTTGGCCTTGGCATAATGCCCGGTTTCGGTGGAACGCAAAGGATAATAGATCTCGCTGGTCCATCTTACGGAAAATATCTTGCTCTGACCGGGCGTGTGATAGATGAAAAGGAAGCTCTGTCGCATGGCATAGTGAATATGGTATCTGAAAACTATCTTGAGGAGGCCATAAAGTTGGCCAGGGATCTGGCGGAAAAACCTGCAGTTTCAGTCAGATACATAAAAGAGGTGATGACCTATACGAGAAGGGAGGGCTACGAGATGGAGAAGGAAAAGTTTGCGCTTACGTTCAGGACAAAGGATGCTAAGGAGGGACTCACTGCATTCAAGGAAAAGAGAAAACCTGTTTTCAAGGGAGAATAAAATTTTTGATTTATAATTATAAATTTTAATGGAGGAACACTCTTTTTCCTGTGAAGTACATGGGTATTCCGAGCTCGTTGCAGCGTTTTATCACTTCATCATCCCTTATTGATCCGCCCGGCTGGATTATGGCCTTTATTCCAGCATCTGCTGCCACATCGATGCTATCAGGGAACGGGAAGAACGCATCAGAGGCCATCACTGATCCCTTTGAACGATCGCCGGCACGCTGCGCAGCTATCCTAACTGCCTCAACCCTTGAGGTCTGACCGGCACCTATACCCGTTGTCACCAGATCCTTCGCGAATACTATCGCATTGCTCCTCGATCTGGCTACAACCTTCCATGCAAACAATAGATCCTCCAGCGATTTCGGATCGGCGGATCTCTCCGTCACGAGCTTGAGGGAAGATGCATCAATGGAGGCATGCATCGGTGTCTGAGCCAGAAATCCCCCCGATACTGACCTTATGCGCAGTCTTGTGTCCCTCTGCCAGTTCACCCTGAGAACACGGAGGTTTTTCTTCTTTCTGAGCAGATCCAGTGCCTTATCTTCGTAGTCCGGAGCAAGAACAACCTCTATGAAGTAAGGCTTCATGGCCGCAGCCAGTTCCTCCGTGACCTTTCTGTTAACTGCTATCACGGAACCGTATGCGCTCTCAGAATCTGCATCCCATGCCTTCCTGAAGGCAGCCACTATGTCGTCGTCCTGTGCCACGCCAGACGGTGTGTTATGCTTCATGACAACCACTGCAGGATCTTGAAACTCAAGTGCAGTCTCGAAGGCCGAATCAGCATCCAGTATATTATTGTATGAAAGTTCTTTTCCGTTGAGCTTTTCTGCACCTGCCACACCGACATGCGCACCATTAATGAACAGATATCCTTCCTGATCCGGGTTTTCACCGTATCTCAACTTTTCTCCGTCATGGCCTATGACGGCGTATGAATCTGGAACCATGCCAAAAATCCTTGAAAGGCCCTCATGTATCTTTGCATCATATTCAGCCATCCTTATGAAGGCCTTCATAGCCATTCTCTTCCTGTATTCTTGTGGTATGGATCCGGAGTTGATCACCTCAGCGGCTGCTGCATAGTCGTCGGGAGAGGTCAGTACCAGTATGTTCCTGTAGTTCTTCGCGGCTGCCCTGGTCAGCGAGACGCCGCCAATGTCGATGTTCTCTATCATTTCGTCCTCGCTCTTCATATCAGAGCTGAATGGATATAGATTTGATATGACAACATCGAATTTTATCTGGTCTCCATCATTCCTGTCCCTGTACAGAAGGCCGGCGTACAGCATCGGATGAAGCGTCTTTACCCTTCCACCTAGAAGGTCCTCGAAGCCGGTTATCTCAGATGTCTCATGAAGTTTCAGACCCAAGCCTCCAAGCGATCTGTAGGTACCTGATGTTGCGTATACCAGATCGATCTTGCTCTTTATGCTCGAGAGAAAATCGATCAGGCCAGTCTTGTCATAAACACTTATGAGGAAGTTCATGGGTGTTATTCAACGGAGGGCATAAATATTGTTCTAATTACTAATAGTAATATTATTTTCAGATGCCGTAATATTTGGAATTTGCTTACAAAACATTTAATAAACCATAAATATGGACTATCCAGAGGTTAATTATGGAGAGAAATATCTCAGTCGAGGAGCTGCACCAGATACCGACTCCAAAGAAAGAAGTTGAAATAGTGGAGAGGAAGGGTATCGGGCATCCAGATAGCGTTGCAGACGGTATTGCAGAGGCAGTTAGCAGATCCCTATCAAAATATTACATAGAGCACTACGGTAGGATCCTGCACCACAACACGGATCAGGTTGAGGTCGTCGGCGGGCAGTCGGCACCCAAGTATGGAGGCGGGCTTGTTTTGGAGCCGACATATATACTCCTTAGCGGAAGAGCCACAACTAAGGTGGGTAATGACCGTGTGCCGTTCAAATCTATAACGATTAAGGCCGCCAGAGACTATCTCAGAGAACATTTCAAGCATCTGGACGTGGATGCAGATGTCATGATAGATTCCAGGATAGGCCAAGGCTCTGTTGATCTTGTGGAAGTCTACGATACAAAGAAGCTTGAGGCCAACGACACATCATTCGGGGTTGGATTTGCACCTCTGTCCGAAACTGAAAACATGGTTCTGAATACGGAGAAATACCTTAACGGAGAGCTCAAAAAGAAGATGCCCATGGTTGGCTATGATATCAAGGTCATGGGATTCAGGCAGAAAGACACGATAAACCTGACTGTGGCGGCAGCAATGGTGGATAAATACATTCACGATGCCGACGAATACTTCAATATAAAGGATGAACTTAAGCAGCTCGTCCTGGACAACGCTGTCGAGTACACAGACAAGGAGGTAAAGGTTTTCATAAATACCGCAGATATAAAGGAAGATGGCAAGGCCGTTGGATATCTTACGGTCACAGGTATGTCCATGGAGAACGGCGATGACGGATCAGTGGGAAGGGGAAACAGAGTCAATGGGTTGATAACACCGTACAGGGCCATGAGCATGGAGGCCGCCGCAGGAAAGAACCCAGTCACGCACGTGGGAAAGCTTTATAATGTTCTGTCAAACAAGATAGCTAACGATATAGTGAAGGAGGAAGGCAACGACATCGCTGAGGTACTAGTCAGGATAGTTTCTCAGATAGGCAGACCCATAGACGATCCGCATGTGGCAAGCGTGCAGGTCATATATGAGGGGAACGTTGATCATTCAAAGCACAAGAACAACATAAGAAATCTCGTTGACGACAGAATTGCCCACATATCGGATCTGACGATGCAGTTTGTCGAAGGCAAGATCCCTGTATTCTAATCGGAATGGCCACACCTAAGTGGCCAATTTTTTTCAATTTTATTTTGGAGTTATGCGAGTTTTTGTAAAATATCATATTGCAGTTATTTTCGATCGCCAAAACATCATAATACGAAGCTATGGTGAGCTATCACTCAGCTGAATCTTCTAAAATTCCTTTCAGCGAAGTGGTCTTTGCCTGTGCATCTGATTCAGTACAGGATCTATATCATGATACAAACAGGCTTTTATTTGGACTGCATAAGCCCTATTATTATGAATTCTTGCAAAACGTATATTAAACAATTCCGCCGGAAAATTCCGCCCATATCACATCTGAATATCTTAATTTTACAGCTTCTTCAAACTTCTAACTTTTCAATAAATTGAATGCATTCATATGATGCGCCACATGGTATATGCATTTGAAGAATCACTGTAATATCCAGGAAGCAATGCCGTTATAACAAATCCATATTTCTTATAGAAGCGTATGGCCTCATCATTATCTGTTCTGACCTCCAGCCGCACACTCAGCATGTTCTCCTCCCTGCACAGCTGAAGGAATCTGTCCATCAACGCGGAACCGACACCCATCTTCCTGAACCTCTCATCAACCGCAAAGAGAAGTATTCTGGCTTCTGTTCTGGAATACTTCGAGCCCACTATGAAACCAACAACCGTATCCGTTATGGTATATACCATGAATGATTCAGGCCATTCCCTGTGAAGATCCATTATCAGGGACTGGGTATAGAACTCTGTCAGGGAATTCTGTGCTATCCTGTAGACCTGATCAATATCCTTAGGAGAGAACTCCCTGATGAAGCCAGCCACAGCGTTGATAGCCATATAAACCAGCTTTACATATCAAAACAGGCTTAAAACATTTTCCACGGATGGATCATGCGCTGTATTTTTCTCCAGTTTTTAGCGACGAAAAGAAATTGTAGATATCTGAAGCCGGATCGGATGTCTTCCTGAGATCTGGTATGAATCTTTTGAACTGCCCAGATCTTTTATCAAGTATGACGCACGCACCTACGTCATCAGCACTTCTGATGAGCCTCCCTATTTCCTGCCTTATCTTTATGGCTGTTGGATACACCACGCTGTATTCCCAGCCCTTGCCGTATTTTCTTTCGTAGTAATCAAAGAGTGATCTGTTTAATGCGTCAGGCCTGGGAAACGGAAGACCTGCAAGTATTATCATTTCGAGCTCATTTCCAGGAAAGTTTATACCCTCCGATAATCTGCCTCCAGAGACTGCAAATATGGTACCATTTCCCTTCCTGAATTTTCGAAGCATGGCATAGAGTTCCTTCTGATCTATGCCCCTGTATTCCTTCATATGATCAAATGAGACCCTGTTCTCAACTTTATCCATCAGCGAGTACGATGGAAAGTATACTATGGTGTTTCTCCTAACCTTCGTCACTATCTCTTCTATGATGGTTGCCATCTTGTCCAGTTCTCTTTCATCCAGGGTGTCATACTTGGACGATACACCATCATAGTATGCGATGTACCTGTTTTCCGGCGGAAATATTTCGCCTATCTTCTTGAACGGGATTTCAAAACCAGTTATGTCTGAGTAAAAATCAAAGGGATCGAGCGTACCAGACATGTGTATGGTCTTGGATTCCTTCAGAACCTCCAGGATTCCTGACGGATCGAGGCACGCTGCCTGGATATACCCAGACTCTTCTGGAGAAAGAATGGCGGCGTATCTTTCCTCATCCTGATCCGAAAACGCAGACAGCCTGGCGGCAACGGATGAGCAGTAACTGAACGGCACCTTGCCCACCTTTTCCTTCTCATTTTCAACGTACTCTCCGAAAAGATAGAGATAGTTGAAGAGAGAACGTATCTCCCTTTCTCCCTTCTTGTTCATTATCATCATGTATTCCATGAATTCCTGGAATCTTATCCTGACGTCCCCCTTCTGGCACCTCTCGCTCACCATGCTCTGAAGGGCGCTTCTTACCATCTCTATGAGATCGGATACATGTATCTTCTGTGAAAGTTCTGGATCGCCGTAGGCCTGAGCCTCCTTGTCGGCCCTATTGAGAGATTCAATGGATATCCTGAACGATCCTATTGATCGGCCTATATCCGGAAGATTGTGCGCCTCGTCGAGGATGATCACGAGCTGGTTTCTTGATACACCCCAGTGGCTGAGAAACTTTTCAGCTATGTTTCTGTTGAGAAAATAAGCATACGGTGCCACAACAATTTCTGCATCAGGCAGTGCTGCCTTCATGCTCTCGTATGGGCAAACGTTGTTTCGTTCTCCGTATTCATAGAACTCCTCTGCGGTTGGGAGTTCTTCAAATATATATCTCTTAGTTTCGTCCGATCTTATCTTGAAGTTGAAATATGGGCAGGCAGATTCGTTTCCCGCCATGACCTCGCGTTTCTTCATGTTGCAGAATTTGGCCAGCGATTCTGCATTTATCTCATGGAGATCCTCGATCATATGGTAGAGTATGCACATGTTAACTCTGCCCTGCATCGGTATAGCCCTGACCTTTACTGCCGAAGAAATCGCGCGAAGCTCCCTGATGACCTGTTCCTCTTGAGAATTTGTACGCACGAGATACAGGATCTTCAGCTTCCTTTCGCTGGCATATTTCAGAGCAGATCTCAGAGCCATTATGGTCTTTCCGGATCCTGTTGGCGATTCCAATGCCACGCCATAATGATCCTGAAGTGATTTACTGAGGAAGTCTATGGCCTCTGCCTGATACTGCCTGTTCTCGTACATCGTCCGCTGAAATATGCTATGCTGGTTAATTAATATGACCTCCGAAATCATCTCAACGAGGTTCTGGCCTCATAACACCCAAAGATGATGCTGATCATCTGTGACCTACATAATTCAATATGGAAACCTTTTATTCTTACAAACCCATAGCCCTTAGGGTATTATATGGTTGGACTGGAAGAGGATCTACTTAAAGTTGGCGCGATAAAATTCGGCGATTTCGTATTAACGTCGGGAAAAAGATCCACATATTATGTTGACATAAAGGAGGCCGCAACAGACCCACATCTGCTGAAAAATATAGCATCCGAATTTTCTACCATGATAAGATCAAAGAAGATCGCTGGCATGGAACTCGGAGCCGTTCCACTTGTTGTCGCAACGGCACTGCAGCTTTCCGTACCCTACATAATAGTGAGAAAGGAACGATCGCATGGAACCATGAGCCTCCTTGTTGGAAAGCTTGAAAAGGGGGAGGAGATAGATGTCATAGAGGATGTTGTTACCACAGGAAATTCTGTGCTGAAGGCTGTGCAGACGCTGCGTGAAAATGGCGCAATTGTGAAGCGTGCCTTTTGCGTCGTAGACAGGGAGGAGGGCGGATCCGAACTCCTCAGAGAAAACGGCATAGAACTCAAGCCGATAATAAAGATATCTCAAGTTAGAGGGTTCAGAAGATAGATCCTGGCGAGAGACAGCGGAATCTTGATGATGATACGTTATTTCAAATATTCCATTGCCAGATATTATTGCCTCAAATCTAAGCCAATTGCCATTCAGCGGTTGTCTAAGGATCTGGATAGATTCAGCATACGTTCATGAAAGTACGTCGTCAATCCTATCCATCTCTATCGGCGTGGTATCTTTCCCCACAAGCACTCCTTTCGAATTTGCCACTATTGATGCGCCTACATAGATGCTTCCGAAATTTGCTGTTCCTGATTTTACGGACACTTTGAAGAAGTCCTTGAGAAACTCAAGTTCGTCCTCATCGGTTTCCGGATTAACGAGCATACCCTTGGAGGTGAGTATACCAGCTGAACCAACGGTCAGGATATTTCCTATTGTCGTCCTTATTGTTTCCACGCCAAGCGTGTCTTCTATCTCCTTCCTAGATCTGTTGCTGAAATTTTTATGGATTATTGCGCCGTGATCGTTGGCTATTATGTCGTTTCCAATGGCGTTTATCTTGTCCTTCAACTGTAGCACGTTCCTGCCGTCGAGATCTCCAAGGCCAGCTATCTCGGAGCCATAGGGTACGATGAGGCCGTTTGAGTTCATCACCATCATCGTTCCTATCAGGCTGGAGTTATCTATGCTTATTTTCCTGACGTCTACCTGCAATACTTCCTGAAAATCGGCCACAGTCTTATCATCGGCCATCATTGTGATGAAGGCAACGTCATCCCAAGCCTTGGCATATATACCGATAAAGTTACTTCTAAGCACTGACGTCTTCCTTATCACAACACATCACCGCAGACTGTGAATACAAAAAATGATTGAACCGGAATCAAGGCATTATGATTTCGGTGGTTCCCTCTTCTAATTTTATTACCTTCACCGATAACTTTGATGGGATATGCTCCCTTCCTCTTTCCCATATCTTTTCACTTACTTTCGGGTCGATCCATATCTTCGACTCATCGATCTTCATCTTTTTTGAAATAAAATTCCTAAGTACAGATACAGCAGTATCCGCTCTCCTCTTCCTTGAAGAGGCCTTGGCATCCCTAAGTGGAACGTTAATTATGACCTCCTGAGTGACTGTTTCATCTGCCATTTCATTCACCTCATATCTTTAGACTGCCGCGTCTCCAGTTTCTTCGCAGCGGATTCTGCGTTACTTTCCTGGCGGTCTTCATCATGACCCAACCAGGAACTCTTCTGTTCTGCTTTACCTTTTTCATCAATCGTATCTTTCTTCCAAGTTCCTTGTTCCGGCTCATTTGCTTCTCCTCTCTATCCTTGGTTCTCTCTTATTTTCGGTAAGCTTACTTAATATATCAATTATATCCCTTTCTGTCAGCATGCGGTTGATCCTTCCCATGCTGGCAAGCTGTATGAGCTGATTTTCGACATTATCGGCCAGATCGGGTCTGACAAGCCTCACGTTGTTGAGACGCTCCCTTGCAGACGGATCGAGTATCTGTCTCAGTATCTGCTGACGCCTGGCCTTCTCTGCCTCTCTCTGCTTCTCCTGCTCCTCACGCATCTGCTCCTGCATGGCCTGCCTTTGCATGCTCTCTAATTGCTGTCTTCTTATTCTTTCAAGTTCCTCGTCATCATCCATATCCATCACTTTCGGATGAGATGCCATGTTTCATCAGCAAGATCGCGGATATACCGCTCTAAGATATATCCACCAAGCAATCATATCCACTATGTTACTTATTTCCATTTGACTTATAAGTGTTTTGCACTGGCATTGGCGTACTCAACGCGCCAGATCCAGTCATCTGCTTCAGATGAACTTCTGAAACGCTGGATCTTTCTCTGCAAGCTGCTTTATTATGTCCTTGCTTGCGTTATCCAGTAGGGACATGCCCTCAGGAGACAGTGATCTGCCCTTCGGAGTCTTCTGCACATAACCGGCCTTCTCCAGTTCATGGAATAGATATCTCACTATGGATCTGCTTCCCTGAGACGCATGGTATCTCTTCGATCCTCTGTCTACCTTGCCACCGTATTCGCTGCTCATTCTGGATATGCCCAGATTTCCATTTATGTAAAGCTTTCTCAGCATTGCGGCAGCGCGTACATAGATCCAGTCCCTGTTAACCGGTGATTTTTCACGGCTTATACCGGTCTTGACATATTTGGACCAGTCTGGCTCTGCTATCTTCTTTTCGTTCTTTAACTTCTCAGAGACGTAATTGATCAACAGATCGCTTGGAACGTATTTGACACTAACCATATTATCACAGGATGTGGGGCATATTTAAACTTGATTAATAATGTTTTCGTCATGCAGATATCCTCGTTTTCTTGGAATGCTGAAATTCTTTCCAAGAATTTTGAAGGCAAACAGATGAATGATAGAAGAAAACCTGAAAATGAATGTGCCTGCATATCATTTTCTTGATCCGCTTCCAACGGATCTCTTAAAATCCCTCTCTCCGGATATGTCCTCAAGAGTCCTTCCAGATGTTTCTGGCAGGAAAAATAAGGTCAGCAATGCTCCAAGTAGTGATATGCCCGCAAGGATCAGAAACAGATTGTTCTCACCGAACACTGCAAAGATCACAACGTTGAGGGCAGTGCCTATGAATGCACCCAGCTTTCCACCTGCAGAAGAAAGTCCTGATCCCAGGCCTCTCAATGCTGTCGGGAACATCTCAGGGCTGTAGATGAATGTGGTAACGTTAGGACCAAATTCTGTGAAAAAGTAGCTGAGTCCATATATTATCATGAACCATACTATGTAAGAATCGGCGTATATGAATTTGAGCAATCCCAGAACGAGATATGATATGGCCATCATTAAGAATCCCAGTATCTGCAGTGGTTTTCTGCCTATTCTGTCTACGGTGAATGTGGCAATCCAGTAACCAGGAAGCGCCGAAACGGCGAAGATTATAAGCGAATATAAAGTTGTGATCTGCACCTTTGCAACTCCACCGATGTATGCTGGCACGATGGCTGAAAGCATCTGGTGGCTCATTATTGAGTTCCCATAAAAAGCCCAGTCAAGAGCAAACCATGCGCCTGCGGTTCCTATCAGCGTCATCAGGAACTGGCGCTCCGTGAACATTTCTTTCCAGCTTATCTTTTCCGTAATTGCCTCATCAGGTGCGGTGGTTATTCTTGAATTTCCGGAGATCCTCTCAATGACCTTCTTTGCAGAGGATACGTCGCCAGAAACATTTATTGAGTATCTTGGGGTTTCGCCTATGGTTCTTCTTCCATAGAGCACTATGGCTGCAGGTATTGCTCCGATCATGAGTAGCAGTCTCCAGACAAGATCCATATCCGGTATGTATCTTATCATCAACAGAGCCATTATCGGCCCAAAAACAAGGCCAAAGCCCTGCATGGAAAAGACCATGCCTATAAGCTGCCCCCTGTTCTTTGCATTTGAGAACTCAGCCATTATAGTCGAACTGCCGGCATAATCACCGCCTATTCCAAGACCCAGTATGAACCTCCAGATCAGCAGATAAATGACGCCATTCACCGGAACGAGAAACGCGCTGCCTACTGCACCGATGATTAGCAGCATAAGTTCAAAACCATAAACTCTGCTGCGCCCCAGAGCATCCAGAAGCCTGCCGAAGGTGAAAGCACCGATAACCGAAGCCAGAAGTGAAACCGAAGATATGAGGGACACGTAGGCTGTGGTCAGGTGGCTCCAGCCTGCAAGCGGAAGAAGAGTAACAACAGTACCTATGATGAAAAGATCATAGGCATCGGTGAAAAATCCCATTCCAGAGATGATCCAAGCCTTGAGATGAAATTTACCAACATTTGAATTGTCAAGCTGCTGCAATAGCCCTTGCGCCATCTCTGTTTCCTCAGATCAACTGAGATATTCCTAAGATATAGTTAAGTGTCATCTAAATATAATATATAGATATATATTCGCATACTTTCTATTTTTATCACGCAATGGGCTTCGTATATGGCTATTTTTCCTTAACGGCAGGAAAATTCATGGATATTCAAAGAAAAACCTCCGGTTCGTTCATAACATCCGAATACCTGAATATAGGCCCTGATTCGCACACATACCACTGCCCTATATTGCAGTGCCCACAAACTCCAATTCCGCATTCCATCCTACGTTCAAGGGACAGGTATATGTTTTCTGGACTAAACCCGTGTTTGATCAGCTCCTGGACAGAGAACTTCATCATTATTGGCGGACCTATCACAAATGCCGATCCATTTTTGAACCGCTCTACTCCAGGTATGAGTGTCGTAACCACTCCGACTTTGCCCTTCCAGGATGGATCTCCGTTATCAACGGTTATTCTGAAATCAAGTTCCTTTTTCCACGCCTCTATTTCATTCTTGTAGACTATATCCTTTGGTGATCTAGCTCCATAGAGAACCGTGAGATCGCTCAGATTACCCTCGGATTCCATATCTTCAATCAGCGCCTTTATGGGTGGAATTCCTATGCCACCCGCAATGGCAACGATATGATCAGCGCCCTTCCAGGGCCACGTATTTCCATATGGCCCTCTCAAGCCTATCGCAGAGTCCCGATGATCCATTATATATTTCGTTACGGATCCTACCGCTTTGATTGAGAATGTGAGTGGATTTCCGAAGCCAGATGCAACCGATATGGGTGATTCACCGACACCATCAACAGACAGCATGTAGAACTGCCCAGCATGGGACATGGTTCTCTTCGAGAACACTATTGTGTATGTGTCATCCGTCTCCATTCTGAACCTTATCGGTTTCATCTTTTCCGGCAGATATTCATTCTTTATCGTAATCATGCGTTATCACCTCCTTTATATCTATGTCCACAGGACAGTCGTCAACACATCTATTGCAGCCGGTGCAAAGATACTCGCCCTTGGAAAGTTTGTAATATTTGAACTTATGATAGAACCTCTGCCTGAGCCGATCTGATAGATCCGGCCTAACATTTCCTGCGGCGGTCTTCGTGAACCCTTCCAGAATGCATGAATCCCACTCCTTCTTCCTGCCGGTTTCATCGTCATAGACATCGATGCAGTAGCAAGTGGGGCATGAGTAGTTGCATGCACCACAGGATATGCAGTAATTCGCAAACTCCGTCCAGAGCTTTGAAGACCACTTCATCCTTTTCTCAATGCCGTTCAGTTCAATCTTTCCGTACTTCCTGTTGAATTCTTTGGAGTGCTTTACAAAGACGTCCTGATCTGAAGCTGGCCTGAAACCTGCAAGATATCTTTCGTATCGCGGATCTGCCTCAACAAAGTATGATTGGCCTATGTGGAGTACCTGTATATCGTAGTCATCCAGCACCGGCCCACCAAATGATGTGCAGAAGCCGCCAGGGCACATCTCTGTGCATACAAAGTTGATGAACAGCGTATTCTGCCTCCTCACCGTATAAAAAGGATCCTTGTTCAGTATCTGCAGATCCATCAGGTAAAACCCGCGCAGATCGCAGCTCTTCACACCGATTACAGCCTTTTTTTCTGCCCTCGGAATTTCAAGTATATTCTCCGATCTCTTTATCAGAAAGTCCTTCGGCGAATAGCTGCTCTTTTTCTCTGATACCTCGCTGAAAGATGATATCTTAGAAAATACTACCTCGCCAAGTTCTTCCTTTGATCCAAATACATCGTATTCCTCCGCTATTTTTTGAAGCAGTCTCTCCATATCCTCTTCGGTGAGCTCGTATATCATGCGATCACCCTGACCGCAACTACCTTGAATTCCGGTATCTTAGAATATGGATCCAGGTTTTCTCCCACCAGTAGATTTACCCTGGCCTCCTTGAAATGGAATGGTACAAACACTATTCCGTCCGGTATTTTGGAGGTCACCATGGCAGGCAGCCTTATGGATCCGTGCCTCGATTCCACCGTTATAATCTGTCCGTTCCTTATAGACAGCTTCTTTGCGTCATTGACGCTTATCTCCACATACGGATTTGGAGATTCCCTTTCCAGTATATCACTGCGTCTCGTCATGGTGCCTGAATGCCAGTGGTAATAATTCCTTCCAGTGGTGAGGATGAATGGATACTGATCGTCAGGTGTTTCAGATGGCGGCTTGTACGGGATTGCCATGAATCTGCCCAGTCCTCTCGTGAACCTGTCCACATGCAGTATTTCAGTCCCTTCTGGATGCTGATCGTTTATCGGCCACTGCTTTCCGTCAGGATAAAGGTTTTCGTATTTTGCTCCAGAGTAGTTTGGAATTGCCACCCTGATTTCGTTGAATATTTCCTCCGGAGACCTGTATGCCTCACGATGGAATAGCCTTGAATAGAGCTGGCTCAGTATCCACCAGTCTGGTTTTGCGTCTCCCGGCGGATCCTTCACAGCAACCACCCTCTGAATCCTCCGTTCAGTGTTTGTGAACGTGCCATCTTTTTCAAGTGCCGAAGATGCCGGAAGGATGACATGTGCAAATTTTGCCGTTTCCGTCATGAATATATCCTGAACGACAAACAGATCCAAGTTTGTTAAGCCCTTTTCAACATCAGACAAATTTGCTTCTGTTATCACTGGGTTTTCGCCCATGAGGTATATCGCCTTAACCCTTCCATCTATGGCCGCATCGAACATCTCTGAAAGCATGAGACCGATATTTTTTGGGAGTTTGGCATCCCATATCTTTTCAAACCTTTCAACGCCATCCGAATCTGCTGGAATGTATCCTGGGTAAAATTCCGAAAGAGCACCCATATCGCTTGATCCCTGGACATTGTTCTGGCCTCTGAGTGGAAAGATGCCTGACCCGTATCGACCTATGTTTCCGGTCATAAGAGCCAGATTTGAGACGCTCATGACATTTTCAGTACCATGTATATGCTGAGTTATGCCCATACCATAGAGTATTGCCGATGGCCTATTCCCCGCATAAAGTTCTGCTGCTTTCTCCACAAGATCTGGGGATACACCGGTGATCTGTTCGGTTACCTCAGGCGGGTACTTCTCAATCTCGGCAGCAAAGACATCAAAATCGGTCGTCCTTGTTCTGATGAACTCGGAATCGATGAGATTCTTCTTGAGTATGACAAACATCATGGAGTTCAGGAGCGCCACGTCGGATCCTGGCCTGAACTGGAGAAAAACATCCGCTATGGAGGCAAGCTTCGTTCTCCTTGGATCGGCGACGATCAGCTTCTTGCCAGCCTTTTTCTGCCTTATTATCGTTGTGCCTATTATCGGATGCTGCTCCGTTGTGTTTGATCCTATAACAAAGAAGGTTTCGGTGGACTTCAGGCTCCTTATGGAACCTGTCGCCGCGGCTGTCCCAAGCGTACGTATGAGGCCTGCTACGGTTGAACTGTGGCAGCTTCTTGCGCAGTGATCCACGTTGTTTGTCCCCATCATGCGCGCTATCTTCTGGATCAGATAGTTCTCCTCATTCGTACACTTTGCTGAGGCCTGAAACGCTATGGAATCCGGACCATATTTATCCCTGATCTCGGTGAGCCTCCTAGCTACGTAATCCAATGCTTCGTCCCAGCTCACCTCTGTCCATACATCCCCTCTCCTGATCATGGGAGAGGTTATCCTGTCGCGTGACCCTGCATAGGAAAGCCCCTGATATCCCTTGATGCATAGCTTTCCCTCATTCACAACGGATCTTGTATAACCATGCACAGTATAATGATCCCCTGAATAATCGACCTCTATCTGACATCCTGTCCCGCAGTAAGGACAGATTGTTAGAGTCATGATTATAATATTCCATCTCGTCTTAAATAAATTTGCCATACAATCTCGGCAAATTCAATATTATGCGTAGTTATTATCACATGATAATCAATTTATATCTATAACAATTTATAAAAAATAGATGCGAATCACAGATCTATCTACATCTATTTGAACAATATAATTAAGATCATGAAGATGCGGTATGGCCATCATCAGATGTGAAAAAACGCTGAATATACTGCTTTTGGAGTAGATTGAAAAATTTAATTAACGAGTCTGTGTTTATCTATAATGCAGTACATAGTTGTGACTGGTGGAGTTATATCTGGTCTGGGAAAAGGTACAATTACTTCCAGCATCGGTCATATCTTGAAGGATTCTGGTATAAAGGTATCCGCAGTTAAGATTGATCCATACATAAATTATGATGCAGGTACGATGAATCCTTACCAGCATGGTGAAGTCTTTGTTCTTGATGATGGGGGTGAAGTTGATCTCGATCTGGGCAATTACGAGCGTTTCATGAACATCAACCTCACGAAGAACAACAACATAACAACGGGCAAGGTTTACCTTGAGGTCATACAGAAGGAAAGGCATGGGGACTACCTGGGGAAGACCGTACAGATCATACCGCACATAACTGATGAAATAAAACGGAGGATAAGGGACGTGGCGAAATCCAGCGGTGCTGACATAGTTCTCATAGAAGTTGGCGGCACTGTTGGTGATATAGAATCAATGCCTTTTCTTGAGGCTCTGAGACAGCTCAAGCGCGAGGAATCGAATGTTGTCTTCGCCCATGTTACGCTCGTTCCTGAGATAGGCCCGACCATGGAGCAGAAGACAAAGCCAACCCAGCACAGTGTTAAATCGCTGAGGGAGATAGGCATCCAGCCAGATATAATATTTGCAAGATCAAAGAGGAGGCTGACCGATGAAACAAAGGCTAGGATATCGCTTTTCACAGATGTGCCTGTTGAGGGCATTATAAGCGTGAGCGATGTGGAAAACGTATATCTCCTGCCGCAGATCATGGTGAAGGAAGGCCTGATAACGAGGCTGTCGAAGCTCCTGAACATGGATATAAATTACAGGGACTCTTGGTCGGAATACACGGAGAATATAAAGAACCCGAGGGAAAGGGTCAAAATAGCCATAGTCGGCAAGTATGTGGATCTGCATGATGCATATATTAGCCACAAGGAAGCTTTCTCGCATGTGACAGGCAATACAGGCATTGCAGTTGACATAATGTGGATCGACTCCGAAACAGTCAGGTACGATCAGAGCGTTCTGGCTGAAGCGGATGCCATTCTGATACCTGGAGGGTTCGGATACAGGGGAGTGGAGGGGAAGATAGCGGCCACAAAGTACGCTTTGGATAATGGTATTCCGTTCCTAGGCATATGCCTTGGTTTCCAGGTGGCTGTGATCGCCGTGGCAAGATACGTTCTTGGTCTTGAAGGCGCCAACAGCACAGAATTTGATGAGAAGACAAAATACCCTGTTGTGGACATACTGCCAGAACAGAAGGGCATCAAGGATCTAGGAGGTACAATGCGCCTTGGATCAAAGAAGGTCATAATAAAGAAGGGTACTCTTGCGCACAGGATATATGGGACAGACATCATATACGAGAGGCATAGGCACAGGTACGAGGTCAATCCAGATTATATAGACATGATCGAAAAGGCCGGTTTCCGGTTCTCGGCGACGGACGATGAGGGCATAAGGATGGAGATACTGGAGAAAAACGGGGATGATAGCTTCATAGCCACCCAGTACCACAGCGAATTCAAATCAAGACCGCTTGATCCATCAAAGGTTCATCTACATCTAGTGGAACAGGCGTTGATTTATAAGCAGAGAAGGATCAGGGAAAAACATGAAGGATACGCTACAGCAGCTAGTGGTCAAAGTCAATAAGAAGTTTGAGAACGACCCAAAATACAGGGAAAAACTCAAATCCCTGAGCAGGAGTATAAACCTGGAGTTCGATGGCAAGGATAACTATCACTTCTATCTCAAAGACTCGCATCTCAGCGATGTTGAGGAGGGAAAGATAGAGGCTGACATCAATGTGATGGTTTCATCGGATGTATTCAATAAGATACTGGCCAAGGAGATAGATCCGCTTACAGCCTACCTGACTAAGCAGATAAGGATAAAGGCTTCGCTCATGGATAAACTGCTCATATCTGATCTTCTGAAGTAATTTATATTTTCCAACATTTTTTCCGTGCGTATATACGAAAAAGTTGAAAAAAATTATTTTGCAGCTTCGTATCTGCATGCAACTTGCATCAGGCCAAACGTGCTATCTTCCAGTGACAGGAAAGTTTATTGATAATTTTGCACTGATCTAGGTGGTGTTAGATCATTTAAGGAAGCGATAGGATGCCGATCAGAGCGGTTGGTGAACTTTGACGGCGGATCTGAGAAGATTTCCTCCGGTGCGATGTCTCTATCATCTGATGTCCCCCATGCATCGGAGCGATAGGAAGATCTATCAGGATTAAGATAATGGATGTGATGGTAAAATATGTCTGGATGCATAAGAGTAATGATATCTGGACACGCTGAATACAGGTGCCCTTTGTGTGATTCAGTATTCAAGACCGAGGAAGAATGCATGGATCATGTTATTGCGAAACACACAATGAAAGCAAGATAGATTGCTACAGTAATGTTTGAATGTGATGAACATTGAGTGATGATTGATATGCCTATGATATCTTCATCCGGTGCCGTTAGGGACATATCTTCAATGGTGAGGAAATTAAAGCCGGGATATGAAATAGAGATGAAGACCTTCAAAAAGGATCGGGGCATAGAGATAGTCAAGATGGACGATGGTACCCTGAGCATTAACGAGTTTGGTTTCAGAACCGCCGAATACCACATCTCCGCTGATGATTTTGATCGGCTGTTCAAAGATATCTATCAGCGCGAATTTCCGCGCAGTCATGAGATCAGATATTCCATTAGGAGGAAGAGATGACCGATGGAATGGACGATGATCTCAGGAATAGTTTATCGCTTGAATATGAGCCTTTACCAGAGAAATTCAGGATCAAAAGGGGCATGAGGATCCTTGGCGTCGATGATTCCCCCTTCAGAAGAGGCGACAGTGAGAGCAGCCTTATAGGCGTCCTGATGAGGATTGATGGCTATCTTGAGGCTATACAGAAGGATCGCGTGCATGTGGATGGAGACGATGTCAATGAGGCCATAGCGAGGCTGTTCAGGAAAACAGGATCCCTGGCGAAGGTAATAATGATGAGCGGTATATCGTTTGCAGGTTTCAATATATGTGATATAGATTCCCTGCATCGAGAACTTGGTGTGCCTGTTATATCCCTGTTTGAACCAGGAGGAAGCGTAGAGAAGATGATACGTGCCATAGAAAAACACCTCGGAGATGAGGAAAAGGTGAGGATACTGAGATCCCTGAGACCTGTGGAGATAAGAAACAATGGATACGTAATAATGGCAAACCTTTCTGGGATAGACACGCGGAGCGCCCAGGAGATCATAGAGAAAAACACGCTGAGGGGAAAATTTCCTGAGGCGGTGAGAATAGCCGATCTTGTGGGAAGGATCTCTGGGATCTAGACCTTCTTTATCATCGATCTTTTCTTGTCGTAGTGCCTCTTAACCTCATGTCCGCATATATCGCATACCTTTACGGGTACTGAGAATACCTTCTTGCATCCCGTGCACCTGTAAACCCAGGATATCTGCTTTTCAATACGCTTTATGTTTGCGTTTACAAATTTCAGGTTCAGGTATGATGCTACGTTCTGTATTGAATAATCGTCCGTCACTATGGTACCGCCATACTGCAAAGCCAGGGCAAGAACATCCTTGTCGGTCTGACTCAGATTCATAAGATCACCGGTTTTGGCCGCGGTATCGTCCACCACCTTCAGGTATTCCTGGCCAGGGCTGACAACCCTGATCATGGGAAGCAGCGCATCGATCATGTAGCGCAGTTTGCCTCTCTTGATCTCGCTGATCACGGATGACGGAAATATGAGGTCTCCATCCAGCAGATTGAGGTTCCTGGAGATTATGGCGGATGTGTCTATAACATATATCATTCATCAACCTATCAATAATGAATATAAAACGTTTGACAATGATGCTAAACAGGCCGGACTTTTTCAAGAAACCGCTCCCATATTCCGCGTTCGAGTAAATTAATTAAGCGTGTCATAATTACAATTCGGATGGACATAGACATAAATCAGATGGAAGAAAAATGGATCAAATACTGGGATGAGAATGATATCTACAGGTTCGAACCTGATGAACGGAGCAGGGTATTCGCGATTGACACCCCACCACCTACAGTATCTGGAAAGATGCATATGGGGCATTCATTTTCATATCCACATATAGATTTCATAGCAAGATACAAGCGCATGCGCGGCTATCATGTGTTCTTTCCATGGGGCTTCGACGACAATGGCCTTCCGACTGAAAGGTATGTTGAGAAGGAAACCGGCGTGAAACCCAATGAAAATAATGTTGAGGAGTTCATAAGACTTTGCAAGGATCTGAGCGAGGCCAGCGAAAAATCGCTACTTGAAGGCTGGAAGCGCATAGGAATGAGCTGTTACTTCAAGGATTATTACGTCACCAGCTCGCCTGAATCCATAAGGATATCGCAATCCATGTTTCTCGATCTTGTGAAGAAGGGGAGGGTTTACAGGGATCTGGCTCCATCCATAAGGTGTCCCACATGCAAGACCTCCATATCGCAGATCGAGATGAAGGATCAGGAGATGCATACAAAGCTCGTATACATCAACTTCAACGTGGAAGGTAAACCGCTTACCATAGCCACAACCAGGCCTGAGATGCTTGGATCATGCGTGGCAGTATTCGTTAATCCGCAGGATGCGAGATACAGCCAGATCATAGGCAGGGAGGCAACCGTTCCGATCTTTGACAGGCGGGTAAAGATCATGGCTGACGATACGGTTGATATGAACTTCGGCACTGGCGCAGAGATGGTGTGCACCTTCGGCGACCAGAACGACCTTGATCTCTGGAAGAAATACAACCTGCCGCTCCGCATGAGCATAGACAAGGACGGGAGAATGACGGATGAGGCAGGCCCGCTGAAGGGCATGACCATAGGCGATGCAAGAAAGAAGATCGTGGAACTGCTCAAGGAACAGGGCTATGTGGTCAAGGAGGAGAGCATAAAGCATTCCGTGAACACGCATGAGAGATGCGGAACTCCCATTGAAATATTCATAGAGAAGCAGTGGTTCATAAAATATCTAGATATGAAGGACGCATTCATCGATAACGGGCGCAGGATAGAGTGGATACCGGATTACATGCGCGTCAGGTATGAGAACTGGGTCAACGGCCTCAAATGGGACTGGCTCATATCAAGGCAGAGGTATTATGGCGTCCCGTTTCCGGTATGGTACTGCGCAGACTGCGGAAACACCATATACGCCGATGAAAAGGATCTCCCGGTGGATCCACGCATACAGAAGCCAAGCAAAAAATGCGATAAATGTGGTTCCACAAACCTCGTACCGGAACGCGATGTTATGGATACGTGGGCCACGTCATCCCTAACACCAAGGATAGCGCTTACGCACTTTGGATACTTTGACCGTTATTACCCGGAGGATCTGAGGGGACAGGGACATGATATAATCTCGTTCTGGGCTTTCACTACCATAGCCAGATCGAAGATGCACGATGATAAGATACCGTGGTACAAGATCATGATCAGCGGCAATGTCTATGACATGTATGGAGAGAAGATGAGCAAAAGCAAGGGCAACATAGTGGACATATACACCGTCATAGAAAAATATGGGGCTGATGCCCTGAGATTCTGGGCTTCAACTGTGTCGCAGGGTGACGACATAAGGATAAAGGATCAGGACTTTACCAGAGGACGGAGAACGGTCATAAAGATGTACAATGCAAAGAAGCTCATAGACATATTGAAAGGCCAGAGAACCGTGCGCATATTCGACGACGTCAAGAACCCCGTTAACAGGTGGATACTCACCGAGGAGTCAAAGATCCTGGAAACCCTAACAGAGTACATGGAAAATTATGAGGTTGCAAAGGCCAGGACGGCGCTTGACACATTTTTCTGGAACGTGTTCTGCGACAATTATCTTGAGATGATAAAGCCCATAGTTCAGAGATCATCAGAATCAGGGAACTACGAGGAGATGGATGAAACACTTTACACCGCTTCAAAGGTCATGCTTGACGTTGCCAAGGCCTATGCACCCATAATGCCCTTCATATCTGAGGAGATATATCAGACCATGGATTTCCCCGGAAGAAAGATAAGCGTTCATGTGGATTCCTGGCCAGAGGAAAAACGCCGCTACAGCGATGCAGATGAGGTATCTTACCTGGTGAGCGTGATAGATGCAGTCAGATCTGCCAAGTCAAACGCAAAGGTTTCGATCGGAACGAGGGTAAAGAAAGCTACTATCAGTGGAAAACGCCAGACAGTGGAAAAATACAGGGATCTCATTGCTGCAATGCTGAGAATAGATGATGTAGAAATTTTTGATGGGGATACTGTTGCGGCCACGGTATTCCCATGATTACCGCCTAGAACTGTCATATTCTTTCAATCATGAATATGGACAGCGCGCGGCCTAATGCCGTGCATGACCCATATCGTAGATGCACGCGAAGCGATCGCTCTCATTTTTTCATGTGAGTTTTAATTTAGTTTTTTAGCAAAAAACAAAAACATTGTATAATAGCTTAGTTATAGGACAAGGATGGAACATGGCTGATGAATTTAAGCTCAATAACAAGGAACAGCGTGCTGATGAATACAACGAGAGGGGCATCTCATATTTCAACATCAATAAGTATGATAAGGCAGTAGAGGAATTCACAAAAGCGATAGAGATAATATCGGATGATCCGGATCTTTACCACAACAGGGGCATGGCCTATTACTCCATGAAGAAATATGAAGAGGCCATAAAGGATCTTAAGAAAAGCATAGCCCTGGACGGATCTGTACCTGATTATCACAACGTGCTTGGATCTGTATATGAGGACATGGGCCTTGTGGATAAGGCGATACAGGAGTTCACGGAAGCGATAAAACTGGAAGATGATATACCTGACTACTACTACAACAGAGGAAACGCGTACTGGAAGAGGGGTGAGGTCGATAAGGCGCTCGACGATTATTCGAAGGCAGCGGATCTTGACTCAACAGATCAGATATTTGTATACAAAAAATACGAGGCCCTGATGGATCTTGGCCGGCTTGAGGACGCACTTGCAACCGTTGATAAGGCGATAAGGATAGTCCCTGCGAATTACAATTATCTGCTCATGAAGGCGGATGTACTGATAAGGATGGGCAGAAGGGAAGAGGCCTCTGCCGTCCTTGAAGAGGTGGAGAAGCTAGATCCAGGGAATCCGGAAGCAGAAAGGTTGAGGAAAATGGCAATGCAGGGGGATACTGTTCGCTGATCCGTGTATTAGGCTTCAGTATTCGAAAAGATATTTTTCAAAAATCTGATCTTATTCAGCGGTAGGCCGAATCATTCCTCTTTGTAGGTGTCGTTATCCTCGCCTCCAGCAAAATATAACGCCATCTGCGAATATACATCTTCAAACCCGAATGAATCCTTTGAGGACACAGGATATATTTTTGTCATTATGTTGCTCTCCTTGAACGCCTGAAGCAGGCCGATGAAGTAATCCTTTTCCATCTGGCCCTTTTCATCCATAAAGGCCTCGTTCAGAAGATCGGGAGAGGCCTCCCATTTTTTGATCTCCCTTATATCGTCATCGGAGACCAGATCAACCTTGTTGATCACAAACATCATCGGCCTGAAGAATCTTGAGAAAACCGAGGCATAGAGCATCTTCTGTGCTATGAAGCCGGATGGATAGGTTGAGAGCGGGGCATCTGCTATGTACGCCATCATGGATCTCTGCCCGGATACTTTTTCTACGATCTCCGTTGACGACGTGCGGAATGTGAACAGCTCTATCTGCCCTGGCGTATCGATTATGACATAGTAATCGTCCAGATCCTCAAGGAACTCCGATATCTTATCAGTGTAGCTCACGATCATGTCCGCAGCAACTATCTGCGATCCATTCGGACCCAGATTGTAATCTGACATGATGGAATCCAACGATATGTATTCCCTTATATCGAAATCCGGTTCATACGGCAGATAATCTGCACCTGGATCAAGATTTATTATCGCTGAATCGAATTCCATGCGTTTGAGCCATTCGTTCAGCGATCCTGAGAATGTTGATTTACCGGTTCCAGCCGGACCTACAACATAGAGTGCACCTAGCATATCAGTACATATCAAGGCCGGTTATTTTAACTTCCCTGGCCTCATTCTTTTCATCCTCTTCATCTTCGTCCGGAAACGTCTCCTTTATGGTCCTTGCCAGATTGTCTATCCTTGCCCTGAGGTAATCAGGCAGCTTGTAGTTTTGGGCTATCTTCAGCGTTTCGTTGAGATATTTCACCACGCTACCCTTGTGTATGGTGAGCGTAAGGCTGTTTGATCCACATTTCAGGCAGCGGCCTGATAGAGGTATGCGCCTGTATTTTGCATTGCACTTGGTGCATCGGAATTCCTGAGAGAAGAATCTCCGGAAATTTCCGTACATGTCTGGGAGGAAATGCGTGGATATTACCCTTGCAGCAACATCATCAGCATCAACTGCTCGGAGCTTCTTTGCAAGACCGAGCTGTTCGCTGATCTTCTCGTCCATAGTCCCAAGTGTCTTGTAGGAAGAAACAAGCACACCTGCATTTATGTCAGATGTGTCCATGGTATAGGATGAACCCATGTATGTGCCGGTCTTCTTTATTCTTACCTTCATGGTCATCATGGTCTCCTCCACCTCCGATGGTGAAGCATGGCGCTCCGCTGCCTCATAGAATATGAGCGGATATCTGGAAAGCGTATCAACATTCAGAGCCTCCTTGTCTATCTCGTCTGGGTTTATGAGCACAGATAGGACAAGCGGTGCGTCCATTAGACCTCCCCTTGTGGATGGCAGGTATCTTGCCGAGAAATTCAGGAAACCATCCATCAGCAGCATTATACTGTCCTCATCGCCATCGCAGTTCCTCCTCTTTGCGGCATGGAAGAATGGATGCGCGTAGAACGCATTAACATCGCTGAAACCTATTATTCTGCCTACGACGCCTCCTGATGTGTGAGGTGCGAGCCCTATTACCAGATGACCTATGAGATCCTCCTCGCTCTCTAGCGAATAGAACGGGGGCATATTGTAGTATTTCACAAGGAGATCGTCTATGAATTTTGAAACGTTAAAGAGATACTTCGCCGCCTTCCTTGGTATTATGACGTCCTGCGGGAAGAGCTCGTTCACATCCTTTGCCTCATATCCCAGTTCCTCGATCTTCTCAGCGCTTATCCCTATCTCCTTGTATCTGAAATGCGTTATCGGTATATCCGACATATCAAAGCGGCAGGTTCCATCCTTGTTGACCGAGATGTCGTGTATCGAACGGAGTATGCCCTTCTCTATGGGTTCCGCCACCTTCTCCCTTGACATCAGCTTCTTGACGCCCTTGAACTCCTTTAGGTCGTCCAGCGATATGCCCAGTACGTTTTCTGCCCTCCTGAGTATGGATTCGAGATCTATATTTCCCGTCCTCTCCCCTTCTGGATTGCAGTGGCTCCCGCACCTAGGGCACACCGGAGTTGGTGTTTCAAACCCACATGATGTACACCGATAGAAGAACACCTCCGCCTTGTACATCCCTTCGCTGTTCCTGTTTGCACCTATTATCGATCTTCTTGCCTCACCGTAGCTTTCAACCGGAAAGAGGGCATGTACCATGGGCTTCATCTTCCTGTCCCCGGCCTTCTCAGGCCTGCCCAGCCTGGATCCAACCCTGGTTGGCGCTCTGGGCTTGATCTTTATACCTGAAAGATAATTCACGGTGTCCAGAACGCTTTCCTTCCTCTCATAATTCCTCACGCTGACTATACTACCCCCATCAACGTCATAGCCAAGCGATACGAGGAGTGGGTAATAGTCCCCTACGATCAGATCATCTCCGGATCTTCTAAACTGGACGCCAAGCCTGATCAGCACGTCCGAGGCCTGATACGGCATCCTAACGCCGTCTTCAGTTATCCTGGATTTAAGCACGATGCTCCTGAGGAATTCCAGATCCTCAAATGATATGTCATGCCAGTAATAATCGAAGTCTGGGTGCAGTGGAACACCGTATTTTCTGGACAGTTCCACAGCAGAAAACTGATCCACCTTCGTTCCCCTCAGATCCTCAGGCAGATACTGATCCCACCATTCCACGGTGAAAGATGGCGTCGGAAGCGGATAATTATTCTCCAGAAAATCGCCGTATGCGATCAGTATTTCACCAGCGTCAGTTATCTCGACTACGTCATCGTAAAGTTCCCTTGCAGTTTCCATATCGTTTATCCTTACGTGATCTCCATTCTTTAGGAGTACAGTGGGACCATCAATGGTATCGCATGGAGTCACGGCGGCAGCCTTTCCCGGCAACTCAACCTTTATCTGCGATCCAATGGCTATGAACTTTCCCATTATGTACATCGTGGCCGGATTCAGAGATGCAGCCGCAAGGCCTGATACCCGGCTCCTGCCATATCTCAACCTGAAACCTCCAGGTCTCGATGGATGTGAAAATACGGGCCTGCCTGCAACTATATCCTTTAGGAATTTGTCTGATTTCTTTGCCGACTTCCCCTCGGTCTTTCCTCCAAGATTGGCGAGAAAGTTCCAGTCATCAAGGTGCATCGAACTTGTGTACTTCAGTATCTTTCTCGCCTTCTGAACAAGACCTTCACACAGGACCAGACACATACCACCGCGTATCCTGTTTGTCTTGATCCTGTCCATGTCCCTGTGCCCGGATACCTCTTCCTCCTCACTGCCCTCGCCGTCTATGCATATTGGGGAATTCCTGACGACCAGCTTTATCTCGTCCGGCGTAGGCAGATACTGAAGATGCTTCACACGGTCATAGCTCTCTATTTCCTCTATGTATCTCTCAACTTCGTCGTCGGTGGGCTGGAACCTCGAGATGCCAAGCTCCCTTCTGACAACGTCGCCTATAAGAACACTCAGCGCTTGAGCAGTTCCGCCAGCGCCACGTATTGGCCCCGCATATGATATGCCCACATATTCGCTTCCATCGTAGTTCTTCCCTATGTAGACATCCGCTATGCCCTCGAGCGGAGCGACAAGTATACCCTCTGTCAGAATGGCCAGGCCGACCCTTATGGCCTTGTCCAGAGCCTCCTTGCGGTTATCCCTGAACATGGCGGCTATTCTCCTGGACATTTCAAGGGACACTTCCTCTCTGGACATTCTGCTGCTGAGATCCCTTATTTCCTGGGCTATGCCCTTTATGCCTATAAGCGCCTCTATCCTCTCTGCCATATCCGAGGCAAGAGGTATTTCCACATGATCAGAAACGTCAAGCCCCTTTGACCTCGCCTCCTGTGCAACGTCATAGGCCTGCTTAACCCTTTCCGATATGTATTTCCTATAACCTTCAAGATCGAAAATCTTTGAGGGCATGATCAACTTACAGTAAAGCGAACAGGAGTTAATAAAAATACCCGGTCGGATCGATGCACATATTTTTGCGTGATTTTCCTGAATATGCAAGGATCTCAGATACGCATACCGCAACTGCGATCCATTTTCATCATATCGATTATGCATCTGTCCTATATTGCGAGTCCATGCATTCACGCTTCAGGAATCTGGAACACTTATTATGCCCATAAGCGATGTCAATGCATGGCTGATCTTTCCGAATTGCTGATGGTGGAGCACTCCGCTATACGTTTGCTCGCAAAGGTATCATATGGAAAGGAATCACTTGATATCTTTGAGGATTTCAACGATTATCTCGTAAAGGATCATGTTGAGGTTGAGGAGAGAATTCTCTTTCCAGCTATAACGGATTTTGAATGGGAAGACAGGAAGGAATTCGAAAAAACCGTAAACAGGATAAAGGCCGACCACAAGCTAATAGAAACGCTGGCAGATAACCTCATAAAGTGGAAGAGATCCGGGGACGAAGATCTTTTCAAACTCAGGCTGCCTCTATTTTATAAGACTCTAACGGAACACAATCTCTCTGAAGAAGATCAGATATTCCCAAGGTGGAAAAGGATCGACGATGAAGTGAGGGACATTACCCTTCGTGAGGCGCTGGATTTGATTGAAGAAACAGGAATTGAAAGATATTCGCGGAATACTGGAATTTCAAAAGAATTCATTGCTTACATACAACCGAAGAATTCGGCGGGAACCCATTAGAATGCCGGCGAAATGTATACGAAAGATCCGAAGCCATGTTATCGAGGTATTAACACCATGTATTTATGCTATCAAGCGTTAGCAAAATATGCCAAGATATGAAGTTTCGGAGGATCTTTCCGAAAAGATAAAGGATCTGAGCAGAGCCAGGCAGTCCCTGATAGAGGAGATTGAAGCCATGATGTTCTATGACGAGCGTGCAGATGCCACAAAGGATGCGGATCTCAAGCACATAATGGAGCACAACAGGGATGATGAGAAGGAACATGCCGTGCTACTGCTGGAATGGATCAGGAGGCACGATCCTGCTCTGGACAGGGAACTGCACGAGATACTCTACTCCAACAAACCCATAAAGGAGCTTGGAGACTGAGCAGAATTTTCATCTGATCTGGGGATCATTTCATAGATCTCCAATTTCCTCTTTTTCGACGTCGGATATGAATTTTGTGGGGCATATCTTTATGTCGCAGTTGTTGCACAGGATCTGATCAACGTCTGTGCTGACCCTCACTTCAAGGGATTTCACACCATCTATCTTTCTTATCTGGCCTATTATCTTATCCGGTATAGGCCTGTAAAATATGATCCTTATGAAGCTCTCCTCCTGGCTTATGTTCCTGGAAAAGATCTCTCTTATGTAGCATCCGTATTTGGATATGGCGCTGAATATCTCCCTGAAAACATATGGAAAATGCCCGAGGCTGGTATAAGCCGTTATTATCTGGTTTCCGGTAAGCAGCGCCACATCTGCTATATCGGCCATGGGTTTTATTGATGACATCACCTTCTTCAGCGGTTCGCTGGATTCAACAAGCTTTATTGTTTCGTAAACTGTCTTGCGGTTGACGTCAAATGCGTTTGCTATTTCGCTTACAGATATCTCCACATCGTTAGTGAAAAATCTTCCGTCTCTGATGGAGATTCCGGATCTGTAGAGGCCGTCTATTATCCTCAGCTTAATTGGGTGTTCCTTGAAATATTCGTCGAGGATAAGCAGCATATGCGTGTACATTTTGATTATGTATAAATAGGTATCCAAATCTGACCAGTCTAAAAACTTCTGTAATATTCTGTCCCGCTGACAATCATTGTCCATGCATCCGAACGACCTCATGGGGCCCGATGATCCATCTATCAGAAATGACAAGGAGACAAAATCGTTATACCTTTTCTACGCATATGATCAGATACTAGATCAAGATCGATGAGGTGATCAATGAACCTGAAAATTCTCTCAACCGTTGGAGCCATAGTCATAATATTATCGCTGATAATATTCTCCATTTCTGTATTATCGATATCGAGAGACACGAATGTGTATAACGTAACGCTGAACCCGCAGCAATCAGAGAATATATCGAGATATGCTGGAATTAACGATTATCTGACCTACAGGATAACATTCGTGAACGTATCCAGCGCAATAGCGTCCTATATAGTATCGCCAAATGGTATCCATACAGCACAGCATCAGAACCCCCTCAACACCACCGGCAGCCTTGTGACAGATGAGAGCGGGACCTGGTCACTGCTTATAATGAATGCCGGAAACCGCACGGTTTATCTAACCGTCGAATTCACCGTAGTGCCTGAAACGGTGATATTTGCTCTGATATCTGCCTTCACCCTTCTTCCACTGGGAATAATAATGATGATCATCAACCCCATGAAAAACAGGATAGATAAATGGAAAAGGAAGAGGAGAGATTACTGATCACGGTTTCGAAATGAAGTAAACCGTTGCGTTATCCTCCTTTCTTTTTTCAACCTTTATCGATATTTCCATGCCAACCTCTGGCTTCTGTATGGCGTCATCGATCCATGCCAGCACATTGATGTTCTCTCTGTCCAGATGAGCTATTCCAACGGTATAATCCCCGAAGCCTGAAAACGATTTTGGTTTTGCAAATATCCTTGTGAACGTAAGCAGATGCCCATGGGTATCCAGCGGATAGAATTCCATGTCTCCGGAAAAACCGCATTCAGAACACCATGCCTGAGGCGGAAAGAACCTTGAACCACAAACAGGGCACTTTGTTCCCATTATGATGCCCCTATCCAGGCTTTCGTAAAATTTTTCTATTCTGGAGACAGGTATTCTGTATCTTATGTTGAGACTGCGCATATCCACCAGCAGTGGATTCCTGCTCTTTTCATCCTTTGCTATGTATTCCGGCATTTTCTTCACCTCATATTGAATATATGGTCACATAGGCGTAATGACCGGTTCCACCAACATTGTGCGCCAGAAACCTGCCGTTCCTGACGTCGATCTGTCGTCCATTCTCCGCCTTTCTCAGCAGCTGCTTGGATGCTTCTACCGCCATTGAAACGCCCGTTGCACCGATGGGATGCCCCTTAGATATCAAACCTCCGTCCACGTTCACGGGAATTTTACCTCCAATGTATGTCTCATCGTTCCTTATCATGTCCAGCGCCTTTCCTCTCTCTGCAAAGCCAAGATCTTCGTATGCCATCAATTCGGCAATGGAGAAGCAGTCGTGTACGTCTGCTCCGTCCAGGTGCTTGTAAGGTTTATCCTGATCTATCTTTGCCATCCTGTACGCCTTAGCCGCAGCCTCTCTCGCTGCTTCTATGTGCAGGAAGTCGCTCCTTTTGCTCAGGTTTGCAGTACCGAGGTTTGATCCTATTCCATCTATCCAAACAGGCGTATCGGTATACTGCTTTGCCACATCCTCAGATGCAAGCACCACTGCTGCGGATCCATCGGTTATGGGCGAAGAATCGTAGAGCTTCAATGGAGATGCTATGTACCTGCTCTTCATCACGTCTTCCACGCTTATTTCGTTGTTGAAATGGGCAATAGGATTCAGATGCGCGTAATGATGATTTTTCACCGAAACCAGCGCTAGATCCTCTTCTCTGCCACCGTATCTGTTCAGGTAGGCTGTGGCATATAGTGCATAATAGCCTGGAAATGTCAGACCGAAAAACTCGTATTCCCAGAGGAAGTCACCGGCTCTCCCTATAAGCTCTATGGCTGTTTCACTTTCGACCTCACTCATCTTCTCTATGCCCACAGCTATGGCTATCTTTGAACGACCTGATCTGATCGCATCGTATGCAGATGCTATTGCAGAGCTGCCACTGGCGCATGCGGCCTCCACCCTATGCAGCCCTGCATTCTTTATTCCGAGAACCTCACCTGCCACAACTGCAGCCAGTTCCTCGGAGCTGAATATGCCCATGTTGGATACAACCATATAATCTATGTCCTTTTTATCGACCCCGCTGGATTTGATAGCCTCAGACCCAGCTTCCCATATTAGATCGTACATCGAAGCGTCCGTTCGCTTGCCGAATTTGCTGATGCCGTATCCTATGATTCCTACCCTGCTCATCCTTATCATATTTGTTGCGTATATTTATAATATCTGACATACCCTCATCCTCGAAGGGACTCTATCCTGATTCAAAACGTGTGACTGATGCAGTCTCGACTTAGACATACTACGTAAGGCGTCTCCACAGACGTGAATTCTGGAACGTCATTCCCTGGCTTTATCGATACAATAAAGGGAGCGAATCTCTTTCATGAATGTCTGGCCTTCTTGCTCATTTTTCCGCAAAACCAACACCTTCAGCGACGAAATATGCTGGCCTCTTCCAATAAAAAAGTATGATATCGAGGCTGATCCATTGACCAGATCCGCTTTTTTATCATTGTCTGCAGACTCAGGAAAATGCCATCAGAAAAGTGAGGATCTGTTCACACCGATCTTGCTTCGATCTCCTTCGAAAAACTTTATCGGTGCTTTTAAATTCGATTTTTTCATGCATATGATATGCGAATGACAGAATTCGGCGGAACAGGGAGGAATGTATCGGTTATCGGAGTGGGAACATGGTCCCTAGAGGGGCCCAGATCCGATAACATAAGATCAATACGTTATGCTATAGATCATGGTATAAACTTCATAGACACAGCAGAGATGTATGGAACTGAGGACATAGTTGGTGAGGCCATAAAAGGATACAGCAGGGAGGATCTCTTCATCGCCACAAAGGTGTGGCCAACGCATTTCTCCTACCATGATGTCATAAGATCATGCGAGGAAAGCCTGAGGAAGCTGAAGACCGATTATATAGATCTTTACCAGCTCCACTGGCCCAACCCCTCCATAAGCATAAAGGAAACTATGAGCGCAATGGAACATCTGGTTGATGAGGGCATGATCAGGTACATAGGAATAAGCAACTTCTCGGTCAGGGAGACCGAGGAAGCTATGAAGGCAATGGCAAAATACAGAATAGTTTCTAACCAGCTGGAATACAACGTTGCCACCAGAGAGATAGAGGATGACGGTATATACGACCTATGCAAAAAGAACGGCATGGCCATAATCGCATACAGCCCGTTATCGCATGGAAAGATCTTCGATAATGAGGCAATATTAGATAGGCTGAAGGCCATTGGCAGAAAATATGACAGGAGCCCTGCACAGGTCGCCTTAAACTGGATCATAAACAGAGGGGCTTTCCCCATCCCAAAGGCAAGCAGTATCGATCATATGGCTGAAAATGTTGCATCGGCAGATTTCATCCTTTCAGACGAAGATATGCAAGATCTGAATTCAATATATAGAAGTCATCCCATAAGATCTATAGCTAGCAGATACAAGAATCGCTGATAGCTGATCCATTCAGAGATCCGCTGCGACATCGATTGTATGGCGAATCCGGAAGCGTGCGAAATTTCGAACTTCGTAGATAAAAATTTTAATACTGTATTGCATTAACTTGTCGTACCAGTTTCAAGACTGGTAGATTGGAATGGAAGAACTGCTAAACGTTGAGGCAAAACCCCCGGGGCGTACGCCCACAATAAAAGCGTATGCACTTGGGAATGAGCTCCATTTGAACAACCTTTTTTTGAAGTTCGAAGGAGCAAACGCAACAGGAACTCAGAAAGATCGCATCTCTGAGGCGCATGTTATAAATGCCATGAGAGGAGGATACAATGGAATAGCCGTTGGTACCTGCGGTAACTACGGTGCGTCCATTGCCTATTTTGCTCACAGGTATGGAGTGAAATCTTACATTGGTATACCGAAATCCTATTCTCATGACAGAACAGACTTCATGGAGGCTGAACATGCGGAGATCATCTACTATGACGGAAAATATGAGGAAACCGTTGACTACGTCAGGGATTTCTCAAGGGACAATGGGCTATATGATGCTAGCCCTGGATCTGTAAATTCTGCCATAGATAAGATGATGTATGCCACAATAGCCTTCGAGATCTATGAGGCACTGCTCAGAGTTCCATCTTATGTCATAGTTCCTGTTGGGAATGGTACCACACTGGCCGGCATTTACCATGGCTTCAGGAGGATGTACGAGGAAGGCGTGATCGATCATCTGCCGAGGATGGTTGGCGTAAGCACATCTGGAGGGAATCCGATAGTCGATTCATGGAGGCGCGGATACAGCAGAGTCATCGATCTGAACCCGGATGAAATAAAAGAGACGGCTGTAAATGAGCCTCTCGTTTCCTACAGGTCCTTCGATGGGCAGGACGCGCTCAAAGCCATAAGGGAGACGCATGGAAGGGCCATGTACGTTAGCGATGAGGAGATGATCTACTACTCCAACCTGATCTATAGGGTGGAGGGTTTGAATCCGCTGCCAGCATCAGCTTCAGCTGTCGCAGCGATAAATCATATCAGGATCAAGTCTGATGAAACTGTTGTCTCTGTCATAACAGGGAGGCAGATATAATGGAAAATGCAACAATTCTATCTGAAGGTGTTTTTGGAACTACATACGGAAAGACAGCAAATGGTCTGGTGAGATACAGCAAGCGCTACAAGATACTATCGGTGATAGACTCCAGGCTTGCCGGCCAGGATGCCGGCAATGTGCTGATGCACAGATATGCAGGGATACCCATAATCTCTGGCGTTGAGGAGGGTCTAAGGGGTGGTGCAGAGACTTTGATAGTTGGTATCGCATCAGATGGTGGAGTTCTTCCGGACAGCTACCGCCCATACATAAAGACTGCTATAAACCATGGTATGAACATAGTCAGCGGTCTTCATGACTTCATAAGCGACGATCCTGAATTCTCAAAGCTGGCCAAACGCACTGGATCAAAGATCACGGACGTCAGAAAACTGTTCAAGGAGAGGAAATACTTCTTCACTGGAAACATAGAGAAGGTCAAGGCAAAGAAGATAGCTGTGCTTGGAACGGACAGCGCAATTGGAAAACGCACGACGGCTATATACCTGAACCGCGCTATGAAGGCCATAGGCAAGAAGAGCGTAATGATCGGTACTGGACAGACCTCATGGATGCAGGGATTCAAGTACACGGTCGTCATAGATGCTATAGTGAACGACTTCGTAGCTGGTGCCCTTGAATCTGTAACCTATGAAGCATGGGATGTCGAAAGGCCTGATTACATGTTCATAGAGGGGCAGGGATCCGTTCTGCATCCAGCCTATCCTGGAAGCTTCGAGATCATAGGCGCCACCAGGCCGGACGCGATCATACTACAGCATGCGCCCATGAGGAAGTATTTCGACGGTTTTCCTGGCTATGAGATCCCACCGCTGGAGAAGTTCATAAATATACTGGAGCTTCTTTCCAACAAGCGCGTGATAGCCATAGCTCTCAACACCGAAAATATGGATGAATCGATGATAAAGGAAGAGAAGTCAAGGCTTCAGGCAAAATTCGGCATACCTGTCTTTGACCCGCTGCAGAGGCTATCTTCGGTGACTAGAGAGATAGACAGCTATAAGATCTGAACATTTTTTTAAATTTTTGGTGATATTTTGAGCGTCAGCATTGAAGGTTCAATGCGTTATTATGAGAGAGTCAGGCATTTTGATTCCATCGAGGTCAGCCTGCAATCCGTGACCAACAGGAGGATAAAGGCAAGGATATCGGCAGATGATCTTTCCTTCGATCTCTACTTTGATTACGATGAGGATGTTCCCCTGGACGAACGATTGGCTGGGATGATTGCATCGCTGCCTGTGGTCAACTATGCATATTTCACCAGGGAGATAAGGCTTAATTTTCCGGTATCAGAAAGTTTTCTGAGGCAGCTGAAAGAATTCGTCAGAATAAATAATATAGAGACGTTCGTTAACAGCATAGTCAGAAGAAGATATGAATTTTTCAGGAAGGAATACCTGCCGCGCGACGATGAGATAACACCTGAAAACGCAGCTGGAAATACGGTTGTGAATGCCGAGACGACCTATACAGACGGGTTCCATTTCACAGGGGACAGGAGGAGGGTCGCAGTAATGTCATCGGGTGGCAAGGAGAGCCTCACCACATTCGGCATGCTCAATGAGATCGGGTCGGATGTATTTCCAATATTCTTCAACGAATCCGGCGGCCACTGGAAGACAGCAAAGGTGGCCTACGATCACATGAGGGAAAGATACGGAAACGTGCATAAAGTATGGTCTAACGTTGACCGCTTCTATTCATTCATGAACAGAAACATGAGGATGCTTGATCAGAATGCGATAAGGAAGACGGCAGACAGCTACCCTATACAGATGTTCATATTTCCTGTATATGTGTTTTCGACACTTCCATACGTCCTAAAATACAGGATAGGAAACATAGCACTTGGAGACGAATTCGATGACCCAATCTATCAGGAAAACTACAGAGGAATAAAACATTACTACGGTGTCTATGACCAGACCAATGAGTTCAACGATGCGGTATCCGATCTTCTTAGAGACAACGGGATTCCAGTGAGAGTGTTTTCTGCTGTATACCCGATATTCGGCACTCTGGTCGAAAAGGTACTTGTGAAGAGATACCCAGATCTGCTCAGGATACAGCGGTCATGCCATCTCTGCCATTATGAGGGTAAAGAAATCGTTCCATGCGGTAGGTGCACCAAATGCCTTGGTGTTCTTCTGTTCATACTCAATGCAGGCGGAGATCCCATGGTAGCTGGCTATAAGGAGGATTCTGTCAAGAGCCTGCAGAAGAATCTCGCTGAGGCCAATATGCGCCTGGATCCGGTTGAACTTGAATATCTAAAAGCCTCCGTATTCGATGGAAAAAGGGAAGATAGCCATGTGGAAGGCATTCACATAATTCCTGGAGAGGGGGAGCCATTCTCAAAGGTACCTGAAGAATTCAGAGACGGCATAATGAATATAATAAATCAGTACTCAAATGGCGTTTATAGGATAGAGAATGGAGAGTGGAAGAGAATTTCATGACCTCTTAGAAATAGGCATCCTCTATCTCTGGAATTTTTTCTGGTTCCGCTTCGCTGTATTCATCCAGAGGATTTCTGTTGAGCTGTATGAAGTTCATACCCCAGTTGTACTTTGAGAGTACGGCGAATGCCTCGTCTTTATACCCGATGATGTAAAGCGCTGCAGCAACTGCCTCGATCGAAGAAAGCCTTTCCAGCTTACCGTAGTTGACAGGATTGGCTGCAAGCAGCTTGGGGAGCCTCCTTGCATTCAAAAATTGCATATGGCGGAACGTTTCTTCCCTGTTCCATGATCCCTCTATAACGCATATCCCATGTCTTTCGGCAGCAGGCCGATCTATCTTCGATATGCGCACATCTGTGAATGGGGTGAGCACAAGCTTGTATCCGGTGTTTCCATAGGATATCCGCTTTGCAAGGCCAAACCTTTCAAGCTTTCTCATGGTGGATTTTTTTGGATCATCTTGTTTCAGATAGATAAAATATATGGGGATCATATGGAGATGAGTTCCAGAGAGTTTTCGTCTGCATATTTCTTTATCATATCCCTCACAGATCCCCTTGTGCCCTTCCTGTCCATTATGAATCCTTTGCAACCTGGAGTTTTTTTGACAGCCATATCTATCTCCCAGGGCTCAAGTGTATCATGATCATGTTTTGAGATTATGTGCCCGATATTCACGCTGTTTTCCTTGAAATACTGCTTTATCTTTGGAGCGTAATGTCCGCCGCCAACGCCGACAAAGTTATCGTAGCTTCGAATGTCCGGATTCATTACGGAATCCACGGTGACCCTCAGTGCATCCGGATCGTTCCACTCATTCTCTGTCGTACCAATTTCAACATAATAGTTCGGAATGTCGAACAGGGGGCCGTGATGGGTTGCTTCGAATGTGACCTCAAACTTATCGCCAGAATACAGTTCCATCATCCTTCGAAGAGTTCCTGACATGACAACGGGGCACGAGATGTTTATGGTTCTTGGTTTGCCACCAAGATCTGCGGTCGGCCCGAAGTTTCCCGTGGGATGGGCCGTCAGCGACCTTATATTGGCGGCAGAGGAATGCCTGGATAAAACCACGGCATAATCATATCTTCCTGACAGCGACATATCATGGAATATGTGCCTGTCCTCTATTATCAGCAGGTCAAAATCACCGTGGTTCATAACCCCATTTTTTTCTGTGAATGTGTATTTTTCTGTGAGATAACTGAGCATGCTGAGGCTGGCCGGATCTGATCTCGAAGATATTATAAGATGCATTGTGAAGCACATTTTTGCCTGCTATAAATATATTATCAGCTTTTTTGAATGATCGCGCTAATTTCAGTCTGAAGATTTAAAATTTATTTTCATCGATTTAAACGATTTTCTGATTTCTTTCCATATTAAAGTTTTATATAATAAAAAGCTAGGATCAGAATGATATTTAAAAATTCAGACCTCAGAAACCGGACATTCAGGCTTTCACCCGCGGAAATGTTCGATAAAAAATTTTGAAATATTTATTGGAATAGTGCCGATGCATTCCTAATACAAGCCTATTGATATCACAATATATGGCCCGTTCGTAATATGCATGTACAAGCAGAGATTTATTCACCGATGTGTGGATCAGAATCTTCGACTTAGAGGTGTTTCACCTCTTATATAAAGGGATCTTTCTCAGGTTATCAGAAGCCATGGCGTCTGCAATGGCATTGAGCAGGCGCCTGTTATCCGATCTCGTTCTGATGGCGATCCTATAGCAGTTTCTGCCCAAATCGACATACTCGGATAGATCTCTTATGAGTATTCCGGAACTTATGAGCCTCTCTTTAAGATCTATGTCTGAAGGCGTTCTAAATGCTATGAAATTTGCCCGGGGATTTCCAATTATTTCCAAACCCATTTTTTTCAGCTCTTCCATAACATAGGATCGCTCTTCGTTTACATGCAATATCGTCTTTTCCCTTATTGCATTTAGATCGACTTTTCTAACGAAATCTATAGCAGGTCCGCAGATTGACCAAGGTTCATCCATATCTTTTATCATACTGAACAGCTGCTGGCTTATCAATACATAGCCTATCCTCAAGGCCGGTATGGCAAGTATCTTTGTCAGGGATCTGCCTATTATGATATTATCCGTCTTCTCTGCAAGCCTGACAATGGCCTCGGAGTGATCCGGAACGAAGTCCCCAAATGCCTGGTCGACGAAAAGAATGCCACCAAACCTGTTCATCTCTTCAGAGATCTCTTCGATGAGATCCACATCTACGATATCGCCTGTTGGGTTCACTGGCGAACAAAGGAATAGCGAGTCCGGCCTGTAGGATCTTATGATTTTTGGATTCTTCTTGATGATGTTCAGGCTCAGCGACGAGACTTTCGAACCTGAGACTGCCAGGGATGCTTCGTATTCGTTGAAGTTTGGGGTGATCACCAGCGATCTCCTGAAGCCGAACCATACCGGTATCTTGTATATGAAATAGGTGAGACCTGGCCCAAGCATAACCCGCAGTGTCTTTGTTCCGGTATATTTCATTATCTTATACTGTAAGTCTTTCAGGGATAGTTCAGGGTATCTGGAAAGCGCTCCAGTATCCAGGAATGCATTGACATTGGCACTGAAATCCATAACGCTGCTGGAATTATTCAGATATCTGTATATATCTCCACCATGTTCTTTCATACCTCGACCTCATAGAACATTGTCAGAATGCTCTGGATGTTATCCTTTATCAGGTTAAAACTTGTCTGCTGAATGCCATGCATCCTGTCCTTTTTGATACGTATTGTCTGAGTTTTTCATTCCCAACGTTTATTAAGGAAATAAAATTAGGCTCTAAGATACCATGGAAATGATTGAGATAAGAAAGGGCGGAAAGTACACAGTTGTTTCTAACAGCGGCAACGATAAACCACTCATAACGAAGGGGGAATTTGTAGGATACACGATAATAGGAGAGGAAGGTGCGGTGTGTTTTAGAACAGTCGGTGACGATGGCAAACCCATACTGAGGCTTATACCAGTATCCAACCTGATCTCCATCGAGTTCTCGGAAGACGATCTGGTCACGACAAAGAAAAGCGAAAACAACGATAAGGATAAGACAACGTACATAAGCTAGGCTGTGAATTCTGAGATATAATGAGTGATCCTATCATTCTGATGCCTGAGGTGCAAGTTTGCTGCAGCAGACTTTCGTGTATACCGGACCAGAAGGCCTCAGATCGCTGCTGAATAGGCACACCTCATCGATATGATATTTTTCACTCTTAAATTCGATATGTGGCATGATTATTTTCTGTTTAACCCTCCCTATGGTTATGTGGGGTACAAAATCCTTCTCCAGCGTGACGAATTTTCCTACCTCTGCCAGAAGCTGATATAGCCCATCTGATCTGCAGTCCACATAGATGACTCTAGGCCTGGACATGGACGGAAATGCTCCGATCCCTTCTGTTTCTATATCAAATTCATGCGCCCTTAGATTTTTAATGCCTTCGCAAATCTCTTTGGTTTTCCTCTCATCTATTTCTCCAAGAAATTTTATTGTCAGATGTATGTTCGTATGCTCCACTACCTTTATGCCCTTTATTCTGCTGAATTCATTGAACACACCGGAAAGATAATCACTGGGTCTTATCTGTACCGCTATGAATGCCCGCATAACTATGCCCCCATGATGGTCTTTACTATGAATGCAAGGCCGGTCACCATGAAATCCACCGCAATGGCCGCAAGTAGAAGACCCATTATCCTGGAAATTATCAGGGATCCGGTTTTACCTAGATATTTAAAGATGGAGGAACTGAAGTGCAGTATGAAGTATGACATAACAACCACAAGCAAAACGGCTATGATGACCGCGATCTTTTCAGGCACGTTCACGCTGTATGAATTGAAATATATTATGGCCGCAGTTATGGATCCTGGGCCTGCCAGGAGAGGTGTACCTATGGGTGCTATTCCTATGGAGGTTCTCTCGATGCTCTCCTCCTTTTCTACAGGTGTGAGCTTGGTGGTCGAGGTTCTGCCCTGAAGCATATCGAACGCCACCTTGAAGAGCAAAACGCCGCCTGCGACCTTGAAATCGTTGATATTTATCCCAAGAACCTCAAATATATAAATACCTATGAGCATGAAGCTGAACAGCATTAGGGCTTCTGACATTGTGGCATAACGTACGACCCTTTCAAAATCTTCTTGGGTGTATCCCTCTGTCACGGATACCAGTACAGGAAGCGCGCCTATTGGATTGACCATGGCGAAGAGCGCAATGAACACCGTGACAAGGTACAGTACTATGCTCATCCTTATTGCGGAGGTATTTTCTGCATAGATAAAATTATATTGATCAGGTTCTGCTCATACCGCTTTATCTATGAAAGATTGCTAAAAATATATATTGAAATAGGATTAAATATCCGTTGATAATAAGGGAAGAATGGTCAATTCTCACTTTTTGAAGAAGATAATATCTGTTGGTGAGAAAGATATAATGTCACGTTTGGTCGATTATACGGAGCTGGCTTACAAAGAGAGCGATATATTGATAGATATGCTGTCTAACCGCAATTCGCTTGTAGAAAAGAATGAGGAGATCAAGGAGATCGAGAAAGTTGGGGACGAGCTTGATATATCCATAAGACAGGATGTAACCAAAGGTGCGATAAGCCCAACGCTCATGAACAGCATGTTACAGCTTGTGGAAAAATGCGATGATATTATAGATACTGGATATTTCATAAGCAGGGAGATAAAGAGGATGTTCCTAGACTATGCAGGTGGAATGGAGAAATGCATAAACCTAGTGACAAAGACATATTCCACCTTCATATCGATGCTTGAATACAATAAAGCGTCTCTTAAACATCTCAACCAGATGCTCACCGCTTCTGAAGACGAGAAGATCCGTGATGAAAGGATAGCAATAGAGAAGCTGGAGGAGAAGGTAGATGAACTCAAGGATGACACTTTTGATTACATATACAGGAACGCCGACGGCCTTCCGTATCTTGTGTTTTCGCATCTGATAGATTTAACGCACAAAATAGATGATATGCTCGATGACTGTGAGGATGCAGCCGATCTCATAATAACGATAACAAGGTCGATAACCAGCTGATGCTAGCCATACTCATATTCTCATTCCTGCTCGTCATACTCGTGGCAGGCAACAATTCGTCCGCTGTATCTGGGACCATAATAGGTTCCAAGATGATGAACAGGTACACAGCGCTGGCCATAACATCGGCGGGTTATGTGGCCGGATACCTTACTGAAGGCAGATTCCTTCAGCATGCAGTCGTGGAACTTCTTCCCTTCAGGCCGGAATATGTACTGTTTGCCATCATTGCTTCGTTCATCATATTCTCCATAGCCTTCTTTGTTAAGGTCCCGATATCACTCACCATGGCCCTTGTGGGTTCGGCTATTGGCCTCTCGTTGAAGCTGAGGTACACAGCTGACCTTTCTTTTCTGACAGAGATAATCATAGCCTGGATTGCTGCGCCCATAGTATCGATCGTGTTCTCGTATATCTTCAATGATAGGCTGTCGCGGATGAAGCACAGAAACCTATGGTCTTATGCTGCAGGGATTAAGCTGATGCTTATCTTAACGGCAGTATTCACTGCATTCACCCTCGGAGCAAATACAATAGGGTTTCTCGGCGATATATCAGGTACAGGAGCATTGAATGAAGTGCTTATATCGATTGGATCTGTGATAGGCACCTTCTTCTTCAGTTCAGGAATTATAAGGAGCGTTTCGCAGAACATGTATATGATGAAGTACACCAATGCATTCAGCTCGCAGCTCGTTTCCGCAATTGTTGTTGAGATTTCAACCATATTTTCTATACCGATGTCCAACACACAGACGCTGACTTCAGCAGTTCTAGGTGCCGGATTGTCTTATAAGGCTAAGGCAATATATCTCAAGCCGTTCTTCTACATAGTGATAATGTGGGTGCTATCCCCCATAATTGGCATGGTGTTCACATACATGCTTGCATAATTCCCACAGATAATCTGTCCAGTGCAAAGAATAATGGGAAAAATTGATAAACGGCTATACAATAAGCCTCAGCCGATATCACAGATCTATTCCTGCGATGCGGCCTTCACTGTGCCATATTGCGGGGTGCTGACCTGTGGATACTGGTATGCGGAGGTTGTCGAGACTGGTCAAAGGCGCCAGATTGAGGGTCTGGTTCCGTAGGGATGCGAGGGTTCAAATCCCTCCCTCCGCATATTATATGGCGATGTTGCCATTTATGATCCTCATTTCTATATGTATTTGATCGGGAAAAAGTGGATATCCTTATAATCTGCTGTTCCTGGATCGCCATCGAGAAGGTTGTAGAGATCACTGACGCTCAATGACGTACAGCTGCATCTTGTCCTGACTTTCGTTCGCGCCGTAAGTCAATGGAACATCTAACTTAAGCATTTAGATCCAAATAGATTGAACAACAGATTTGTCATTTCCTTGGTGCTATAACACCAATTTTCCTGACGAAATACATATCGTAGATCCTTCTTTCAAGAATTATCCATTCTTGTAAACATTTTTCGTACCTGCTATACCTTAAAAAGCACATATATCGGTTACGCCTCACTATTGAACGACCAAGATGCTCTGAACAAAGCTATTAAAGTTTGCATCTATATTCTATATTTAATTTAGATATGGAATATTTCTTAATATAATTAAATTATACATATAAAATGTAAATATAAGATTTTAAAAACATTTAAATAACATGAGTTTCATGTTATCTATTGCCATGTCTTATGACGTACCGGATTTTATCATAAAAAGTGAAGAAATAAAGATGGTGGATGAGAATAAAAGCAGAGACTTCATGAAATTGCTTGAATTTTCAAAGAGCAATCCAGACAGGTTCTGGGATCAGATCGCGTCCGAACTGAGATGGAAGAAGAGGTGGAATTCCGTGATGGAGGGGTCTTTGCCAGATTTCAAATTCTTCACCGGTGGCTACATGAACGTTGCAGAGAATTTGATAGACAGAAATCTTGAAGACGGCTATAACCGGCTCGCACTGATATTCGAAAGCGAGACTGGAAAGAGCTCTGCCTATACCTACGGCATGCTGCAATCCATTGTGGATAGACTGGCGAGTGCGCTGCATTCATTGGGAGTGAGGCGAGGAGACAGGGTCTCAATTTTTCTGCCAAATATCCCCGAAACCCTGTTCAGCGTACTTGCCTGCTACAGAATCGGTGCTGTTTTCAATACTATATTTTCAGGGTTTTCAGCCCAGGCGCTGGAGAACAGAGTTTCACATTTTGGACCAAAGATCCTGATAACGGCGGATGGCACCTACAGGAGAGGAAAATTAGTGGAACTTAAGAATAAGGTGGATCAGATAAGATCGGTGACTGTAGAAAAGGTGCTTGTTGTAAGGAACGCTGGAAACGAAATTACGATGAAAGACAGGGATATTGATTTCAATGAGGCCCTGCAATCTGCACCAGAAGAAAATGTGAGCGAATACGTTGAAGCCAATGATCCAGGCATTGTATTCTACACCTCAGGAACGACAGGAAAACCAAAGGGAGTTGTCCTTTCGGGTGTAGGTTTTCTGGTTAACAATTACGTGTATGCCAGGCACCATCTGGATCTGAAAGCTTCAGACATACTGTGGTGCACAGCCGATATAGGATGGCTAACTATGCATATCTGGGGTATAGTCGGCGCTCTATCAAATGGTTCCACAACGCTATTCTATGAAGGTGCAATGGATTATCCGTCTATTGATACATTTTACAGGATAATAGAGAAATACAGGGTGACAAAGGTTTTCACAGCGCCAACGCTCATAAGGATGCTTATGAGATACGGAGATCCAGAGAGAAAGTATGACGTTTCATCTGTCAATGTGATAGGACTTGTTGGAGAACCTTTGAATCCAGAGGCCTGGAACTGGATGCATGATCACTTTCCATCCGCATACATAAACAATACCTGGGGGCAGACGGAAACTGCCGGAACTCCGCTTGCTGGTTCTGCATTCGCCACCGGTATGAAGCCTGGATCCAGCGGCATAGAGTTCCTCGGCTCACAGGTTGATGTTGTTGATGACAGCGGAAATCCATTGACGGGAGTTCCAGGAAATTTGGTCATAAGGAGACCGATACCAATGATGATAAGGGATCTGTGGAACGAGCATGACAGGTTCTTGAGAGAGTACTATGGAAAGATACCTGGTGTATATTACACATACGATGTGGCGCTGAAGGATTCAGATGGGCACTTCTGGGTGCTTGGAAGAAACGATGACGTCATAAACGTTGCAGGGCATCGCCTAAGCACGATGGAGATGGAGAGTGTCGTTGCAGAGATAGATTCGGTTGCAGAATGTGCTGTGATAGGGGTACCTGATGAAATAAAAGGCCTTGTTCCTGTTGTATTTATTATGCCCAAGAACAACGCAAGGATCGATGGAATAGAGGAGGACGTTGCAAGAAAGATCGAAGAGGGTATAGGCAGGTTTGCCAGGCCGTCAAGCATCATACTTGTGGACGAAATGCCCAAGACGCCCAGCGGAAAGATACTGAGACGCTTCCTAAGGGAGGTATACGTGCATGGAGACATAGTCGGAGACAGGACAGGGCTTGAGAATCCATCCTCCATAGAGAAGCTGAAATCTGCAATATTGAAGAAGGCAAGCTGATCATGAATACGCAGCGTTACATCCACTTTTTAATTGAACTGAAACGGATTCATGCTTTTCAAAGAATTTTCTCCATGGACATAACATCGAAAAATGAACCGTTGATCTTACCATGATCTCTGAAGATGCCTACGATCCTGCATCCCATCTTCCGATATAGTGCCTGGCCTGCCTCATTGAATGGAAATGCCGTCAGTGCAATCTTATGGAAGCCGTCAGATCTTGCGGTATTCTCTATATGCCTCAAAAGTTCGGTTCTGATACCACACCACGAAATTCACGACGTATATACACTGAGAGGTCGGCTGTACCAGCATGGACCATCCTATCAGAAAATAGGTTCATGGAAACACATCCAACTATTATGCCGTCCTCAGCTTCCGCAGCAATAACCGAATATCTGCCAGTGTGCTTCTGCATCCATCTTTCCATGTATTCCAAGTCCTTTGTGTCCTACTCCAGTGTAGCTATCCTGTCTATGATTCTCTGATTGTATATTTCCAGAATGTTCTTGAGATCGTCATATATCGCTGATCTGATGTGAAATTTCATACTGGCACAAACGCTTTCGCAAGAAGAATTTTCTGCGTATGCTTACAGACCAATCTTCATGATGCCTTAATCTCATTTCCTTCTTCTAAGGCAGATGGCATGTTGAAGCCATTGTCATGCCTAGGTATTGATGTTATAGCATAGAAGGCTGTTTTTTCCTCTAAACATCATCATTCTGATTACGGAATCCCATAGCCATGACCGTAAGTCCAATCCATACATCGTTCATGTACAAATGCACTTTTTTCAAAAATACGTGTAAATTAGATACATCTTGGATCATCTTGGTCAATGACGTTGAAGATTAATAATATTAATAGTTAGTTGAGTTATTTATTAGATTATGGACGAGATGATAGGATATTTCGACGAAAACGTTTCAAAATATGATTCATGGTATGATAAGCATGAAAGGGAATACCATGAACAGCTTGAGTTCATAAGGGAGAGACTTCCCTCTGGAAAAGGGGTTGAAATAGGCGTCGGTACAGGCCGTTTTGCTTCCCAGTTGGGCATACCTGTCGGCGTTGATGCATCAGAAAAGATGCTTTCATTGGCAGCCAGCAGGGGCATATTTCCCATCATGGCTTATGCAGATCGCCTTCCATTCATATCTGGCTATTTCGACTTTTCCATATTCATCGTTACCATATGCTTTCTTGATGATCCTGTCGCATCGCTGAAGGAGGCCGGCAGGATATCCAAAGAGGTCATATCCGTCATTCTCGAGGCTGGTACAGAATATACGAATAGACTTCAGCAGGAGAAGAAAGGCTTTTACGCCTATGCCAAATTTTACAGCGAGGCAGATATGGTCAGGATGTATACCATGGCTGGCCTGAAACTGATCAGGAATGAATACTCGGATCTATACACCGGAGGCATGCGGTACAGGATAAGATATGTCGCAGGCATAAACCAAAGATAAATAATTAATACAAAGACATATTAGCGTAATCAGGTGGTTGGATCGATTCTGACACAGTTGGATATTTTGAGATACTTGTATCTACAGTTTTCTGGGGACTCATACCTATAGTATCGATAGTCATAGGCTTCCCTTCACCTGTATTCGTCTTCTTCAGGGTCCTTGTGTCCGCCCTGTTCTTCTATGCCATAAACAGGAAGGGATTGAAACTGCGGGAATTCTTCAGATGGCCTGTGCTGGTTTCTGGAGTTCTCCTTGGAATAAACTGGATATCGTTCTTCTATGCTGTGGACATCATGCCCGTATCGATGGCCGTAGTCATCTACTATTCAGGGCCTGCGATAGCGATATACCTAAGCTTCATCGCCGGAGAGAGGCCGAACAGGATGGCTATGATCGGAGGCTCATTCTCATTTGCCGCAACGGCACTCATGTTCCTGCAGTCGGTAAATTTAAGCCTCTACGGATTTGCTGTTGCCATGATATCAGGCCTGAGCTATGCAATGATAGCCATAATTTCAAGAAAGGCTGTGGATCGCCTGAGATCATCGGATCTTGTGATGTACCAGACGCTTATAGTGCTGATTATGACAGCACCGTTCCTGGCCTTCATGAGATTCCATTTAACATATGTCAACGTAGCACTGATAATATTTGCTGGAGTGTTTCAAACCGGCCTTGCACTCATACTGTGGTATGATTCTCAGAGAAGGATAGGAATACAGACCGTGTCTGTGCTCAGCTACCTTGATCCGGTCTTTGCGGTGATATTTGCCTTTCTGATACTCGGCCAGAAACCAACGATCCTTGCAGTCATATCCGTATCCATGATACTTGCTTCAGGATCGATTGTATCATACAGTAATATCAGGGCACTTAGAAAACTTGGCGAGAAGACAGTCATTTGATGACCGTTCCGGTCTCGCTGTACCAGATGAAGAGATCTAGTATGCCTGGTTCCACGCCCAGGCTGGCTGATAACCCCCTGAATATTTCCTCATTGTAAAGGTAGTTCTTCCTGCTTGAATTCTTCTTAACTGGATAGTACTGCGACATCCATTTCATTATATGCTTGTCAAGTATGGCAAAATCAAAAATTCCCACGTTTCTGAGGAAATGGGATGCCTCCTTGTATCCGACGCCATACACATTTTCAACCAGGTAATCCCTTGATCCTTCGTGATCACTCGACTTTACGATTTCCGGCAGTTCGTCTATGATCGATCGCGATCTCACTATGAAATCCGATCTCACATTATAGAATCTGTACTTATTTGTCTTCAGAGCGTTCCTAAGTTCATCCCTTGACATGTAAAGGAAACCATCTCCAATCGCCTCCTGCATTCTCAGGCTCATGGATGCAGATGTGTTTGCAGCGAGTATGCAGAAAACAAGTTCTTTAAAGAGTGTCTCCTTGGAGGATCTGCCTATGGATCTAAATTCTTCAGCCTTACTGTATATAAGCGATCTTACGTTATCATCATCTAAAAAAGGTACGGATATAATGGTATCCATAAAAATTAGGATTTAAAAGCCTCGTACGCCTTCTTTGCCCTGTTCAACCTGTCAAGCACCACAGGCCAGTTGACATTCTTGAGGAATGCGTCAAGATATGGTGCCCTCTTTGCTCCATAGTCCACATAGTAGGCATGTTCGTACACATCCATGGTGAGTATGGCTATGGAGTTCCATATGAGTCCAACGTTGTGCGCATCTGATCCTATGTTCCTCAGCTTTCCATAGTTCAGATCGAATACTAGGATTGCCCATCCCCTGAACGCTGTTCCGGTTGCCTTGAAGTCCTCAACCCATTTCTCATAGGATCCAAAGTCCTTTGCAACTGCATCCTTGAACTCCTTTGGTACCTCGGAGTGTTTTGGTGTGAGGCCCTCGAAATATAGTTCGTGAAGAAGTGAACCGCCGTAGTTGAATGTCTCCTCAAGCTTGAGCGCCCTGAACTCACTGTAGTTCTGATTTGCCTTGCTCCTGTCCACATCAGGCAGTCTGCTCCATATCTCATTCAGCTTGTTAACGTATCCCTTATAATGCACATCAAAGTGGTTGTCTATCTGAACGTCTGATATACCTTCCAGTCCTCTTGGTTTCAGTTTTTCCTTTATCTCCCATGTTTCTGCCATTTTTTCACCACTACTCTATGTATTCTTCGTTTAAAAATTTTTTTAAATCTAATTATTTTTTGATAATAATTATGATTTACATGAAATTATCCAAAGGTATGCATTCCGTTTCCTTTACCTTGATGCTTCCGGATTCCCTTGTACGGGAAAGCCAATCTTCAAATGATTCATCGTCCATTGTGCGCGCCCTCTGAATTTCTGAGAGGCAGTCTGAGCAGTATAATCCTGAGTATATTGTTGATCCGCATATTATGCAGTGGAGCTTCTGCGACATGAGGATAAGCATGGCGTTGCCGTAAAAATTATTTGCGCATCTACTTGAAAATCCGTAGTTTCTTATTAATCCGTTCATAGATATTTTTCATCATTCATTTACAGTGATCCTGAACGATAAATTACATCTGCACGTGGTAATCTTCAAATATTGGTTGGAGAACATATCATATTGTGATGGTAAGAGAGTGCGAATAACTATTATTATAAAGCAGATTACCTTAAGATGAAGGGAAAACATGTAATGATTACGGGTGGTGCCGGTTTTATCGGTTCGAATATGGTTGAGATGTTGCTGGAAGAGAATGATGTGACGGTGATAGACAACCTGAGCATAACGGATGATAGATACATAAGGCCGTTCATGGGAAGAAAGAATTTCAATTTCATAAAGGAGGATATAACAGAGTCCGTAACACCCGGAGAATATGACGCAGTGGTGCATCTTGCGGCGGACTCTGATGTGAGAAACGGATCCCAGGATCCCACTATTGATCTTCGTTCAAACGTTATCGGAACGGTAAATGTGCTTGAGATGATGAGGAAGAACGACATAAAAGACATACTCTTTGCTTCAAGTTCAACGATATATGGCGAGGCAAAGATAATACCTACGCCAGAAAACTATGGTCCTCTGCTTCCGATATCATCCTATGGCGCTTCCAAACTATCCGCAGAGGCTTTCATATCATCATATTCGCACTATTACGGCATCGATGCGAAGATATTAAGATTCGCAAACATAGTTGGCAAGAACTCAACGCACGGCGTTATATTTGACTTCATAAACAAGCTCAAGAAGAACAGCAGCGAACTTGAGGTTCTTGGCGATGGGACGCAGGCTAAATCTTACATGCATGTGACGGACTGCATAAACAGCATGTTCTACGTTTATGAAAAGGTGAAGGGAACCGATGTTTTCAACCTTGGTAACGATGATGTTACAAACGTAGATACCATTGCCAGGTATGTTATAGAGGCTATGGGACTGAAGAATACCAAGATAGTGCACCGCGGAGGCTATATGGGAAGAGGATGGCCCGGGGACGTCAAGTACACAAGGATGGATGTGAAGAAGCTGAAGGAGACTGGATGGAAAAACAGATACAGCAGCGATGAGGCTGTTAAGGTGGCCATAGAGGAGATAAAGAGACAGATTTTATAAATTATTTATATTTAATAAAACAATTAAATAGAGAGGGAGGGGTGTATTTCCACTGCAACCTCATTTCACTATCCTGGGTCTGGTTACGGTGGCAGTATGATCGGCGGAACGGATCTCTATCATGACCTGTGTATTCTCCTTTGAATAAGCCTTTTCTATATATCCAAGTGCAATCCCCTTATTCAGAACAGGTGATATCGTTCCACTGGTCACGATCCCGATCTTCTTTCCATCAATCTTGATTGGGTTCCCGGGTCTGGGTATCCCATCTGAAAGTATGAATCCCCTGAATATCTCATGATCTGTGCCTTTTCTCTTCTCAAGAGCACTCTTGCCTATGAAGTCGTTCTCGTTGTTCACTATGAATGATATGGAAGCTTCGTATGGATCTCTGTCTTCATTGAAATCATGCCCTGAGAGGAGCATACCCTTCTCCATACGCAGAGTATCCCTGGCCCCTAAGCCAGCAGGAAGACCACCTCTCTTGCTTATGGATGCCATGAGCATTTTCCACAGATCTACAGCGTATTCATTCGGTATTATAAATTCTACGCCTTTCTCTCCAGTGTAACCTGTTCCTGATATAATAATCTGATCCTTACCTGTTATGGCATTCTCATATTTTCCATCTGCGTACTGGAATTTGAAATAGCCTGGATATGAGTATCCAATCTCGGCAAGAACGTCATCTGACTGCGGTCCCTGCAGGGCTATGCTAGATATCTTATTTGACACGTTGTTTATCTTAACATCATATCCCTTTGAATGATCCATCACCCATCTGTATATTTTATCCGTTGTTCCTGCGTTTGGCACAAAGAAGAATGAATCCTGACCCATTCTGTAAACTATAGTATCATCGATCATCAATCCATCATCATTGAGAAAAGCAGTATAGACACATTCTCCATTCTGCAGCCTGCTCACCTGTGTCGGAAACATGTGATCAAGGAATCTTGAAGCATCCTTTCCGATCACGGTAATGTCGCCCATATGCGATACATCAAATATGCCAACATGTTTCCTGACGGCCATATGCTCATCTATTATACTTCTATAATAGAGAGGCATATCCCATCCGTTGAACTCCGTAAACTTTGCGTTGAGCCTTGCATGTTCATTATAAAGTACTGTCCTCATACCATCACCTTTTCACATCTGCAGTGGAAATATACCCCCCTCTCCCCCATGCCATGGATATGAAGTATTCATGTATCCTCGCATCGCCCGTGAGTTCAGGATGGAACGTCATGGCCAGTATGTTTCCCTGCCTGACCATCACTGGAGTTCCATCGAGCGCTGCCATGACCTCAGATCTTCCAGGATCCTCTATGACCGGAGCCCTTATGAAAACGGCTGGAAATCTTCCTATTCCTTTTATGTCCACATCCGTTTCGAACGACATGACCTGCCTCCCGTAGGCATTTCTCTTTACCGTTACATCTATGAGGCCCATCCCCTTGACCCTCTCGTCATTTGTTTCCTTGGATATTATTATGAGTCCTGCACATGTCGCCATCACAGGCATACCATCACTGGCCCTCTGCTTTATTGCGTCATATAAGCCATATTCCGTTATCAGTTTGTATATAGTGGTGCTCTCCCCGCCAGGTATGATCAGAGCATCTACTTTCTGGAGATCCGCGATTCTCCGTACATCAACCGTTTTGACTTCCCTATTCTTTCTTGAAATCTTCTTCAGCATGTTCAAGTGTTCCTGAACATCTCCCTGAAAACCTATGACTCCTATATTCATATCACATACCACCTTCATATGGGGAAAAAGAAGGTATCATCGTCTTTATATCGCTTACATGCTTAAACGTTTATCTACCATTTTCCAATTCTATTCCATTTTCTGTGTATTTCCTCTGGCTTCTGAACGGCCTGAACAGCCTTCCATTGCCATGATAGAACTTTGAGAAGAACTCAACGTATATCAACCTTGCACCCTGGATTCCAGGCTCAAACACAGCAAGAACAAGGTTGAACGTCTGTCCAAATATGAGTATTATTATGCCAAGTATTGCCAGTGCGATGGAATGCGATACCAGACTCCTGATAAAGACAAGATCGATTATCTCCGCTATAACGACGCTTGCTATGAGTATACCAACAAGCCTGAGATATGAGAGTATATGGCTTATTATTGACGGCATTTCTATGAATCCCTGTGATTTTTCCTTTATTGCTATGAGCGGTATTCCGACTACGATGAGTGCAACAGCAGCCAGATTTGTTATCCCTGTGCTGACGCTGAACGTTAGATCATGATGTATCAGGTTCAGGCCTATTGTTGCAATGCCGACGGCAAAGAACAGCCAACCTAGGCGATCCATAGCACCCTTAACATCATGCATCCACAGATCCTCTATGAATCCGAGTATGAATCCGAACGCCACCATTCCAAGGCCTATGTAGCCTGCTATTAACATCAATTTAGGAAGCACGCTGTACACATGGAATACGGTGAACGGAAGTATGGCGAAACCGAAGAACTGATTGAAGAGCACACCCGCTATTATGGCGACTATAGATGAAGGTATAAGCGCCTTGGCCAATATCTTGAGGGACTGCGGAGACATTATCATCAGTATGAATCTGCTCAGGACTTTTGGTATATGACTCCTGGCCGGCGGATGATCAACACGGTGTATTATGAAGAGAGAGAGTAGCAATATAGCTAGGCCATAGCCCCAGTCTCCAACCATGAGTCCAAAGAATACGGGGAAGACAAGGGCAAATATCAGCGTTGGATCATACTCCGTGCCTTCTGGAAGGGAATAAAATTTTATGAAGAATTCAAACAGCGATATCCTCCTCGGATTTCTGAGGAGCGTTGGTGGGATTTCATCAGTATCCACCTTTGATATTATACAGCTGTTGCCTGTTACCCTGTTGATCGTTGCATTTACCATATCGAATGAATCAGCCGGCACCCAACCCTCGATTGCGAAGGTGTATTCCGTACCCTTGAGCTTATCCTCAACTTCTATCTTCCTGGCCTCGATCTCCAGAGCTTCCCTGATCTGTACTATCCTCTCATAATACTTGTCAGATATATCTTGCAGATGCTTCTGAATCTCCTGTCTTGCCTGATCCAGCTTCTTCTTCTCATCCTGAAGCATGCTGATGACTTCATCAGGCTTACCCTTCAGCTCCGGTATGTGAGCGCCATCAAGCGTACTAAAAAGTCAGCTGACAGTATTCACATGATTGCAGGTGTTGATTTGCATAAATCAACCATGAATATAGCTGTAATGGATGATGAGGGACACGTAATAAAAGTAGGCTTCCCGCTGATCCAGATGAGCTGATGAATTTCTCAGAATCCCTTCCAGCAAATTCGGACATCGTTATAGAAAGCTCATCAACATGGTACTGGGCGTACAGGATATTATCGGAAAGGCATCATGTAGTTTTATCTAACCCGTTAAAGACAAAAGCTATAGCTTCCGCTAAGGTGAAGACAGATAAAATTGATGCATTAACTTTAGCTAATCTGCTGAGAGGAGGATATATAGCTGAATGCTATATACCATCTAACGAATTGATGCAGCTAAGGGAGCTAGTCAGATATAGAGCTGAGCTTGTGAGGATGAGGACAAAGATGAAGAACAACATACACGCAATACTTCTCATGTACAACGTAAAGGTTGAAGGTTATCCTTTTACTCAGGAGTATATAAACAAGCTGAAGCAATTGAACGA
>NZ_JAGDXM010000045.1:10311-14916 GCF_023256435.1 Thermoplasma sp. | reverse complement strand
TGTATCTCATCGCTAAAGCTGTTGAGATTTACAGCTTCCTTCAAATCCCTAACTTTTCTTTTAAATTAAGCAATGAATATAAAATATATCTAAAAAGTCCACTTTGATAGAACTCCTTGCATATCATCCCCGAAATATAAGGAATATACTAATTTATAGAAGATCGAACTTCGCTGAAATTAAAATTCGATATATAAATTAAGAGATGGGGCCGTTGAGAATTGAACTCAAGTCACCAGCACCCCAAGCTGGCAGGATACCAAGCTACCCCACGGCCCCTCAAGAAAAGGGCATTATCTCGTTTATCAGATCAACGTGCGAAACGATCATCCTTCTGCAGCAATATCGCTCTATTCCGAGATCATCGAAGATCTTTTCGATCTCCTCGGGACTTGGCTCTCTGCCCTCGGATCTGATCTCATTCACGCGTTTAATGTAACGGCCATAATCCGAGGCTATAACCCTACCACAACTGAAGCATCTCACAGGTATTATCATCCATATCACCTGTAAGATTTCTGTTTCTTTGCTCTGGCGCCACGACCGCCAGCCTTCTTGGGCAGCTTTATACGTACGTCGTTGACAATGAGTGTACGATCATACTGCCTGAAAAGGTTCTCCAGATCTGTGTCGTTGAGATATTTCACTATGGCCCTGGCTATTGCAGTACGAGATGCATCTGCCTGACCAGTTACACCGCCACCTCTTACCTTAACTGCGATGTCCAAGTCCTTGGCCTTGTCTTCAGCAAGGATCAGAGGCTCCATTATCTTATTGCGAAGAACCCTTACTGGGTATAATTCAACAGGATAGCCATTTATAGTGACAATACCCTTTCCCTTTTTTGCGACAGCTCTAGCAACGGCTGTCTTTCTTTTTCCAGTTGTGATGATATAATCCATTTCAATAACCTCCTAGCTCCTTGGAAAGATCCTCAAGGGTTATAATACCTGAGACCTTGTCTGTTACAACACCCTCGATCTTTTCTATTTTATCCTTTTCAATATCTGATGGAACATTCCTGTATACTCTACACCTTGAAAGTGCTTCTTTTCCTTTCGTTATCTTTTTAGGAAGCATATCTCCTATGGATCTCCGGAGTATATTCTCTGGTGTCTTTGGATAGTACGGACCTTTTCTAACGCTTCCTATGTCCAAGCGTTCCTTGAATTTTCCAATTACGAAAGACCTATTACCCGTTATAACTGCTTTGGAGGCATTGATTATGGTAATCTCCTCCCCTTCCAGAAGTCTCTTAGCCACATAGGCCGAAAGCCGTCCATAAATAGCACCAGAAGCATCAATTACTCTCATGATCTTACCTCATTATCTTTACATTTGTCCCCTTGGGATTGTCCTTTGCCAGCTCAGATATGTTCATAAAGGCGCAACCTGAATTAGAAAGTTTTTCTATTGCAGATCTAGAGAATTTGTATGCGCCTATGGTAACCTTCTTGCTTATCTTCCCTACGCCGAGGACAGTGCCTGGCACCACTATTATATCCCCATCCTTCGCATACCTATCGATCTTATAAAGGTTAACAGAAGCATATCTCCTCCTTCCAGATGCAAGCCTCTTCGCAATATCCCTCCAAATTTCAGATCCGTTCTCCCGAGATATTGTGGAGAGCACTTCTATTTCTGAGGTTAAGGCCTTGCTAGTCTTCCTTGAAGCATCCAATGACATTGATCAACACCGATAGACAGCAAATAATGCGACCTTAATAAATATTGTGATTTCCCTCATGCAGATGTGGCCTGAGGAATGAAGACATGAGATGTTAGGATGTAAACGATAAGTGATAACAGCATATCCTTTCCCAATTCAAAATATTATAGAAACCTGAAGATTACCACCAGAACAAATATTATGGCCAGATAAGGACTGCTGTAGATGAATAGCTTCAGAGAATTCTTTCTGTCCGGATGCCTGACAAATACTATTGAATAGAATATCATCGGAATGGCTATGGCCGAAGCCAGTATCATATAGGTATAGGGCATCACTCTGAAGAATACAGGAATTATGGAGAAGGCAAAGAGAATAATTGCCGCTGATGATATGCATATTGCGGATATCCTGTCATTATGTATTGAGGTCATCATGGGCACGTGCGCCCTGTTATAATCGTCTCTGTATCTGTATGCAAGACTCCATACATGTATTGGTATCCAAACGACCACTAGCAAAAACAAAAACCATGGGAGGATTGAAAATTTATCCGTTATTGTATACCAGCCGATGACCACCGGGAAACCACCAGAAAAACCACCTAGGATGATATTCCATGGTGTTCGTCTCTTCGTCAGGTATGAATAGACAAAAACGTTGTCAAACAGCCCTAGAACCATAAAGAGCGCTGCGTATACTTTTCCGAAGAAAAGGAGCAGTGCAATAGATGCGGACATAAGAACCAATCCGAATATGAGACCGTTTCTAGGTTTTATCTTTCCTGTTACCAGCGGCCTTTTCATGGTACGGGACATAACTGCATCTATATCTTTATCTATATAGTTGGTCGTGGCCTCAGCGCCCATGGATCCAAGCATTATCGATACGACTGCCAGCAGGATCAGGAGTGAATAATATATTGTGAAATATGGTACAGCTATGACGGCGCCTATTGCGCCGACAAAAACGAGCAAGGACCATACCTTTGGTTTGGTATAGGAGAAATATAGCCCAACTCTGCTCGTCATATGGTCTAATCCCTTTGCAATAGATTAATTTTGTGTCTGGGCTAATGTTTCTTGCGACCGGACGTTCCAAGCAACAGAATATATTATCTGATGAAAATAAACTATCCATCAGCTTAATCTTCGAACTTCTTTTCATCGATAAGTCTTTTGCCTCTACGGGTATATTCGGAATAGGCTCTATATTGTTATATCAACGGGTTTATATTCGGTCTGCACCATTCCCATTCTTTTAAGTTTAAGAAGATATCTATGTTAATATCAGATACCCTATTCTTTACTGGATCATTTTGACGTAATATCATTATTATACATTTAACGTGATAAAAATAAGAAAAATAAATTATTTTTTACCAGCAGGCCCTGATGCTACCTCCTCTGAGGGAAGATACTGCATATTAGTCTCTATTATCTCCGTTATTTCATCGGTCTTGAACCCGCTATAAACAGACCAGTAATAGAAAGCTATGGCTACCACTATCATAACCAGGAAGTCCCATGGGAAAGGAATTAGTCCGGTTCCTCCATATGGTTTCTCACCGAAATATGATAGTAGCGTTATTACGCCCATATACGCAAGAAGCCAGGCTCCACCCTTGAAATGCTTCCCTGAGAAGATGTTTATAGCTGATTTCCCAGCCGCATAGAACACCAGATACACCAGGAGTCCCAGAAGTATTGCGATGACGAGGTATGCGACAAGTGGCCAGCCGCTCCAGTATACGATCAGCGTGGCACCGACAAACGCAATGGGGCTGAGTATTGATGCGCCCTTCAGCTTGAATGGCCTCTTGAGTTCCGATGCCTCCCTCCTGAATACCTGGAGCGCCGATCCGCCCACTATGTACGTGAATACTGTTGACGATGATATGAAGCCAACGAGCTTGTACCAGCTTGGAAACGGCGCGAAGAATATGTAACCTATTATCAACGATGCTATCAATGGCAGAATAGGTACCCTAGTTTTCGCATTCACATCAGACATTGATTTTCCAAGATAGCCCAGGGTTGCAAGCCCATAGAGAGTTCTCTGTGATGTACCCAGATAAACATTGAGCGTACCTGAAGGCGACACATACGCATCAGCAAAGAGGAAATAGGCCAAGAAAACCATGCCCGCAGAGCTGGCAAGTGTCGCAAATGGTGCGGTAACAACTCCGCCCTGCAGATCTGCCCATTGCCCTGGAGCGACACCAACAGCTGCCCAGTTGACCTGGCCTATGAAGACAACCTGAAGCAGTGTGTATAGTGCAATACCTATGATCACTGAAAGAACGGTAGCTATCGGAACCGATCTCTGGGGATTCTTCGCTTCACCACCATAATCAAGTGCCTGCCTGAAGCCGAGATACGAGAAGACTATGCCTGAAACGGAAATAGCTTCGAACACACTTGACCAGCCATAGGTGACGAAGCCGGTTTTCAGGAAGAAGTTGCTTATGTTGAAGTGTACAGCAAGAAGCAATGCAACTGTCGCTGAAGGGATTATAAGTTTCCACCACGTCATACCGGTGTTTGTTTTACCCATCACCTTGATGCCGAAGTAGTTCAAGAAGAAGAATCCAAGCATCAGCAGAGCAGCAAGCACAATTCCAGGTGCTGTGAGCACACCAGTACTTGTAACTAGCCCATGCACATATGTGCCCGCATATGTTATAACACCCTCTGCCTCTATTGCAGGTACGGATACAGCACTGAGAAAGTATGCCCAGCCGAACAAAAATCCTGCAAGGCCACCGTGGGAATACTGCCCGTATCTTACGATCGCCCCAGATCTGGGGATCATACCTCCAAGCTCTGCATAGACCAGCGCAATTACCAGCACTATCAGACCGCCTATGATCCATGACAGTATGGCAGCCGGTCCAGCCAGCATAGACGCTCCCGCAGCAGCGAACAACCATCCCG
>NZ_JAGDXM010000045.1:7424-10301 GCF_023256435.1 Thermoplasma sp. | reverse complement strand
ATCCCGATCCGATAGTTCCTCCGAGGCTCAGAAAGAGAAGATCAATAGTGGTGAGCTCCTTTCTGAATCTCTTATCGGAAGTTGTAGACTATACAAACGTGTCTTGCTCTGTCATCACATGACATCATGACATTATCTATTTAAATCTTCTCAAAAATTTTCCGAATTCTATTAGTTATTAAATAAATGTCTTATTACTGTAAATATTTAGACATAATGCTAAAAAGTGCTCTGTATATTATTTATTCATTTTAAGGTATTAATATAAGTTTATGGTTTTATGACAAAATTTAAGTGCTGCTATTCTTTTATCATATGAAAAATTGTCCTATTCCGATCCTAATGATCTAATCTTTTCTATATTATAATGATCCATTTTATCAGATTTATATGAAAGAAGATATTTATACATCTGTCCATTTTTATTTTATGGTGTTAGGTTCATTACCTCCTCTAGCTATAGGATTTTTCGGGCTTGGAACCGGCTATTATGTATGGGGTGGCTGGGAATTTTTCAGAATACCTAGAGAGACCACTGAAAAGCTAAATAAAGTTCTTGGTCAGTGGGGGATATGGATGCCTGGCTTCATGCAGTTTATCACCGGCACATACCTTTTTCTTGGCCTCACAATATTTCCAGCCTTCCAATCTTCACCGGTCCTATATATGGCTGCAACGGCTTTCACGGCCTATGGCGTGCATTGGTTTGCGCTTGGAATCAACAAATATGTGCAAGGTGATACGACTGTTGATGGCTTTATGGCCATCGCCTTTCTTTGGATAAGCATAACAGGAGCCTTCGTTTTCTTTAATGCGGGCGATATCCCAGTTGGCACGCTATTCGTGCTTCTGGCCTTTGTGTACATAACGGATATTCCTGCAAGCCTTCTCAAATCAGCAGCATGGACTCGAGCCAAAGGATTCTTTCATCTGATCACCGGAACATGGCTTATGTATCTCTTCTTTGCAGCCGTAACGACTTTTGCGCTTGGAATGCATTTGCCTCTGTGATATTTATATATAAATTAATTTGAATATCCTTATTTTTAAAATTACAATAACTTTAAGAATTGTTATATAGTGATAATGATTTTAGATAAATGATCGGTATCATGGCTAGCAGAACGCTTTCGTTATCGATAGATGGTAAAGAATTCATAGCGCAAGAAGGTGATACCATCCTTCAGATCTTGATGAAAAATGGCATAGATATAAGCCATATCTGCTACCATCAAAGTCTCGGCCCAATTCAAACCTGCGATACCTGCCTTGTAGAGGCCGATGGAAAGATAGTGCGATCTTGTTCCACCTTCGCGAAGGATGGTATGTCGATTGTCTGTAATGCTGGCAGAATAAAAGATCTGAGAAAAGAGGCCGTGCAGAGAATCCTGGCCAATCACAACCTGTACTGCACTGTATGCGATAACAACAATGGAGACTGTGAACTTCACAACGCAGTTGTTGATCTCAAGATCGATAGGCAAAAATATTCGTTTAGCAAAAAACCCTATGAAGTTGATGATTCAAACCCATTCTATGTCTATGATCCTTCGCAGTGCATCCTGTGCGGACGCTGTGTCGAGGCGTGCCAGGATGTTCAGGTAAATGAGACAATACATATAGACTGGACTCTGGAGAGGCCAAGAGTTGTATGGGATGATGGATCAAAGATAAATGATTCCTCCTGTGTTTCATGCGGCCACTGCGTTACAGTCTGCCCGGTCAATGCTCTAATGGAGAAAACCATGATCGGAAATGCCGGTTACTTCACCAATATCGATCCCAGAACCAAGGAGACAATGATCGATCTTGTCAAGTCATTAGAGCCTGTCATAACCATGGACCCTGTGATGACGCTGAGCAATATAGAGTCAAAGATGAGGGAATCAAGGATAAAAAAGACGAAGACAGTCTGTACCTATTGTGGTGTTGGATGTTCATTTGAGATGTGGACGGTCGGACGCAGGATCCTGAAGGTCCAGCCCAAGCCAGAATCACCTGCAAATTCGATCTCTACTTGTGTAAAAGGAAAGTTCGGGTGGGACTTCGTTAACAGCCCGGACAGATTAACATATCCGCTGATAAGGGAAAATGGAAGGTTCAGGAAGGCCAAATGGGAAGAGGCCCTTGATCTAGTGGCAAAACGTCTTATGGAGGTGAAGGAGAAGTACGGCCCTGATGCCATAGAGTTCATAGCCTCATCCAAGGGAACGAACGAGGAGGCTTATCTTATGCAGAAGCTTGCCAGACAGGTTTTCGGCACAAATAACGTGGACAACAGTTCGAGATTCTGCCAGGCACCTGCCACCACCGGACTATGGCGAACTGTCGGTTATGGAGGTGATGCAGGATCAATAATGGATCTGTATAAAGCCGATCTAATACTCGCGGTGGGAACAAATACAGCCGAATCGCATCCTGTCATAGCTGCAAGGATAAAAAGAGCGCATAAACTCAATGGACAGAAGCTGATAGTGGCAGATCTGAGAATGCATGAGATGGCCAGAAGAGCCGACCTCTTCATCCATCCGAAACCGGGCACAGATCTTGTATGGATAAATGCCGTTGCAAGATACATAATAGAACAGGGATGGCAGGCCAAGGAGTTCATACAAAAACGTGTAAACTTCTATGAAGATTATCTGAAAAGTCTAGAACCCTTTACGCTTGAATTCGCAGAGAAGGTTTCTGGCGTAAGTGCAGATGAAATTAAAACGATAGCGTCGATGATCCATGATGCGAGGAATGTCTGTGCCATATGGGCCATGGGTGTAACACAGCATCAGGCCGGCAGCGATACCTCAACCGCACTTTCCAATCTTCTTCTCTTGACGGGAAACTACGGGAGGCCTGGTACTGGCGGTTATCCGTTGCGCG
>NZ_JAGDXM010000045.1:0-7414 GCF_023256435.1 Thermoplasma sp. | reverse complement strand
CAGGTGTTGCACCCCTGAGAGGCCACAACAATGTGCAGGGTGCGAGTGATTTTGGAGCCATGTCAGCGTATCTCCCTGGATATCAGAACGTCTCTGATGATGAAGCAAGGAGGAAATTCGAAGATCGCTGGGGATGCAAGATACCGAATAAACCTGGCCTGGACAACAATACATGCCTTGAGGGCATAGATAGCGGCAGAATAAAGGCCATGTATGTGATAGGAGAAGAGCTTGTAGAAACAGGATCCGACTCAGATTACATAAGAAAGCAGCTGGAAAAATTGGATTTCCTGGTTGTTGAGGATATGTTCATGTCTGAAACGGCAAAATACGCCGATGTTGTTTTGCCTGCAGCCGGTAGCCTTGAAAAGGAGGGTACCTTTGTCAACACAGAACGCAGAATACAGAGAATATACAGGGTCTTCGATCCACTAGGAAACTCCAGACCGGACTGGGAGATAATACAGGATATTGCGAACAGGCTGGGGGCTGGATGGAATTATCGCAATCCGTCAGAGATAATGCGGGAAGCTTCTGAACTTGCGCCAATATTCTCTGGCGTATCTTATGATAGGCTTGAAGGATTTAGGAGCTTGCAGTGGCCAGTATCAGAAGATGGGAAGGATACTCCTCTGCTGTACACCGAAACGTTCAATTTTCCGGATGGAAAGGCAAGATTCTATCCACTAGGTTATACACCGCCGATTTCTGCCGACGAAGAGTTTGATCTCCATCTGAACAACGGCAGAATACTGGAACATTTCCATGAGGGTAACGAAACCTACAGGTCGGCTGGGTTGAGGGAAAAGGTACCAAACACATTTGTAGAAGTCTCTCCAGAGCTGGCTAATGAACGTGGACTGAGAGATGGGGATCTTGTGAGGATAACATCCAGGTGGGGCAGCATAAAGGTGAGGGTTCTCGTTACAAATAGGGTTACCGGTAAGGAGCTGTACATACCGATGAATTCAAGTGGAGAGTCTGGCGTTAATAACCTAACAAGCAGATTGATGGATCCAGCTGCCCATACCCCAGCATACAAAGAATTACCAGTGAGGATGGAAAAACTGGAGGACGGTCATGGTATGAGTCCGATGCCCAGGACGAATCCCAGATTTGGTAAACCACATCCACAGATCGGGGTCATGGTTGAAATGAAGTGGCAAAGAGGCGATTATGTCAAACTGACAGGTGATTGATATTGGCCAAGAAGATAGAAGAGATTGATACTCAAAGAATGGCGGATGGATCAGAAAATGAAGAATGGCTTGAAGACGTTAGCGATCTGATCAAGAGCCTCAAGACTTCTGGAATTCTGGACATGATTAAGGCTTTTTCTGAGAAGAGGAACGATATAATAGCCATATTATCCAAGCAGGCGTCAGAGGAACGAAATAGAAGGTTCATAACGAATGTTCTGCTGATATATTCCCTTCTGAGTTCATTGGATCCCTCGATCCTTGAGACTGTAACGAGGGGGATATCTGATGCAATCAACCACTCCTATGAGCAGAGAGATCGTGGAAGCCTGAGCCTGATCAAGATCAATTCGATGATCAAGGATCCAGATGTTGCGGCTGGTCTTCGCACTGTTCTCTCCATAATAGGTTCGCTGGGAAAGGGTGGTGATACGCATGGAGGTGAGTGAACACATCTCTGGAAAGACGCGACGGGAAATAATTACCTTCAGGCAAGAGACTGGTTTCATCAAGACCATGGATGACATAGCAGTTGAGGAACCTCTGGCCATCGATATTGAGGAATTGAACGATGATTCAGAAAGAGTCGGGGTAATAATGCGTACACCTATCATGGACGGTTACCTAGCGATTGGATTCCTCTATTCTGAAGGTTTCCTCTCGGGCCCAGCAGATATCGATGGAATAGATGGGTTAGAATCCGATGGGGTCTCCAGACGTAATCAAATAACGGTAAGATTAAGGAGGAAAATCGGCTTCAGAGTGCAGACCAGATTCATAAATTCGGCATGTGGTGTTTGCGGGCGTTCGACCATAGCCGATCTGCTGATGCGCCATGGAAAGATAATAGATGACGCACAGATAGATCTGCCTACCATCTTGTCTCTTCCGGCAAAAATGGGGGACGCGCAGAGTTTGTTCATGACCACTGGTGGTGTACATGCCGCGGCACTTTTCGATACCGACGGATATCTGAAGATCATTTGCGAGGATATAGGGCGCCATAATGCAGTGGATAAGGTGATCGGATATAAGGTGATAGAAAACTTGGATATGGATGCTGGTATCCTGATGGTTTCTGGTAGAGCTGGCTTTGAGATAGTCGAGAAAGCGTTTATAGCAGGCTTTCCGATAGTTGCTTCCGTGTCAGCACCATCAAGCCTTGCCGTTCAGGTTGCAGAGTCAATGGGAATAACACTGGTCTGTTTCCTCAGAAACAACAAATTCAACGTCTATTCACATCCAGAGCGCATTCTGCCTTGACGATGTATCTTCGATCCAGTCATACGTTTATGGAGACACGCGAATGGGTTATTTGTACACCGTGCTGGGCTTTTTTACGAATACTATTGATCTTCCAAGATAGTCAAGACACTCACCATCGGCACCGCAATATATATCCAGAGGATCTGCCTTTATCTTCTTTCCTGTAACCGCATCGTGCTGCATGGCATCCATCATGTCCTGCGCTGAGATCATCTCCCAGTATATCTTTGAATCTTTCTTATAGATCAGGAATCCCCTCACCTCCATGAATGGCTCCTTCTTCTTTGGGTGAACCTCTTCAGTCATGGATCTCAGAACGGCTGAAATATATCCTACTCTGCTCACTGAATCAGATATATATCCCCATACGTCAAAATCTTCATTATTGAAATCGATAACTACGATCCGCCTGCCGTCGCGTATTAAGTGAACCCTTCGGTGGTTTTTTCCGGCCAAGACGGTAAGCCACGCTTCGTCGTAGACGTTCCTGGAGATTTCTGATCGGAATGACCTCAATCCTGTATGTGTCATTATATCCATCCCTTATTGGGAAGGGGTTAAAAATCATTATTGCCGAACAGCATGAACCAAAGAATTTTCTATCAAAAAGGACATGTGCTTATGAAAAACATTAAAACTCCCATCCTCAGAGATGAGATGCATGGGCTCACACAAGCAACCGAATTTAATGAAAAATTTGCAAGACCTTAATAATTCGACTGGCGCGGTCCGAATATACTCAATGTACATAACGATGTGGAATCTGTATGGAATGTGAGCTACCCCTCAGCTGAAGCTTCGGATCTTCCTTTCATCGAAGAGACCTCTACCTCTCCGGACATACGTACAAGCCCGAAGCAGCGATCTCCACAGGCGTATATTCGGATGTCAGCGATTTTACTAAAGTATCATCCACTTGGTTATCGTGGAAGATACAAAATAATATGGGAATACCATACATAAAAACTCTACATTGAGGGAAGTCCGTGTATCTCATCGCTAAAGCTGTTGAGATTTACAGCCTCCCCCAAACCCCTAACTTCTCTTTTAAGGTTTTTGATAGTCCTCTGGCTTACATCTGACCTCGTATCTATGTTTGATGGCATGATAATAAATACTAGCTGAAAACCTCTTTGTGCGCCGAATAGGGATCACTCAATTGCCAGTTATGCGTCGATCACTATTCGTTGTTTCGAATATCTAAATTATTATAATTATATTATACGAATTGCTTATAATATATTTATCGCAAGGAAATATTATTTGTTTTCAAAAACTATAAATATAATTAACATATGCTAACATATGGAAAGCCAAAAGGGCACGCTGCCAATGGATGAAGTATACAATCCAGGAATGAACGTGTATGCTGAAATATATAGAAAATCGCTTGATGATCCAGAAAACTTCTGGTCAAAACAAGCTGAAATTCTCACATGGTACACCAGATGGAGTAAGGTTCTGGATGATTCTAAAAAACCATTTTACAGGTGGTTCGTTGGAGGCAAACTGAATGTATCCTACAACGCCGTGGATCGACATTTGGAAAGACACAGGAGGAATAAAGCAGCTTATATATGGGTTGGGGAGAACGGAGAAGAAAAGATAGTTACATACGACGGCCTCTACCGCAGAGTCAATAATCTAGCCAAAGCGCTGCTAAACTTGGGGGTAAAAAAGGGAGACAGAATAGTCCTGTATCTCCCAATGATCATCGAGGCCCCGGTGGCAATGCTTGCTGCCGCCAGGATAGGGGCAGTATTTTCATTTGTATTTGCCGGATTCGGTGCAGGAGCACTCGCGGAGAGAATAAACGATTCCAAGGCGGTTCTGCTCATAACCGCAGACGGCGGATTCAGGAATGGAAAGATAGTTGAGCTGAAGAAGATAGCCGATGAAGCGCTTGAGATGACGTCCACGGTAAGAAACGTGATCGTCATAAAGCATGCGAAGAATGAAATCAATATGACGGAGGACAGAGACATATGGTATCATGAAATTGTTGGAGATTCGCATACCTATGTCGAACCTGAGCATATGGATGCCAACGATCCTCTCTTTATACTTTATACCTCTGGAACGACCGGTAAGCCCAAAGGAGCTGTTCACAGTACCGGAGGCTATTCAGTATGGGTCACGAATACGCTGAAGTGGGCATTCGATCCGGACGAAGACGACAGATGGTGGTGTGCAGCGGATATTGGATGGATAACAGGACATAGCTACATAGTATTCGCGCCCCTCATGCTAGGATTGACAAGCATCATGTATGAAGGTTCAATAACCTATCCTGAGCCAGACCGGCTCTGGGAGATTATAGAAAAGTACAGGGTCAACATACTCTACACCTCGCCTACGGCCATACGTACCCTTATGAAATTTGGAGAGAAATATCCGCAGAAACACGATCTCAGCACGCTCAAGGTGCTTGGAACTGTAGGAGAACCTATAAACCCGGCTGCATGGAAATGGTACTATGATGTCATAGGTAACTCAAGATGCCCCATAATTGATACATACTGGCAGACAGAAACAGGAGGCTTCATGATAGCACCGCAGAAGGGCCTGGGCCTTCCTCCGCTTAAACCAGGATCCGCCACGTTCCCCTTGCCGGGCGTTGACCCGGTTATACTGGACGAAAACGGTGGCGAAACTAGACCTGGAGAGAAAGGTTATATCGTTTTTCGCAAACCATGGCCAGGCATGCTTATGACCGTGAACAACGATGATGATCGGTACGTGAAAACTTACTTCTCAAAATTCCCAGGATACTACTACTGCGGAGACTATGCTGTTAAAGATGAGGACGGCTATTACTGGCTTCTTGGAAGATCAGACGAAGTCATGAACGTGTCCGGCCATCGCCTTGGTACCATTGAGATCGAGGATGCGATCGTTGCCACGGGGCTGGCTGTGGAAGCCGCTGTTTTTGGAAAGCCCGATCCTGTTAAAGGAGAAGCTATATCCGCGTTCGTGGTGCCGAGAAATGCCACTGCAGATAAGCATGAACTGATCGCAGAGATACGCAGGCGAATCAGGGCGGACCTTGGCCCAATATATGTTCCGGATGAGATAAGACTCGTAAAGCTGCTACCTAAGACAAGAAGTGGTAAGATCATGAGGAGAGTGGTTAAGGCAGTTGCGCTCAACCAAATACCTGGCGATCTCACCACGCTGGAGGATTCCTCATCAGTTGACGAGATCAGAAGCGCCATCGAGAGCTTCAAGGGTGAGGCCATGGGCGATTGAGATGATGGAGAACACATTCGAAAAGGTTTTGAGCGCTGATCCCGCTCCCCTTGGTCTGGCTGGATTCGCCTTCACGACCTTTCTGCTGAGCTTCATAAATGCCGGTTTCATAGGTTCGGATGGAGTTGGGGTCGTCGTGCCACTGGCTATCGCTTACGGCGGGCTTGCGCAGCTCATAACGGGTTCTTGGGAGATGAGGAGAGGCAACACCTTCGGGTTTACAGCGTTCACAAGCTACGGATCTTTCTGGATGTTCTATGCGATCATGATTATAATGGTTGATTTGCATCTTGTTTCGTCTCTTCCTCCTGCCGCGGTAGGCTGGGCATTGATACTCTGGGGCATATTCACACTTTATATGTGGGTCGGGGCAATGATGGCCTCGCTGACTCTCAACCTAACATTTTTCTTCCTGTTTATGGCGTTCTTCACCCTTGGTGCCGGATCAATCTATTCCTCTATGGCGCTGACGCACGCCGGTGGATATTTCGGTATACTGGCTGCCGCTTTCGCCGCATACACAAGCTTTGCAATAGTGATAAACTCGTTGAGGCCAGACAGCATACCGATCGGACCTGGAATGTTCAAAAGGAAATGAACCGTAAAATCTTTCATATCGATCTTTTACATCTATCAGAGCTAAGCCTGGACGCGCTGACCTTATTTTCTGCTGTCAGCTGAAATGCTCCCTGAGGATTCTTATGTCATCCTCGGACAGTCTGTAATTGACGCTTGCTATATTTTCTTTCACATGATCCGGATTTGAGGCCCTCGGTATTGGGAACACGTATCTGTTTGCGTCCATCAGATAACTTAAGGCTATCTGTGAGGCTTTAACATCAGGGTATCTGGTACGCAGTTCCCTGAGAAAAACCTCGGGATAGGCCTCGTCCTTAACGAGTTCACCATGCTCTAAAGGATACCAAGCGAGTATTGCCACGCCGTTCTGATCTGCAAACCTTATCATATCCTTTTCAGGATCCCTGTGCCTCAGGCTATAATGTACCTGATTGCTGACTATTTCGTATCTGTTCATGAGTTCCATTGCACGTTTTAATTGGTCAAGATTAAAATTGCTAACGCCGATATACCTAATCAGACCGTCGTCAACCAGCTTTTCCATCGCCTTCAATGTGCCCCCGATATCCCCGACTGGGGACGGAAAATGTATTTGATAGAGATCGATGTATTTTGTATTCAAACGTTTAAGGCTGCGCCTGCATGCCTTTATTGTGGCATCATAGGATAGATGAGTTATCCATACCTTCGTGGCTATGAATAGATTTTCGCGGGGCACGCCGTCTACGGCCCTCGCGACCAGATCCTCACTCCCGTATACCTCGGCGGTATCGATGAGCGTCACGCCGTTCTCCACTGCAGTTCTGATTGCCAGGATCTTCATCTCCGAACCAGGCCTTCTTCCAAGCCTGGCAAGAAACATCCATCTAACATCGTAATACGTGCCTATGCCGATCCTCGAAACTTTTTCCCCGGTCTTTCCAAATTCCTTGAAATCCATCTTGAAACTAAAATATATCTCCATTTTAATTTTGTCCTATCGATGGCGTGTGCCGTATGCGTATCGATAGAGAGATTCTAGATGTCATCTTTTCTCAGATCTAGCAGACGCAAGCGAAGATCCAGCGTAGATACCGGTGAATATCAACAGGAGGGTGAAGGCAAGGGATATGGATATGGTC
>NZ_JAGDXM010000001.1 GCF_023256435.1 Thermoplasma sp. | reverse complement strand
AAAAACTCTACATTGAGGGAAGTCCGTGTATCTCATCGCTAAAGCTGTTGAGATTCACAGCTTCCCCCAAACCCCACCTTCTCTTTTAAACGAAGGGATGATATCTTTTGGATCGAACACAGGATGATTGGTTCAGGAAATGATAACAGCGTAGAAAAATTTAAATATGGTATTGCGGTAGTTTGATATTGTCTCCTAAATATCTAGCTTTGGTCGTATTGGGTATTATTATCTTTTCGTCAATATTTGCCTTTGCAAATGTAGGTTATCCTACGGGCAATCCAATACACATGAAGATAAACAAAATGCCAAAGGAACAGATAATATTCATGAATCAAAGTATCAATAAGTATTCCGTTGGTCTGAACTCATCCTACTTCATACCTACTGGAAACGGAACTATATGGATTGAGGGTTACATCTTAAACGGTACTTCCGGGGCCAAGATTTCAGACACGCTCCTGACTGTAGCTGCTGGTCCATATTCCACGTATTACAGCGTTTCATCCAATGGATATTACCGGATAGGCGTACTGAAAACAGGAAGGGCCAACCTGGCATTTTTTGTATATGGATACAACACAGTCTATCATTACTTCAATTTTATAACATCGGGAACCGTATGGCTGAATCTTAGTTTCAGGCCATCTGAAAAATATTATGTACATGGATTCACGATCTTTAATGGCACACATATACCAGATGTATTCCTGTTCTTCACGCATGGAAAGAGCATCGAGGCTCAATCCAATTCCGTGGGAAGCTATGAAGCTAGCCTCTATAATGGTACATATATTGTGAGTGTTTCGAAACCAGGTTTTGCGGCTAACGTAACACCTGAGACGATCACAGTGAACGGAAAGAATCTTTTCCAGAACATAACGTTGTACTCGTCTGGAATCAGAGACATAGTTGTTTCTGGTTTTGTTAAGAACACTGAAGGCAATAACGTGGGTGGCGCCCAGGTTATATATGACGGTACCTACGTTTACGCCAATGCAACTGGATTTTACACTATAAACGTCAGTGCCGGCCCTGTCCTTTTACTTGCCACAGCGCCAGGATATGGATATGGAAATGCTACCCTGATGGTGACATCAAACGTCAGCAATGTCAACATAACATTGCCTGTGGCTGATCCCATACTTGGTGGTAAGCAGTCGTCCATAATATCGCACATGAACCAGTCAAGCATAATAGCAAATTCCAGCGGAATTTACGTATTAAGAGGCTTAGCATATTACAACGACAGCGGTCTTATCATTCCCATAACGAATCATTACATAAATTTCACAATATCAGTTCAGGGAACAGGTTTTTACATCATAAACAGAACAAACAATCTCGGCTATTATAATATAACGCTCCTGTCGGAAGGGTATTACAATTTCACCGCATACGCACCGGGATTCTATCCTGATAATTTTTCAGTGGCGATATTGAAGGCCATTACGGTTCATAATCTTGTCTTTGTTCCCCTTCCCGGATCCTCCGATAACGTTAGGTTCAACATTGGGAATTACACAAGCCCAATTCCCTATAACATTACAGTATACTCAGGCGGTGTTCCTGTGGCTAACCTTTCCTTCAATGGATCCGGTAATATTTCACTCATGCAGGGGAATTACACATTTAGTATCAGTTCGCCTGGATATATCACTGAAAAATTCAACGAAAGTATATCAAGCAATACGGTCATCACCAAAAATCTTACTCCTGCAGCATCTCTTGGAGTGGGAATATCGCAATCCACACCTCTTTCCGTACCTATATCATACAGTCCAAGCCTGAATGCATCGTCCATAAGCGGTGTGAAGATGCTATACCTGAACCTAACATTCGTTGACAATGGTAGAACAGTAGATAATTCGGAATTTGAAATGTTCATGATATTTGACACGAAGGAATACAGGTACCTTGGGAATACGAGCGCAGCTGGTACAGATAATCTGACTCTGTATTATTCGGGTTATTATCACATGAGGTTTTATTTCCTTGATTACAAGGGGAACCTGAGCGTAAACCTCACTGCAGATACGCATGAAAACGTAAATCTGATAAACAGAACGCTATACAGGCTTTCATTTGATCTATACAACTACTCGAGGTTCTTCAATCTGACCGGTCAGAGAATACCCGAAGCAAATATAATCATGAATGGGGGCAGTTTCGAAATAAAACCATCGCTTGCAGATAACGGCAGCAGACTGTATGTGAATTATACTCTGCCAAGATCCAATTACACTTTCACCTACAGCAACGCATCGTTCCTGCCGTTCCACAACTACACTCAGCTTTCTTCGAATATGAGCATTTCATCCGATCTGAAACCGTACCTGATCGTTGTGGAAAACGAGTCAGTAACCTCATGGTATTTCTCTATCCTCTCAGGATCAGGCGTCTCGCCCTCTGTGAACTACACTGGCAGAACGGTCAAGACTGAAGTTGCCTATCTGTTGACCGCCGGTACATATGAATTCAAAGCCTTCCTTAAAGTTTCAAATGTGAATCCTGTGAATTCCACAGCTGTGAAGCTGAATTCAACGTTTACAACGAGAACAGTTGTATTCAATGTTACGAACGTAGTTAAAAGTTTCAAATCTCAGCATGTATACGGGCTAATAGATAATTCTACTGTTATTAATCAATTTAACATAACCGGAAGCCAGAGCGCCTTCGTAACCGGATACATACACAATATAACATTTATAGGCTTCAACGTATCAATAAACAATACCACCATGTACATTGAAACGAACGGCATGCCTAACGTAACAGAGCCAATAAATTCGGATAATGTTACTATCGGAAATATTTACATAAATCCGTCATCCGAGATAGTCGTTATAATAAACTATCCTGCGGCTGATTTCACCAAGTATTACAGGCAATATTTAAATGGTACAATACAGGAATATCAAACCAGCATAGAGGTGATCTGATTGGCAGATGATGATAAGCAGGCAAAGATAGATTTCAATTCTGAACCTCAGAAGAAGCAGAAGAAATCACTTTTTAACTTTGGTCGTAAAAGGGTCAAGGAAGAGGTGAAGACCGTCATAAAGGTAAAGACTGTGGGTGATGTTCCGACCATAGTATCCGCCAGGAAGAACATAACAGAAGGAAAGGTAAAGGATGCGATAATATCGGCGTATTCTGAGGTAAAAAATGACTATATCAGATATTTTGGTGTTCAGGCGCTCGGGCAGAATGGCGAAAGATCCTTCATAGTCGAAACGCTGAAAGGTCTCGGAATAGATCTTCCTGAGGAAGCCATTGTTGACGGTAAATTCATAGTAGATCGCATTTCTGGCATCGATCTAACATCAACCGATCCTAAGGTCGCTTGTTTTGTCAAGCTTACCGAGTTTTATCTTCTCTATTACGAACGGGCTAAATATTCTGATTCTGCGATAGAGGATAGCGGGGATATCATCGATCGTCTGACCGGGATATATAACTATATGGATATAACCAAGCTGTATTTCAGAGGTGAGGACACGAATGTCAATACTTAGTACCATGTTTTCCAACATAATAGCCTACCCACTGGTCATATTCCGTTTTCTTATCCCTGCCGTGATGCTTTTCATAATGGTGTTCGTCGTGAGACATTATTCAAAACGTGGAGTTCCAGATGATTATCCAACAGACAGTCAGAAAAAGGAGCAATTCAACGTTCCAGATAATTATATAAATCAGGAATACCCCCATGTCAGAGACAATGACATTGATTATTACATGAATAAGGTCTCGAAGGATTTTGAATCGGTCAAGGATATAATCGAACAGTACAAATATTACATAAAACAATACAAAAAATACACTGAAATGTTAAACTCTCCCGGCAGGAGAAGGAGAAAGAGGGCAAGAGAGGAGAGGGAGCGTATATTTTCTGAGATATCGAGAATATATGATCAGCTTGCCAGAATGAAGTTTGATAAGCTAATACTTGGTGAGGATTATGGAAGCGGCGGAAGACCTTGAAAATCTGAGAAATACGGTCATAAGTATAGAGGAAAGTATAGGGAAACGCGTGATAGGATCCAGACGAATAGTACGTTTCATGTTCATAGCGCTACTGACAGGCAATCACATGCTCATGGAAGGGGTGCCGGGTCTGGCAAAGACCATGCTCGCCAACGAATTTGCAAGGCACACCAAGATGAAGTTCAGGAGGATCCAGTTCACACCGGATATGCTTCCATCAGACGTGACAGGCACAATAATGTTTAACATAGAATCAAGAAAAATGGAATTCAAGGAAGGCCCAATATTCGCCAATGTGGTTTTGGCTGATGAGATCAACAGGACGCCACCAAAGGTGCAGTCTGCTCTGCTGGAGGCGATGGAGGAGACACAGGTTACAATAGGTGGAGAGACGCACCCTCTACCGAAGCCATTTTTCGTGATAGCTACCCAGAACCCTATAGAGCAGGAAGGAACATTTCCACTTGCCGAGGCTCTTATGGACCGCTTTCTGTTCAGATACTATCTCGAATATCCAAGCAGAGAAGAGGAACTGAATATACTGAATTCCATAGGAAAATACGAAGATCCTTCGCTTGTGCTTATGCCGGACGAGATCCTGGAATTCAGATCTCAGGTGGACAACGTTTACATATCGGATGAGATAAAACAGTATCTGGTGGATCTGATGAGACGCACGCGCGAGAATGAACTTGTATACCTTGGCGCCAGCCCTAGAACCACTGCAAAGTACATGAAAGCAGCGAGGGCCAATGCGCTGATAAGCGGCAGGAGTTATGTGATACCTGAGGACATAACTTTCATGGCCTTTGAGATCCTCAATCACAGGCTTATACTGAAACCTGAAGCGATAATGGATGAGACAGATGATCCAAAGCTGATAGTCAAGCGAATAATTGATCGTGTGATCTCAGAGGTATCGGTTCCGAAATGATAAGAAAGTCTGGTTATCTAATTCTTAGTGCGTCCGTATACAACATCTTCGAATCCATACTCCTTGGTTATAAGTATTACATAATCTTTTCAATCATACTCTTCTTTGTCTTCGCCTCAGATATACTCATCTTCAATCTCACCACTGCAAGGCTTGTGAGAAACATAGAGGTCGATATATCTGCGGAGAACGAGAAGGCAAGAAAATTCTCACCAAAGGAATTCACCATAGCCTTTCTCAATAAGAACAATTCGCCCACGTCGTTTCATTACTATGTCTATTCGTCTGATACATTCAAGATGGCAGGAGATTTTGAGGGTTTCCTTTCCCTGAAGCCGTTCGAAAGGGTGGTCAGGAAGTTCATAGTTACGCCAAACACGATAGGACGTTACAGGCTGGGCCCAGTCTCTGTTTACACGGAGGATGGGATGCGTCTGTCTGTTGAAAGGGCTGAGGTTTCTAGAATGGTGGATCTGAAGGTGGCTCCTGCGCTCAGTGAAATAATGGCAGCCAGAAGCGAACGCATAAGCAATATGCTCTACTATACCGGCATACACTATAACAAGAAGGCAGGACAGGGATACGATTTTCTCACGCTGAGAGAATACGTGCCGGGAGATGAGATCAGGTACGTTGCCTGGTCCATGCTGGGTAAAATGAAGGGCGATGACATCTATGTTAAGCAGATGGAGGAGGAGCGCATAATGGATGTTCTCTTTCTGATTGACTATGGGAACGGCATGAACCAGGGTCATGATGGAAAGAGGATGTTCGACTCCATCATGGCTGATGTTATAAAGACATCATATAAGATAAGGAAGAATCAGGATGGTGTGGGTTATCTCATATGGTCATCGGAGGTAAATGTGTACATTCCGCCAGAGAGAACTGCAGCACCCATAGAAAACCTGCAGAAAGTAATATCAGATCTCAGACCATCAGGATCATTTTCTCTTGCGACATCTATTGATTTTCTCAGAAGAAAGATCAAGAAAACAACTATGATGTTCATAATAAGCTCATTCGAGTATGACGAGGATCCTGCTTCAGTTAGGGATTTGATCGGTTCATTCAAGGCCATGTTCTTCATAGTTAATCCTTATGAGTTCGTCATCACAGGTGATGAAAACAGGACGCTGAGAACAACTCTCTTTCACAAGCAGAACAGTATAATGCAGAAGAAGAGAGAGATAATGAGACGCTTTGGGTTCAGAACAGAGGTTGTTGGAACAAAGGATGCATATCGCAAGCTGGTTTCCTCATACCTCTATGCAAAGATGACAAATATGGGTGAGTGAATGGATACAGCATCAAGGGAAACGATAATAGGAAATCTCGTCAATTTTGGCGTGATGATGCCTGCCATAATCATGGCTATCTATATACTCCCACGCACATTTTCCTATGCGAATCCGTTTATCCTCTTTCTGTTTGCATTTTTACCCATCTTAAGGCGGTTTCTTGGCAAGAGTATTCGCGGTTTTGTATATCCCGCTGCCATTTTGATAGCTGCGGTATCTATACTGATATGGGCCGCATCGGTATCAGGTGCAATATCGAAGAGATACCTTGTAATTGGTACGCCGGTCAATGAGCCCTTCATGGTTTCCATCACGCTCGTCATAGGCATAGTGACGCTCCTTGAGGGCATCTTTGCTGGGAAGCTTTATTCAGTGATAACGCTGATGGCATTTTCATCCCTTACATTTCTGGATCTTATGGCGGCCTTCATAGTTTTCAGGGAAACGGGCTATCCGTTTTTCACGTCGTATATGTACGTTGAGCTCATGGAATACGAAGCAATGTACACGCTCGTTGTTTACGGTTATGAATTCAGTCTCCCCCTTGCTACCTTCACCATACCTATAAACTCCTATCTTATCGGAGGTTTTGTGGTATCCATGGTATCTATAATTGTCGCGGCGTACAGAAACGGAAACAGATCGATGGACAGATCGAGGTCGTTCGCGTATTCCGTACTCTACGGTTCCATACTCGGTGGCGCATCATTCTATTTCATAACGGCCATGTCTCGTTTTTCGCTTCAGTTTCTGGCTATATCCATAGTCATAGTGGTCATGATCTATGCCATTATACGCACCGATCCAGGGAGGAAAAGTAATGGCGCATGACGGTCTGGTTCAGACTGTAAAATATACCTGCAGCCCTATGGAAACAAAAATTTATATTTTTCAGCATTATCTGTTTTTGCGGTTGATCGATCGTTGAGAAAACTGCATTGAGGACGTGTTGCATGTTCGATGAACATGATTCACTTCCATCAGTAAGGTAATGGACTAATCGAAGAAGCTGTATGAATGGTGTTGTGATATGATCAGATTGAATCTTTCCGTGAGGAATCTTAAGGAAATAACGGATTTACTGAGTACGATAGTATCCGAGGCAAAGTTCAAGGTTGACGACAGCGGTATGAGCGTTACCGCAGTCGATCCAGCCCATGTGGCGATGATAAGACTTGAAGTTCCAAAGGAGGCATTTGTGGAGTTTCATATCGATGGGCAGGAGGAGATCGCTCTTGATATAGACAGACTGAAATCGGTGATAAGGCTGGCAAACTCCTCCGAGAACGTGGGCATAACCAAGGATGGTGAGAAGCTTAAATTTGAGCTAGGAACCATAAATAAGAGCATATCACTGCTCGATCCATCCACCATAGTTACTCCGAAGATACCAAACATAACATCAGAGTACTATGCTGTTGTCAAAAAGTCAGATTTTGAGAGAGGGCTGAGAGCCGCTGAGGATATATCAGACTCCATCAGGTTCACGCTATCTCCGGACGGCTTCAAGGCATATTCACATTCTGAGTCGGAAGAATCAGAGATGATACTGCCCAAGGATATGATAACGGACATGTCATGCAATACCACGATAAAAAGCTCATATCCTCTGGAATATCTGCTCAAGTTCATAAAGGCAATATCCTCCACCGATTCGCTGAAGTTGAGCTTCAGAGATGATTATCCGCTGTCTGTAGAATTCAGTCTTGATCAGAATCCTGATGCAAAGATAAAGGGGCTTTTCCTGCTCGCCCCCAGAATGGAACAGTGATTTACCAACATATTTATGCGAAAGTTACTGATTTCTGGGCCGTAAACTCAGGTCTGTGAGCTACTCCTCAGCTGAAGCTTCGGATCGCACCGATCCCACTCAAGTATCGTTCACTTAGCCATCGTGGATGATGCAAATGAATGTGGGAAGACAATCTATAAATATTTCCATTGGGAGAAATCCGTGCATCTCTTTACGAAGAAGGAGAATTACTGCTTCCCACAAACCACTAACTTTTATTTAAAGATGTAATACAAGGATCCCAGCATATGAAAAATTCAATGATAATTTTGTAAGATTTATGGGAATAAGACTTGCACTGTATTAGTATACGCCTCAATATATCGGTTCTTTGTTTTATAAAAACATACCTGTGTGAACGTATGTCTCTTCGCTTATGGGAAGATCTGAGGACTCGGATGAGAGGTAAATAACGGATATACCTACAAAGAAGCTCTAGGCTTTAGCTAGGGGAACATTTCAGATCATCTATAGAGCTGGCCGCCCTGCTCGTTTCCTTTCTTCGGTTTCACTATGAGCTCCTTCGGCACCTTTACAAGCCGTATTATATTGGTGGCCTGTATCATATAATTTGGTATTCCTGTGTTGGGATCATTTCCATTTCTGAGAATTGAAACTATTTCCATCTTTATCTGCAGGACGGATCCATCCTTCAATTTTACTGTGATCCATTTTGGTTCCTCTTCCGTTTCAAATTCAACAAGCTCACCATCTGTTGGAAAATTGCCACCGGGAAATGCCATATGACCTCATATGGTTATGAGATATTAATGTTCCTGAGTTTTTGATATGACAGCAATGGTTATAACGTCAGCATCAGGTCGATCCCGGAAAGATTATTATGTGATATATGTATCGCAGAAACGCGAGGGTAACTAAGCCAGGCCAACAGTGCAGGACTTAAGATCCTGTCCCGAAGGGGTTCGCGGGTTCAAATCCCGCCCCTCGCATGGAGATGTCTGATAAAACGATATTCTATCTTGGTCCGCGGGGTAGCTTTTCACATGAGGTTGCTGAAGCTCTGGGGAAAGAGGTAAAACCAGAGAGATCGATAAGCGCCATCTACCAGAAGGTAGTGGAAACTGATCAGTATGGTGTTGTCCCGATAGAAAACAGCATAGAAGGGCCGGTGAACGAAACACTGGATGGACTTTTCAGACATGACAGTGTCTACATCACCAGATCCATAGATTTTCCTATAGAGATATTTCTTGCATCAAAGGTAGAGATAAATGACATCGAAAGAGTGTATTCCCATCCGCACGCAATTGCAGAAGCAAGAGAATTCCTAGAGAAGTTGGGTAATATCGAGGTAATTAGAACGGTTAGCACGTCAGAAGCTGCAGATCTTGCAAGCAGGGATGAGAAGAGTGCCGCACTATGTTCAAAAAGGGCCGCTGTGGAATACGAACTGAAGCACATGGTAAAGATCGATCAAGATACACCAAACATAACTAGATTTATTGTGATATCCAAGGAAAGAAAGACTGATGGGAGCAGGCATTCAATCATGTCGATCATACCGGACGAACCTGGTTCCCTTTATAATCTAATCGGAGTCTTTTCAGATAGACACATAAATATGAATATGATATATTCCAGGCCTCTTAGAAACAACATCTGGAAATATTATTTCTATATTGAATTTTCCGGGAAGTTTGATGTTAGTCTCATGGAATCCCTCAAGGATCGTTCAATAAAGCTATTTTACAAGGGATCGTTTGATCCAATGCAGTATAAATCTCAATGATCGGGGGGTTAGGATGACATCACATGTTCAATCATGCCGCATTTCCGGATTCGTACAAAGGTTACAGAATATGCTTCCCTTGTATAATCCGATTTATGTAACAAAAGATAAGATAGATTGATATTCTCTTGCGCGATGCGGAAAAGTATCCAAGGGCAGTCACCATGGTTGAAAAGGGGAATAATAGAATATTTGGCCTATATCTTGCGTTGCTGTTTTTCATAGGTTTTGGCTGGTTCATGATTGCACCGATAATTCCGGATCTCACAAGGATCCTACATACATCACCATCTGATCTGCTTGTCATAATCTCTGCATATGGATACACCATGGTCGTATTCGGATTGCTCGCAGGTTATCTATCATTCAAAGGGAAGGTTGGGAACTCTGTACTGGCGTCAGCGGTGTTGACAGTCATAGGTCTGGGTCTGAGACCGGTATTACAAGGTTATATTCCGTTTCTCCTCCTCTCGATATTGGCAGCAATAGGATACCCGCTGGCAATGGCACCCGTGGGGAGCATAGCCGAGGTATTTGGAGGTTCTAGAAGCCATAGTCTGATAGGCTTCAGTGTTGGATCTCTGTTTCTTGGCATGGCCATCGGCGCCCTGTTGACGCCATATATGATCATTGTTCTGCCTCTTGATGCCGTTCTTGAAATTCCAGCCATCGCGGCCTTCATCATAGCGATCATGTTCCTGATATTCAAAGGTAAATTTCCAAGTTATTACTCTCCACGCAAATTCAAAGGTTTGTTCAAGATCGGTATGTTGAAGAACTGGTATGTTGGCCTAACGATATCAGCAATGTCGGTCATGTTTGGAAGCATAGCATCATCCGTGCTTATACTCCATGGATTCAAGGTGTCAACAGCCTTAGAGGCTGGTGGTCTCTTTGGTGGCCTTGCCTTCCTCGGATCTGCTGTCGGTGCAATGGTGCTGCCGCCTCTCTTCGGTAGGAATCAGAACCTAAAATACGGTCTTGTTTCCACGGGATCGATGGCTTTTGTGTTTGGATTCTCCATGATGATCTCTCTTGAGTTTTCAAGATCTCTTTACCTGATCGGGATCCTCTTTTTCCTCTTTGGCTTCTTCGGAAACGCCTACTGGTCCATGGCAATGACCTCAGTCACATACTATTCTCCTAAACCTGAGGACGCAGGATTCTCAACAGCGATGTTCAGCGTAGCCACAAACATTGGTGTAGCCGTGATTCCCGTGTTTCTTGGATCTCTCTTTGTGTCACCAGGGCACATTTTTCTTGGAATGATAGTTGTATCGCTGCTACTGCTGTTTTCCGGACTGGTATCATACTTTCTTCTCTATTCACCCAAGCGATCATAGCAAAATGATGGATTTATGCTATCTAAGTGAGAATCCCTGATCCACGGTAATAACAGATCCCGTTATCCCCATGGACGTTTCCTCAGCAAGGAAGGTCACAACATTTGCCACGAGATCCGGATCTATGGATTGCTTCCCAGGATTGAAAAGAATGGATCTCTCGGTATGCCGTTTTTCCTCCATGGAAGTCGTCATCACGGCATTCACGCGTATTCCTCTCTTGAGAAGCATCTTGGCGGAGGAAGCAACCATTCTGTTAAGTGCGGCCTTGCTTCCTGAATATGATAATGAATGATCTGATACGATGAGGCTGGAGTAGATGCTGCTGATGAATATTGCTGATGAAGGATTGCGCATTATATTCAGGATCGCGGAGAATGTCTCAAACGGTAGGAAGACGTTGTTTTCAAACATCTCCCTCAGGCTCCTTGGATTCTCTATATCATCTGCATCATAGCCTCCCAGGCCGAAGATTACTGCGTCGAGTCCGCTATCTCCATATCGATCCATTATTGACTTCAGAGTTGATGCGCTGGATACATCGCCAGTCAGGTAATGGATTTCACCTTCAGACTCAAGTTCATGCTTCATTGAGGAGAGTTTGTCTTCGTTCCTTGAGTTGATCGTTACCTTGAAGCCAGCATGAAGTAGTTTTCTTGCCGTGAAAAATCCGAATGTCTCGCTGGCACCAATCAAAAGGGCATTTTTTTCTTCCATAATGAACAATAATCTAGGTCGAATATAGCAATTATGTAGCAATCGGGTACCAAAACAGATCCCTATAGAAACCTACTAAACACCAATATCAATGTGGCAGGCCATGGAATGATTTGCCTATTCTTATTAACCGCTAAATCGTCCTCATATCCATAAACAAACGCGTCTAAGATTCAGGATATAACCATCCAAAGCGAATCCAACAAAGAATAGATTTCCAACGTTTGAAGTTGTGGGTATAAAGGATCAATAAGTCAATGTCACTCTGCGATACTGTTATATATTAAGCAGAAATCCGTATCAGTAGTGATCAAAAATGGCAGAGGAGAACATAATCTTTGTAGGAAAAAAGCCGACAATGAACTACGTACTTGCAGTGGTCACCCAGTTCAACAATAACGCCAATAAAATAATAATAAAAGCACGTGGAAAGACTATCAGCAAGGCAGTAGATGTTGCAGAGATTACAAGGCACAAATTCATACCAGACGCAAAATACGAGGAGATTAAACTGGATACAGAAACCCTTCAGGGAGAGAGGGGAAGTTCTAACGTTTCGTCCATAGAGATTACACTGTCACGCTGAATTGCGTGGCAGATATTGTTTTATTTAAAATATTGAATAGGTTTGTTTCATATTGAATCAACGTTTCTCCAGACCAAATAGATTTGGCAAATATTATATTCAATCTAAGACTGACTTCTATATGCTAATGGAAGTCAGATACGATAATAGTATGATATCGGTATCGGAGATAGGTTCTCATCTGGACTCACTAATGCTTGATGGTACGGACATATTGATGCGATCCTACGATGATATTCCGACACATTTTGGATCTGCATTCCTGTTCCCATATGCTAACAGGATAAGAAATGCAAAATATGTCATAGATGGGATAGAGTACAATCTGCCAAAGAATGAGGGCAACAATAGCATACACGGACTTTTACTTAACAGATCCTTTGCGATCGCTCATATGGACGATAATTCCGTTGAGATGGAAACCGATATCCAGGGAGGATCGGAATACCCATCACACGTCAACGTCAAAATAAGACACACGATCACTGGTAAATCATATAAATGTGAGGTTAATGTCATAAATGATGGAAACACGAGATGCCCGGTTGCAGCTGGTTTTCATCCATACTTTCTCTATGAAAACAGATGGGAGATAGAGGACCCTAAGACCGTATGGAAAATGGAGTATGAAGGATACTTTCCCACAGGTAAAATGCAAAAGATGATTCTTGAAGCTGACAGTTATAAGAATACATTTGATAACCAATTTTTTGCAGATTCAGATATACTCCTGAATACGGGAAAGCGTAGAATCAGGATATCAAAGCACAATATGCCTTTCTTTGTGATATATAACGGAAAATATGCAGCTGGGAGATCAGTTGCAATAGAACCGATGATGTCCGCCGTTGATGCATTCAACAATGGTATAGGCCTCAGGCTTGTTAATCCAGGAGATTCCATAAGCTTTGGATATTCCATAACCTTGGTTTGAATTTAAGGACATAACACAAGCTGTGGTAGGTGTTCATATGAAGGAGGCTGTGGACGAACTCAGAAGAATAATCAATGATAAGACATCTGGATCGGTTGATCTATCCATCAAGGTTTTCTCTTTCATTAGAAGAAATCCAGACGTCAAATATGCTGAAGCGATAAGCGATGCCTTCATCGGTATGGCATTGGTCAGAAACGCAGCAAAGTTGGCTTTGAATGATGCATCAATGTCACCGGAAGACTTCAGGGATACCATTCTCAGTCAGGAGCATTTATCAATAGCGAATGCGGTTAAATTCATCGATACCGAGGTAATAACAACAATGAGCAATAGCCACAACGTGCTGGAATTTATCAGGTCATCTGATAATGTGAAGAAGGTATATGTGCTTGAAAGCAGGCCCATGCTCGAGGGACGCATCATGGCGGCAAAGATCGCCAACTTGGGCAAGGATGTATACATTACGACAGATGCGGAAATGTGCCTTGCAGTTGCAATGAGCGATGCGGTTGTTGTTGGTTCAGATTCCGTCCTCTCTGATCTCACGTTGATTCATAAGGTGGGAACACTACCACTGGCGCTCTGCGCGGCGCATAAGGATAAGCCTTTTTACTCACTTACAATGTCATTGAAGTTTGAATACGATTACGGGATGAACAATTATCCTGCCTTTAAGTCCCATGATTGCTCAGATCTCGGGATAGATGGAAAATGTCTCAACGTTTATTTTGAAAAAACACCCGAAAATTACATATCGGCGTTTTTCAGCAACAGTGGATCGATCAGGGGCGGTCGCAGCAACAGATAAAGGATCAATGGGTCTTCATAGGTTCGACTACGGCCATAGTCTTCTTAAGTATTGAGCTTCTGATAGAATCGGCGTCTTCCCCAGGAAAGTCACCTCTGATCAGCATGATATAGGTATTTATTGTGCTCTCGTCTATGAATATCCCCAGATTCTTCACATCGTATTCAGCAGCTATTTGGTCCTTGATCTTTCCAGCAATTTCTTCGAATGGTATTGTTTTGGGAACTTCATATCTGGCCTGAACAGTTACCATTCCCTTTCTGATTGTTATGGCTGCCTGAACAACAACTCCGTTTGGTATTCGCACCATATCACCAGATTCAAGAAGGAGCGTGGTATAGTTCATTGAAATATCCATTATCACGCCTCTGTACATCGAGGCCTCCATAAAGTCTCTGGAGAAGTATTTCGGTGGATAGGAGGGCAGCAATGCACCATACTGCCATGTATTAATTATCACATGATCACCAACATTGAACGGTCTGACCACTGAGACGAACAGACCTCCGAATACGTTGGAAAGAACAGTCTGAGCTGCAAGCCCGATGACAGCGCTGATGAAAGCAGAACCAAGTATCACCGAGGAGACATTTATCCCCAGAGAGGCAAGAACAGCCAGCGCTATTATGAAATAACCGATGAGACTTATGATGAACGTTACATATTTAAGATGCCTGTACTCCTTATGTGCTGTGAAGAAACGTTCGAAGTATTTCACTATCACCTTTACTATTGCGTAGATTATCACGCCGATAACAATGGCGTAAAGAACGTGGGAAAATTTAAGCGGAACTATATGGAATAAGCTGACCGTATAGAGCAGTGCGAGCAACGCAACCATGACTGTTGCGAGTATCACTATGTACAGAACTATCGATCTTACCTTTCCCCTATCCACGTCTTTACACCCCTTTTTTCATTCACCCATAAGCCTTTTGAACAATTGATCATCACTTTCAGTTGAATTGTCTGCATTGTGAGCTACACCTAAGCTAAAGCATCGGAGCTTCCTTACAGCGAAGAGACATCTGCCTTTCCGGACATCCGTACAAGCCTGAAGCAGCGATCTCCA